>JAAYSP010000139.1 GCA_012518355.1 candidate division WS1 bacterium | reverse complement strand
GGCGGATAGGCGGATAGGCGGATAGGCGGATAGGCGGATAGGCGGATAGGCGGATAGGCGGATAGGCGGATAGGCGGATAGGCGGATAGGCGGATAGGCGGTGCACGCGAAAGTACTTCAGGAGGGAGGTGTGTCATGCGGTGTCTGGAACTGTTCCGGCCCGACCAGTACGTGAGCGCGCTGGAGCGGGTGGATCTGGATGAGTTGGCCGACATGGGAATTCGCGGCCTGTTAGTAGATCGCGACCGCACTTTGACCGCATGGCGCAGCCGCCAGTTATCTCCTGAAAAGTGCGAGTGGATGGCTGCTGCGCGCGAGCGATTTTCTGTCTGCATCGTGTCAAACACCATCTTCAGGCGCGGAGTGCAGGCACTGGCTCAGGAGTTGGGAGTGCCGGCGGTATGCCGATGGGGTCTGGGGCGCAAACCGTTTCGCGGGGCTATACGTGAGGCGTTGCGAATCATAGACGTGCAACCTGCAGAGGCGGTCATGATCGGCGACCAGCTATCCACTGATATCCTCGGCGGCAACCGGCAGGGGCTGCACACAATTCTAGTTCGCCCGGTTCCCGGGCCGGAATTCTTCACTACCCGGGTAACGCGTGTTTTCGAGAGGTGGGTGGCAGCACGTCTGGGGCTCTCTGTGACTGCCAATCATCGGCCGCTGAGTGACGGCACGTGCAAGTAGACGCGATAGACGCGATAGACGCGATAGATGCAGTAGATGCAGTAGATGCAGTAGATGCAGTAGATGTGGCAGATGTCAGTAGAGCGTACCGAGTACTACCTGCATAGTGAGAAAGGTAAGAGAGCTGTGAATACTCGACTCGACTGGCAGCACTGGTGTGAGTCTATCAGCGGTGCCACAACCGTCACCGGGGTAGTCGCCTGGCCGGTCAGGCACAGTCTCTCACCGTCCATGCACAACGCTGCTTTTGCAGCTCTGGGGCTCAACTGGGCGTATGTGCCATTTCCCGTGCCGCCCGAGCAGCTCGGTACAGCCGTGGCTGCCTTCAGCGCCATGGGCATCCGTGGCGTGAATGTGACGATCCCACACAAATCGGCTGTAGCGGGTTTCCTTGATGCACTGGATCCAGCGGCAGAAATTTTGGGTGCGGTCAACACGATAGACGTTTGCGAGGGTAGGTTGACGGGGTATAATACAGATGGGCCCGGTTTCGTGGCCTCAATGCATGAGGTGGGCTGGAGCGCAGTCGGGCGGGCAGTGGCCATCATCGGGGCGGGCGGTTCGTCCAGAGCGGTGGCCCATGCACTGCTTATGGCTGGTGCCAGCCGCCTAGCTGTGGTAAATCGTACCCCTGAAAAAGCAGAGGCGATGGTGCAGATGCTCACCGAGATCGCGGTGCCTGAACATGGCTCTGTCGATATCGTCGGGAGCGGCCTTGATGCCCCATCAGCGCGCGACCTTGTCACAGAAGCCGACATCATAGTTGACTGTACCTCTGTCGGCATGTATCCGCAAGTTGACGTACCGCCGGTAGTATCGCCTGAATGGTTGCATGACGGGCAGCTGGTCGCTGATCTGACGTACAATCCACGCCTGACTGTCTTGCTTCAGGCCGCTCAGACACGCGGATGTGCTACACTGGAAGGCACCGGGATGCTCGTACACCAGGGGGCCATCGCGTTTGAGATATGGACCGGGCGTAAGGCGCCCGTGGAGACCATGCGCAAGGCGCTGCTGGCGCAACTTCGATGACCTGCTTGTAAGATGACCTGTCTGTTGGCCTGTGTACCTCCTGTTCGGGCTATTTTATCGCAGCATTCGAGTTGATTTTGAATTGGTTTTGGATTGGTTGTTGTAGCAGAAGGTATTTGACGCACCACAAGCGAATAACATACAATGTTCAGTGTGCCAAAAGGGGTATTGCGGCAACCCACTCGACACATCTATCTGGCGAGGTGCGAGGTACATGCGAAGACGAAGAGCACATACTATGATAGGCCAGATGCTCATTGGGAAGGGTCTGATCAGTCCGGACCAGCTCGACGATGCACTTAAGGCACAGGAGCAGACTGCGGCACGAGTTGGTCAGATACTGGTTGACCTGGGGCACCTGGAGAAACGCCCGCTGTATGAGACGCTTTCCGAGCAGATGAACGTACCCTTTGTGGATCTTTCTGCCACGTCACCTGATCCGAAGGTAGCGCTGCTTTTGGACCGCAAGACTGCCGAAGAGAACCAGGCAGTAGCGGTCGGGCGCGGTGATGGCACCATCCGTGTGGCTATGGCCGAGCCCGATGATGTCATGGCTATAGATGCACTGAGGATGATTTTGCAGGTCACGATCGAGCCGATGTTGGCCGATCCAGGCGATATCGAACGAACCATTAGGCAAGTCTACAAGAGTGGTGATGGGGCGCCTCGTCCTGCGAAGGCCGCGGCTGCCGTCCCATCCAGTCAAGCCGCGATTGATATGAAGCGCATCACTGATGAGATTGCAGGCAGTGATGCTCTAGGTGTTCGCGGTGAAGAAGAGGAAGTAGATGACAGCCGGGTGCAAACTGATCGCATCGCCGATATCACCGACGAAGCGCCGGTCATCCGCCTGACGAAAATCATCATCTCTCGAGCCATCGAGGAGCGCTCAAGCGACATTCACGTTGAGCCGTTCCAGGACCGCGTCCGCGTACGATACCGAATTGACGGAGTGTTGCATGAAATCATGCCACTGCCCAAGTTCGTGCATGCTCCACTAGTCTCGCGTCTGAAGATTATGTCCGGTATGAACATCGCAGAGCGTCGAGTGCCTCAGGACGGTCGCATTCACGTCCGCCATGCCAACAAGGACTATGACCTGCGAGCTTCTGTCATCCCCACTACTCTTGGCGAGAAGTTCGTTCTGCGGATTCTTGACAAGGGCGCCATCCAGATCGGTATGGACAACCTTGGCCTGACCGGACGTATGATGTCCACGGTGGAACGCCTCATCTTGCAGCCCAACGGCATGCTACTTTCGACTGGGCCTACGGGTTCGGGCAAGACCACCACGCAGTACTGCATCCTCAACCGCATCAACACTGTAGACCGCAACATCATCACCATCGAAGATCCGGTCGAGTACGAGCTGGATGGTCTGGGACAGGTGCACGTGAATCGCAAGGCCGGTCTCACTTTTGCTATCGCGCTCAAGTATTTCCTGCGCCAGGACCCGGATATTATCCTGGTCGGTGAGATCCGAGACCTGGAGACCTCTGAGATCGCAATTCAAGCGGCGCTCACGGGCCACCTTGTACTCTCAACCTTGCACACAAACGATGCTCCGTCCACGGTCACCCGGCTGGTGGATATGGGCGTTGAGCCGTTCCTCATCGCATCCTCAGTCATCGGCTCACTGTCACAGCGATTGGCACGGAAGATCTGTGATGAGTGCCGCGAGGAATATCAGCCGCCCAAGGAATCGCTACTAAGCTTCGGATTCGACCCCGATGATCCTGATAACGATGGAGTCAAGTTCTACCACGGTGTAGGTTGTGGCAACTGTCGTGAAACCGGTTACCGAGGTCGCATTGGTATCTTCGAAATGATGGAGATGAACCGCGAGATCGGTGAGCTGATAGTGAAGCGTGCCTCAGCAGGACAGATCAAAGAGGCGGCGTTGGCTGCCGGCATGATCACTCTTGCGATGGATGGGATGGAAAAGGTGCGAGGCGGTATCACGACCGTTGAGGAGCTCACGCGGGTGGTGTTCACCGCCGGGGCGACATAAACTCCTGCGATAGACTGGTGGCGACGGTGTTCACCGGGCCTGGCAGGGTTGATCTGCAACAGGTTTTGCAACGGTATGGCGTGAAAGGAAGGCACATATATGGCGAGTTCTGAAGGCACGAAGACGGTTCAAACCGAGCAGGTGGCGCGCAAACCATCGCGGCCCAAGTTGCAGCCGGTCGAGGACGTCCATATTGATGAACTGTTGGAACTGGTGGTCCAGCATGACGCTTCAGACCTCCACTTATGTGACGGCTTGCCACCAGTGCTACGTATAGACGGTGAGTTGAAGCAGACGCGCTATGAGAAGCTGGATCCAAGTATTTCGCAGCGGATGATCTATGACATCCTTACCGACGAACAGATCCAGCGCTTTGAGACGGAGTTAGAACTGGACTGTTCGTATTCGCTCCGCAATTTAGCGCGTTTCCGCGTCAACGTCTTTCGTGATCGAGGAACCGTCGCGGGCGCGTTTCGTCAGATTCCGCGAAAAATCCCGACCATTCGCCAGCTGGGCCTGCCACCGATCTTCGAGACAATTGCGGCGCGGCCGCGCGGTCTGTTTCTCGTCACCGGGCCCACTGGGTCGGGTAAGTCCACGACTCTGGCATCTGTTATCAACCACATCAACGAGCAGCGTGCTGAACACATCATCACCATCGAAGACCCTATCGAGTACCTGCACGATCACAAAAAATCCATCATAAACCAGCGTGAGTTGGGCCAGGACACACATGCCTTCAACAACGCTCTGCGGGCATCGCTCCGTGAAGACCCCGACGTGCTCCTCGTAGGTGAGATGCGTGACCTGGAAACCATCAAGCTTGCCATCACCTGTGCTGAAACTGGGCACCTGGTTATGGCAACTCTGCATACTAACAGTGCAGCTGAATCTGTTGACCGTATGATTGACGTTTTCCCAGCAAACGAGCAGGAACAGATCCGTGTTCAGCTCTCAAACAACCTGGTGGCTATCGCCTCCCAGCAGCTTCTGCCACGGGCCGGACAGCCGGGACGAGTGGCTGCCATCGAGGTCATGATTGCCAGCTCTGCAATTCGCAACCTGGTTCGCGAAAACAAGGCCCACCAGATCACCTCTATCATCCAGACAAGTGGCGCTGAAGGGATGCAGACGATGGACCAGGCCCTGCGTGATCTGTACCAGCAGAGTCTGATTACCTATGAAGTCGGCATGCAGCGCAGCTACAACCCGAGAGAATTCGAAAAGCTTTGTGCCGGTGAGGTGTAGAGCAGGCTGACACTATGCGTCTACCTGCGCTGTGACGAGCAATCAACATACGATTAGCAGTTAGCCCTGTCAGTGCCTAAGGAGGGCAGGCAGATGCCTACATTTGCCTATACAGCCCGTGACAGTACCAACCGTGTTATCAAGGAAACCGCCGAAGCCAGTAGCAAGGATGCTCTTATCCAGTCTTTGCGTGAGCGGGGTCTGACTGTGGACTCTGTAGAGGAGCAGAAGGCCAAGGCGCTGGCAAAAAAGAAAACCAGCAGCTTCAAGCTGTTTGGCGGAAAAGTCAGCTTGAAAGACTTCTCCATGTTTTGCCGGCAATTTGCCACCATGATCAACGCCGGTGTATCGCTGGTCCGCTGTCTTGATGTTCTGGAGCAGCAGACAAGTAGCGCCCGCCTCAAGGAAATCATCCGCGATATCCAGGTTGAAATCCAGGGTGGAGCCACTCTGTCACGTTCCATGGGCAAGTACCCCAGGGTGTTTAGCAACCTGGCTGTAGGTCTGGTGCGAGCCGGTGAAGTCGGAGGCGTGCTTGACGAGACCCTCGACCGGTTGGCCGAGTTCTCGGAAAAAGACATGGAGCTTCGCCGTAAGGTCAAGTCTGCGATGACTTACCCGGTCATGGTCATGATCGTAGCGGTAGGCATCGTGGTTTTCCTGGTGACCTTCATCCTGCCCAAGTTTATGGACCTTTTCCTGGAATTGGGCATGACTGAAGACCAGTTCCCGGGCCCCACTCGACTGCTGATGGCTAGCAGTAACTTTCTAACCAGTAAGTGGTGGCTCGCAGCTATCATCATTTTCGGCATGGTCACTGCTATCAACCGGATTAAGGCCACCAAGACCGGAAAACGTTACTACGATTTGCTGATACTTAAGGTGCCGGTTTTCGGATCTCTTAACCATAAGATAGCCGTTGCTCGATTCGCGCGTACGTTGGCTACCCTACTATCAAGTGGCGTGCCGATTCTCCAGGCGATGGAGACGGTGGCGGGGACCGTGGACAACGATGTCATCGCTGACGCGGTGTTGATGTCCCGGGCGAGTATCCGCGAAGGTGACACGATTGCCGCACCACTGGCGGATTCGAAGATGTTCCCGCCGATGGTGGTGCAGATGATTGCCATCGGCGAAGAAACCGGACAGCTGGACTCTATGCTCACGAAGGTGGCAGAGTTTTACGAGGGTGAAGTGGATGCCGCGCTGGAAAGCCTTACTGCCGCCCTGGAGCCGGTTCTCATCGTCTTCCTTGGAGTGGTGGTCGGTTTTATCGTCATCTCCATGTTCCTGCCGTTGGTCGGGATTATCGGCGAACTGTCTCAGTAGCAAGCAGTGTCAAACGCGGGGTCAGGTTGGTGTGGGTGGCTTGACCCCGAGAATGATTCACGTCGCCATGTCTAACCTAACCGGAGGTGTTCGGCAGGCTACTAGACACGGGTGGCGATGGCCTCTGAATCGCATCGGGAGTCTGCCTAATGCCCAGCTTCTGGCCCCTCATAGCCTTCGCATTGCTGGTCGGCATGTCTGTGGGCAGCTTCCTCAACGTAGTGATCTTCCGCCTGCCGATGCGCGAGTCCATCATACGGCCGCCCTCCAGGTGCCTCAGTTGCGGTACTCGATTGACCCTTCCCGATTTGGTGCCGGTGTTTTCTTATCTTCTACTTCGCGGCCGCTGCCGTCACTGTGGCCGTCGCTTTAGCCCCAGATATATGTTGGTGGAGTTGGTCACCGGGCTGCTGGCAGTGACCTGCCTGATCGTCATCGGTCCGACTGTATACGCCATCTCCGTGTTCCTCATGATTTGTATTCTGATTGTAGTCTTCCTGGTGGATCTGGATTGGATGATAATCCCCGATGAAACGGTCCTGCTGCTGGCAGGCTTCGGAGTGGTGCTGAATATGATCGGTCTGGCACGTGGCCAGGTCGGAGAGCTGGTCAGCTTCACCGAGCACGTTGCCGGGCAGATCTGGACGATCCATCTGCCTGCCAGCATGGTGGGCATTTGCGTGGGGGCAGGGCTGTTTCTGGCGGTCGGATGGCTTGCTGAGCGAGTTTTCCGACGACCAGCGTTAGGTTTTGGCGATGTCAAGCTGGCAGCGGCAGTGGGCGCCATTTTGGGGCCAGGCTATCAATTTCTGGCGTTTTTTCTCTATTCAGTGCTCGTCGGTGCCACCGTTGGCTTGCTGCTGCTTGCGCTTAGGCGTCACCGGGGCGGAGCCGAAATGCCGTTTGGGCCAATGCTTGCACTGTCGGCGGCGGCTATGCTGCTTTTCCCACAACACCTGACCGACTTGATGATGCAGCTCTATGGCTGAACAGACGACGAGCGTGCCTAGAGCGTTTGATGTCGCCGGTCGATGCGAACGAAGTCACCGAAAGTCGGTACAGAATCGAGTGGGTGCTTGCAGAACTGGCCGCCATTTGGTTGTGGTAAGTGTGGCTTCCGTCTGGCGGGAAGTGGCTGTGGCAGTCTGATGGGGTCCATGAAAATAGTTGTTTGCTGCTAGTGTGCAAAAAGGTTTGAGAGTTTTTCAATGGGGGTAGAAATTGAACGTTAGTAGCGTGAATGGTTTTGATTTGCTGATGCCGTCAAAGCCGCTACTGACTTCCTTTTGCCCCAATCAGCTAAGGGGGTCGTTGTCAGATGAACTCGCGTGCGGACCGACGTGGTTTTACCCTGGTGGAGATGCTGGTGGTAATCGGCATCATCGTGGTGCTGGTGGCGATCCTGTTTCCCGTGTTCGCGAGTGTTCGCGAACAGGCGCGACAGACCCAGTGCATCAGCAATCTACACCAACTCGGCATCGCCTTGAAGTCATACCGCACCGACCATGGTCGGTATCCATTTGCGCCGTATTATGACACTGATATCGGCAAGTATCAGGGTGGCTTCTCGGCGCTTTTCCCCGATTATGTAGATGATCGGTCCGTGTTCATCTGCCCGAATGACCGCAACATTGACGCGGCCAAACAGGCTGCGCGTGATCGCAGTTACTGTAGCTATAACGGTCTGGTCAGTGCTCCGCGAGATGATGATGAGGGTAGCTGGGAATTCGATCCCGAAGACTACACTAACATCGAGACCGGTGCGGCTATTGTTGCCGGGCCCACGCGGTATTACAACTACTATGGATACACTAATGCAGGTGTGGATTGCTACGGCGGCGTCGAGGGTGAGGATGACTATTTGCCGTATGCCAAGAACACTCCTGAGTGGCTGAAAGACGAAGGACTGAAGTATCGGCACTATCCACGCCTGTTCAACCGTCAGGCGCCCGATACCACGGTGATAACCCATTGTGTGCATCACCGCAGCCAGTACAACAACGCTGCGGAGGAGATCGACATAATTTTACGGCTCGGTGGTACCAGTGACAAGATACACCGGACGGCATGGCAGAGCCATGAGGTCGACGAGGTATCGAAGTTTGTCACACAACGTGAGTAGCACCCGGGCCTGAGACAATCCGTATGGCGGCGCCGGGGCTGCTATAGCTGATAAGTCGCTAGGCAGCCCCGTTTCCCTAGCAAAAGGATACACAGGTTGGCGCGTAACGTAGTGACGGAGGGCCGCAAGTGACAAGCGCGAAAAGATTGCCAATCCGGCAAGGGCACAGGTCGCAGGGCATGACGCTGCTGGAATTGATGGTGGCCATGCTGGTGCTGCTAGTCGGCATCTGGACGATTGCTGTTGGCTTCCCCAGATTGCTGGCAAACATCACCAACGAGCAGCAGCGCACTGAGATGGCACGCCTGGCCGAGCGTAACATGGAACGGCTAAAAGGCGTCGAGGGCGCCCTATGCTGGGCCGTCAGCGGCGATCCAACCATCAGTCCATTCTCCGTTCCCGAAGACTTCGATGATGTTGACCGTCCGGCCAACGCACAGGAGAACATGCTGGACGTAATCGGCGAGACCTTCCGAATTCCTGCATCCCAGCCGCAGCCGGATGGACTGACTGCAAGAGCATCGTCGGTATACGTGTTGCAGCAGGGGCCGGCTCAGTGGTGCAACTACCCCGAAAAAGATAGCTACCCATTCGTCTATATCCTGATTCCGCTGACCGAGCAACGGGTTGATCCGCGTGAGCCGGATTATCCGATGCTGGCCAACAGCTTTTTCGTGGATGAGCAGACTGGCAAGATCGTCGTGCCCGATACGGTTCACACCTACGACGGATCGCAGTCTACTGCATGGAACGTGGATGAGCTGCTGGTCAACTACGCCTGGGCTTCCACCGGAAGCGCCACTAACCGGCCACCGATCCACCATGTGCAAGACGAGCGGGCTATAGAGTATGAAGACAACGGCTCTCTGCTGACTTACTCCGTTCGTCCCACCGCGCGGACAACGGGCGCCGAGGATTTCGTCTGCCTGCTAGAAGGCAAGACTTCCGTTCAGGCACTGGTGTATTTCGCACGCGAAGATTTCGATTATGCAGAGAACAGCCCGTCAGCCCGCGGCCGGTACATACTGGACAACGATTTCGGCGCATACATGCGTTTCCATCGTGATGATGCCGGCCTGACCACCTATGTTGACTACCGACTGCGGGATGTACACGATACCAACGGCCTGGTTGACGAGCAGGGGCGTCGCAAGCTGCTGATGATCGAGGATCATCTGATCAGTAGTGAGACGATGCGCACCGATGAGGATACAGGCAGTCGCTATACAGACATCAAACTGGCTGCCGGCAATCTGGATGACGATTTGCCACTGTTTGAGTTTGACCTGGGTGGTATCGATTTGACTACTCCGGTCTATCTGTTGGCCGTGGATCTGACCACTGGTGAGACGCATGTGGATGGCGAGAACCTCGCATTGGCCGATACCACCCTGAGCCCCGCGTTGCATCACGGCTTCCGCGATGGGATGGTTTCGGTGCGCCTCGACGACGCGGGGGTACTGCGAAACTATGTGGGGCACACCTGGCGGTTCTACTACAGCACTCTGGATCACCACAGTGTCCAGCTACAAAGACCGCCACGTAGCTTCGTAGATCTGGCCACTGCGGAGTGCTACACCGAAGATTTCCTGCCGCCAGGCGCGGACCCGGCATCCAACCTGGTGCAAGTAGACTACCGAACTTATCAGGTGATTGCTGAATACGACACTAACATAGCTGACATGGACCGAATTGCCCTGGAGTTTGTCGCCCTAACCGTTGACAACGGCAATGTGGACATCGTACCTTCAGCGGCCATGGAAGGGCACGCGGTATCAGTGGATTACATATGGTATGACGCTGATGACCAGCCCCACGCAGTGTATGGAGAGATGCACACAGTGCCTGCAGGGTCGAACCGGGTAGTGCTGCAGCATCTGTCCTTCCACCGCAGTGACGATTACCCGTCAGCGGAGATTATGGCGGTGCGGGGAGTGTCGGCGCGGACTATCGTGTGGTGGCTGACCGGTAAGGGACGCCAGCAACAAGTTGCCATCGACTCATACATGCTCAAGGGGCCGCTGGGATTTGTCCAGCGGATCCGATGAGGAGCGAGGTCGGCATGCGTACAATCGTCCATCCATCCCGGGGCTTCACTCTGACTGAGCTCCTTGTGGTGATACTGATCGCTGGGGTGCTCATGGCCATAATAGTGCCAGTGGGCAAAAACCTTCGCGAAGGCAATGCTGCATTGAGCTGTCAGGCACAAATGCAGAGCATCGGCGTGGCGCTAAAAGCTTACTTCATGGACGAGCATGGCTTCCCGCCCCTCGCTGTCGCGGTAGACAGCGACGGAAAGCCGCTTGCGGATGCAGAAATTGACGCTGAAATGTGGCCCGGACTTTTGGTCCTGTACGATACGGGGTATATGGGGAGCATAGACAGCTTCCACTGCCCGCGTGCGGTAGACGTTCCTGAGGGCGATGAAGAGTTCTACCGAAGCTACTGCGGCAAGGACCCAGAGGCCAAAATGGATTACGAAGGCAGCGAGATCGCAGTCAACCAGTATAAATACATGCCTCATCGGTGGGTGGTCGACGAGCTGTTTGCTGACTATCGCAGACAGCTGGATACTGACCCCGGTGAGACGGTAGATATAGACGGCGAAGGCTACAGGATAGTGGGCCCTTGCGGCGGCATGTTGCCCGCAGACGACACGGTAGTCACCTGGTGCGATGCGCACTTCAATAGTTACACCCGCGGAGATCGCGGCCAGTACAACGTACTGTTCTGGGACGGTTCAGTCAAGACGCTCGACGGCGCCCTGCTCAGAAGCGACACAGAGGGCCCGCCAGCGGCATGGCAGGTACATCCCGAAGACGAGTAGTAGCAGCAGGCAAAGGCTGACCAGCGCTGTTTATGGTGCGGCTCGCGACAAAAATATCCGACAAGGCAATCAGGAAATGTTATCGGACAAATCTGCAAAAAGAGTCCGTCACCGTCCGCCAAAGTCTAGTGCCATTATAGGCCGGGCGCACCGGCGGGGTTTCACACTGGTCGAAATCCTGGTGGTATTGGTGGTGTTGGTACTGCTGTTCGCCCTGCTGTTTGCTCCCATGATCAGCGGCCTGCAGATGGTCACCGATGCCAGAATACGCACAAACATGCAGGATGCGGCCCGGCTTGCCATGGAGCAGATCCGGCGAGACCTGTCGGATGCCATGTATGTCTACTCCAACCCGACAATTCGGCTGGCAGGCCCGGATGGCGACCTGAACACAGACGACGATGAAGCGGTGACCGATTTTTCACAGGTAGTCTTTGTGAAGGCCGCGCGAGATGCCGACGGGCGGCTCTTGACGCCACTCAAGCCTGATACTGACAGCAGTGGAGAGATGCGTGCGGTCCGCTATATGGTCCGGCTGGTGCACCCCGATCAGGAGTGGAGCTCCGACAATCCGTTCGCGCTGTATAGGCAAGAGGGTTACTACCGGTGGGACGAAGACGACCGGCGATATGTGTTCGGCAGTAAGGATTCGGATGGAGATTTCGTCGCCGGTGAAGCTGTCGCGGAAAACATCTGGACGCCGGCCACCGGTGCAGATCTGCCACCTAGCAGCACGATATGTCGCACCTGCGGAGCCTCGGTGGTGGGATACACGGACACATGTCCGATCGATTGCGGAGACCCGGACATAGTTCATCTGCACAACGGGATACGCTTTGCCCCGCATCGGATTGCCGGGGATACGCTGAACGCATCGGAATACAACACCCTCTACACGGCTAAGTATGGGGCGTGGCGAGGCTTTCAGAACAACGGCTCAGTATTCCTGCCCGCCAGCCCGCTCAGCTCCGCCGAGTCTCTTATGCAGCCAAGGCTTATCCTGTACCGATACAACAGCAGTGAAGACAGTTATAGCGACGTGGCCCTCGATAGTTACACCGACATCCGGTCTGATGTGAAGATGCGTTGGAACGCTCATGACGGCACCACACGTATCGGCGACTATAAGATGGTAGAGGTTTCCGTAGACGCGGCAGCCCTAAATTCCGCACCGGCTCGCGGTGGAGGCGATTTCTACGAGATAACGGTGACCGACGGTGACGATGCTGGCAACGTAGATGTATACGGCGCCGCCGGAGCCGTAAGCGGAGATCGTAACACCAGTGTTATCCCTATTTATGGGGCGGCACCCAGTGGCTGGCAGGATCCACTGATGCCGGTGTCTTTCGCCATCTATCCAGATGATGCCGATGGTGCAGATGCTCCTGTGGATGCCAAAATCGTGCCCAACAGCGTGCATGTGCGAGTATCGGCCACGCTTAGTGACGGGACAGTCAGGCGCACCGAGTACACCCCCACTGAGACCGTGGATGCCGAAGGGATCGGGCAGTTCCAGTTTGCTCAGATCCAGTCGCCAGATGATCGCTACTGTGAGGTCAGATTTAACCGCTGGGATCCGCCCAGCCCGCAGATGTTCGACACGCTGACCGATTTCACCATATCCATAATCTACTACTATCGGCGCAACTTCGACCCTGACACCGGACGTGACGACATCCTGGTGGCCGATTACTTCACTGCCCAGGTCATGGATGTGTTGCTCACCCTGAGCCCGTTCCGTGACCCTGAACCGGCCTACGAGGGTGCCGAAAACCTGGTCATACCGACGGACCTGAAGCTGCACAAGGTAGTGATGCAGGATCAAGTCCAGGTGCGCAACATCCGGTAGTCAACAGTCAACAAGACCAGTCACAATTGCATGGTAGGCGGCCACTGACCGGCCAGTTGGAGGTTCTAGTTATGCGGTCTGCAGGGATACTAAAAGGCAGTGCATCCGGGGCGCGCGGGTTGCCATTGGGCGCCGGCGGCAGGCGAGGACAGGTTTTGCTCATCGCCGTGCTGCTGATGACGGTGGTGCTGCTGGTTGGCATTCTGTTTGTAGCGCTGGTGTCCCGCAACCAGGAACAGTCGGCACGCCACGTGGACGTGGTAAGTGCCCAGGCCCTGGCTGAGGCCGGTATTCGCTATGCAGACCGGATGCTTCAGACCAGTCCGTTGGGTGCTGACTGGAGGCCGTCATTTGTTGCCTACGTGCCGCCATCAGAGACAGATCTGCACTATCCCGCCTACGACCCTGATGATCCGTCAACCTGGCCCAACCCTCCGGCTATGTACGAAAATGGCGACGTTGACCCTAACTTTTACGGCCCCGACGGCATCGAGGGGACAGAGGACGACTACTATAGCGATTTTGATCTGACCCGCGGTTGGCATCCACTGCGAGCAGGCAGTCTGGATGCTCCCGGTCCGTTCATCCGATTTGGTTTTCATCGCTATCCAGCTCCAACAATGGATGCACAGAATGGTGATGTGGAAGACAGCCCGATGTTCGGTAAGGGTTACATACTCTTGCGCTTGACCTATGCCCCGTCGCCACCGTTCGACCCTGAGCAGCGCAATATACAAGAAGGCTTGAGCCAATGCATCAGAATTGAGGCGATCGGTCGGGTAAGCGATCAGACGACGGTTTTCCGGCGGATGGTAGCATACAAGCCAATCGGCCTGACTGACCATCTGCGTTGGATTACTAACAAACACAACGTCGTCAATCGCGCTTATCTGGGGCTGCGTCCCTACCTGGATTTCGATAACAGTGGCACAGCAGAGGAAAACGAGGCGCTGGAGGTCCGTTTCAGCGGGCCGGTGCGCTCGGATGCCCCTCTGTACGTGCTGGGACAACCCATTGACGATGGCGGCAGCATGATCCCATCCACTTACTTCGAGCTGTTGACCTCGCCCAGTGATGATGGGTATCTTCGTGACGACTTCATCCATGCCAGCGAAGGTATCTTCATGATGGACGGGGTCGCTGATGGTGCGCAAGTGTGGGTCGAGGGGGAGGATGAGGGGACGCTACCAACCTCCCTGGCCGCTGCCGACAGCACTGAAATCCCACGAGTGGCAACTGGCCACCGGGATGTCCCACCTCTGGAAGCTCCTGACATTTTCGCAAGCGATCCGACTACTGGGCTTGACCGGTATCGCGCGCTGACCCGCGATTCAGGGGTCATAGTGCAAAAGGGTGCTGAAGCAAGAGTGGTGAACACAGGCAAGTTCGGCCACGGTCAGGGTGTCTATGTGGACAACTTTGCCGATATACAATTCAAGAAGGCCGATGGCAGCAGTGATCTGCGCTTGCTGGCACAGGACTGGCGCCAGGCAGACCAGGCGGGGCGGTTAACTGGCAACAGTGGTTGGAACGCGCTTGGGACCACGTACAGCCCACCGGCAGTAGAGATCGAGCTTTTTGCCAGCGAGGCAGATGTGCTGGCCACGAGCCCTCGATACGATGCCGGAGCACCGCCTACCGACTTCTACTCTGAAAGCGCGCCGACCGAGCCGGGCGTATTCTGGTGGCCTAACCATGAACCTGGACAGCCGGGAATTAAGCTCACTCGGCGCGACGCTCGATGGCGCCTGGGCGATCCTGCCGATGCCATCGCTGTCGGTGACGATTCGGGCGAGTATGTGATGGTGATTGACTATCCGGACTATCCCAATCAGGTGATCTTCTGTGAGGGAAATATCAGGGTCAAGGGCACTCTGCCTGTAGCGGACCGGGAGCCGACGCCGCCACACGCTCTCATCCGTGACTTCAACCTGACGATAGTGTCCAACGCCACCATATACATAGATGGTCAGATACTGTCGCCGCAGGATATCGCTGGCCGTCGTGTTGACACCAACGATGCGGACGGGGTGCTGGATGAAGACAACACTGCAGTGGCGCTGCTGGCGCGAGACTATGTGTGTCTGAACCCCACACAATTGGTGCCACAACTGACCTCCGGTTTGGTGCCTGCGGTGTCTGATGATCCGATGTCGGCAGAGGCCGGCAGTCACTGGGAACTGGACTCTGACACCGGCGGACAGGTCTATAGTCGCTGGCGGTTCGGAGAGACGGTGCCCGACGATGTGTCGGTGCGCCTGGTTACTCAGCAGACCGCGGGAAGTCCTGGACCGTCGGGAGTTGGGCTTGCGCTGGCCGCTGACGGCGTGGTCACAGGCCATGATTTTGGCAACCCGCTTGATCCATATACCTTCATCTTCGCGCCTCCGGGTGCGTTGCTGTGGGGCTCGATATCGGCGCCGACCTCTTACTGCTCGACGGCCATAGCGCCACAGTGGCAGCCTTTGGCCAATATCGGTCCCTTTGCCGGTCTTACAGACCCTGTGGTGCCGTGGAACATCAGTGCGGGCATATCCAAATCTGTTGGTGTGCCGAACGCGTTGGCGCTGTCCAATCGCGATCCACGTCTGGGGACGCCTGCAAGCGAGTACTGGATCAAGAAATGGAAGATAGAGGAGTACGATAACGCTCTACACCGCCCTCGACCGGCAGTAAACGCCAAGGTCAACGCCCTGATATACGCCCAACGTGGAAGCTGGTTCGTAATTCCCGGGGCTTACTTCAACGAAAAGACATATACGGTTGACTTCAACGGCGATGGTCAGATTGACGGTGAGGACAGTCTGTGGGCTGCTAGTATGAGGCGCTACAACTATCGGATTACGGTTCGGGGATGTATCACCGAAGACCATACTGCGGCAATTGAGGATGTGCAGGACTGGTCGAACAAATGGGCCTTCCCGATCTACACAAGTGAGACGGAATTGACTTGGGGAACCATCGAGTACGAGTTTGATGAGCGGCTGCGAGTAAGGCGTGACCAGGGCTTAACCGTTCTCGACCCGGGTACTGCCGAACGCACCACCGATGCGCGGCTGTACTCCCCTCAGGCCAACCTGCCCAGGTTGCCTCTGTTGCCGGTCAGCCCGACGCTTCTCTACTATGGAGAAGCATTCTAAGCAGTGGGGCAGCAGATACCGTGACATGAAGCTGAGTTTCAGACCGATTGTGCTCGATACAGTGAGAGGTTGATGATAGATGCGGGTATCCGGAAGACACCTGCCTGTAGTAGCCGCAATCATTCTTCTGCATTGCCTGAGTGTGGTGCAGGCGGGGCAAGTGGCGCTGCAATACGATGCTACTGCGCGCACTTTCAAGGCATGTGCTCTGGCGATTCAGCAAAGCGATGGTACGTGGGTCAATTCGCACCCGTTGGTATTTGAGGGGCTGCGGCGATGCCCGCTCAAGCCAGCCGGCTGGGATTTCGAAAACCCCCTGGCTCCGCCTCAGGTGGTCAGAGGCCAGGCTACTGTCACCAAGTCGGATGCGTCGTACTGGTGGGTAGAGCTCGACAACGTGACGGCAAGCCAACTGGTGGGGATGGATATCATCTACATCTCTGCCCCGCAAATCCGGATTTCCAACGCCAACCAGCGTGATGCGCTTATGAAGGCAGCTCGGCAGGGGGCTGTTATCTGGGTGGACCAGAGTAACGCGGGGGGGACAGGCACTGAGGTCAGCAGTTTTATCGTGCCCTTCAATTTCGATACTACCAGCCCAAGCGCCAGCAACAGACGCACAGCGCTTGACTACAACAACTGGCTGCTGCGTTATCCGTTCGAGATCACCCCTGAAGACGTCCGCTACATCGGGCACTATCCGGAGCCGGATGCCCCTGGAGCCGGGCCCACCTGTGACAGTATAGGGGGTGGCTTCCAGTGCCAGCCGATACTGCGCTCCAGCGATGGCAGCAGCAGCTACCGCAATGTCACCTACACTCCCTACGGTGCTGGCGCCATCGTCATCACCGCTGGTGAGCTGGGTTGGGACCTGGAAAGCTGGTGGCAGATTTCGGGGCTCTGGTGGTCAGCAGACCAACTGCGACGCCCTTCACGGTATCAGGCGCCCAGCTTTAAGTTTGCCTACAACATTGTGGCCGCTGCAAGCGGTTGGTCACAGAGTCGGCGCAGTCCGAGTGCAGATGGGCGAAGCCTGGTTGAGGTCAGGCCTCCGCTGCAGATAGATTGGCAATTTCCCGGCCAGTTTGACCCACTGACAGCAACGAAGATAGGGCCGGTGGTCAGCAGCCCGGTATATGGCGGTGGTATGGTATTCGTAGCCACACTTGGCTCGCCTAATATTGGCGGCGAAGGAGCCGTAAACGGTAAGCTGTTGTGTTTTGACGCCGATCCGGCCCAGGATCTCACGGAAAATGGCATCGCGGACGACTGGATTCCGGACGCCTGGATTGATGACCCGGATGCAGCCCTGTTCAATCACTACCGCGACTACTCGCTTGGCAAGCCATACGACATGGTGTGGAGCGCGGACTTCGGGAGATTCACCCCGCGTGACACCTCTCCAGTGGTAGCAAGTCCTGCGACACTACCGGGTGCACGGGCGTTGCAGGTGGTACTGGTTAGTCTGGTGGACCCTTCCAGCGGAGCGGCCCAGGTGCGCTGTTACAACGCCACCACGGCACAGACTGCGCTTGCGTGGGCAGCTAGTGAAGGCTATGCCGCCAGCTATGAAGAGACCGGTGCGCTGATGTGGGCATACGATATCCCCGCTTACAGCAGTAGTGCCCGTGTTGTGGCTCTATCCACGCCTGTGGTGCACAACGATTATGTGTTCGTACTGGCCAGTGAGTTCGATTCAAGCCTGGACGGCAGTTCGGTAAACAGCACCTATGGGCGTGCACATGCTTTCAAGCTCAGCTATGAGTGGAATGTAAATCACAACGGGCCGCGCTGGGAGTATCCGGACCCCAACCCAAGCCCGGCTGCGGACGGTCAGAGCGTGGGGGATTCGGGTCTGCAGGCTTTCCCTGAAAGCCAGGGTACGCTACCTCCGTTCCATGAGCCGCAATGGGTGGCGGGTTTGGCGCCCTACAACACACCCGGGCCGCGCCCCACACTGCCACCGGTGCCGGGGGCGATACCTGTACCGCACTCGGGTCAGGATGTCATTGCAGGCAGCGAGTGGGATGTGCATCTGAATGTGGCCACTCCGGTGGGCACGAACTTCACCTGGAACGCCGGTGCCAGCAGGTGGGATGGTGCCATCACTGGTTGGAGTGAGCTGCTCCAGCGCAACGGCGGCTGGGATATACAGCTCATCCCGACGCCTGCTATACCGTCACCGGGGGCTCACAATCCTCCCGAGGATCAGTCTGGTCTCAACCGTTCGTACTACACCAACCTGCGGTTTCTGCTTCCCAATGGTTCGGCAGATGCTACCTCAGGCCTCACTGACCCGGACTATACTCGCGTGCTGGAGATTCGCCGCGAGGATGCTGAAGATGTCACGCTCAACCCCGACGATGTTGAAGTGCGCAACGTCGGCAGCAACGTTTACATATACCTGAGAAGCAGTGGCCAGGCGCGACAGCTGTTGCTGCCGGCCCGCAGGAATGGCCGTGATCCGCAATCGCTGGCACTTAGCGGCGCGCGCATCGTGGTGGTGTATGAAGCCGATCCTGATGGCCCGGGTGGTACGCAGCCCACTCAGACTTACACTCAGTATGTGGGCACTCTCCGCGGACCTATGCGCTACCGGCAGATTGAAGGCGTTAACCGGCGAAGAGTCACCCCGCCGGCGATAAGCGGCCCCGACAGCATGATTGTCGTATCTGATGCAGCGGAGGAAGCCGACCGCACCCTGTCAGGTCTTAGCGGAGGTGCTATTCGCTCGCGCAATCGAATGACTGGCGGTCAGCAATGGGATTTCCACACTCGCACGACTCTGCCAAACGATGACAGCTTTTACAGCCAGTACTCATATGCCGCGTTGGGCAAGTCAGCGCCAGCGGTGGACACTAATACGAACACTGCTTATGTGGCGATGAATCACGCTCGGCCGGACCCATCTAACGACACCACACTCGAAGGGATAGCGTCAATTCTTGGAGTGGCCACCGAGGCGGATCTGGGTATTTCATTGCGGCCGATTGTGGGCAGTGCAGTACAGCCCGATGCACACTTGGTCCCCGGTTCGGTGCTGATCGAGACACTTGATGCCAACTACACGGATGTTGTTGTGCTGCCTTCGAGCAGTTATGAAGTTGACTACGAGAACGCGCGCATCACGGTCAATCGTGCCACTGCCGGCTGGATATCATCTGCCGTCGGTGCGCTGTACGGCAAACCGGTGTGGGTCAGCTACGATGTGTATGACCCTGCGCATCCCACGGAGCCAGATCGTGCGGTGACGATTGATGGCGAAATGCACCTGTTGCCGGATGTGCTGCGGTTCCAGTATCTGCCAGGCTTCATCCGGCTGCAAAACAGGTTCATCTATCACAATTCGGGTAACCTGGCCGATCTGAGAAATGTACGTATCAGCCTGCCAAATGGCGTCCCGGTCGAAGGCCTGGCGCCTGCTGAGAGAGAGTTCACAGATGCTACCTTCTTGCCTCCGGGCTTTCCTGGCGTCTTACCACGGGGAATTCTGGACGTGCGCGCTTTGGCAGTGCCCTCTGATGATGGCACCGCCTCGATGCCCCTACAGCCCGGTTCCGAAGTGGTTGTGAGATACCACTACTTCAACCAGACTTTCGGGGGCGTTCAGGAAGCAGCAGAGCTGCATCAGATTCCCTATAACATCGGCGAGTCAATTTCATCACCGGCTCTTGGTGGAGCCGTTATGCATGTGGGCACAGAAGGCTACAACCCGCATCGTGACAACTCTCTGGCTTATCCCGAGGTACACAACGATAACCATCCTCGGAAGCCGTTCCTGACTGGCGACCGGATCCGCCGCACTCTGCTGTCACTGTTGTGGGATCCCATCAGCGGAGTGCTGTCGGGCAGCATGACCCAGCCGGCACTGCCTAACGTGTCTTACGCGGCCATGGGGTCTCCGGTCATACCGGCTGTGTCGTCATCGCCGGTTATCGGTCGCGACCGCGTCTTCATCGGTTCCAATATGGTCGCTGGGATAACCCAGGCCGCAGCGGGATACGAATCCGAAGGTGTCGGTTTTGTCAGTTCGCTCAAGTCCGAATCCACCTACATCTGTGATGACACCCGGATACTCCAGGTGGTTGGCCAGCGTCCCGTCTGGGTGGCTCATGGTACTCTGTCGCCGACCTCGCATGAGCGGGCTGATATCTATCGGCGGAAGGATGAACGCACAGCGATACCGTTCAACCGCCCGGGCAAGGTGCTGCCGCTGTCCAATGGTAATCTGCTGGTAGTGGACACTGGCAACAACCGGGTGGTAGAGATAGATCGCGATGGAGTGGTCAAGTGGCCACTTGTAAACCTGGACCTCGATCGCGATGGCCGTGCCGACCCTGACCACCAGTATGACTACTACACGGTGCCAGATGAGGAGCTTCTGGCTGCTGGCAGCACGACTGACTTGCGCCTCGATTCGCCGTCTGATGTCTTCCGTTACTACACGGTGGAAGACCAGGATCGAGACTATGTGTACAACTCGGTCAACGGAGACTTGCTGCCCGGTACAGTTGCTCACACAGTCATCGCCGACTCTGGCAACGGTCGAGTGATAGATGTCGTCACACGAGTGCAGCAAGATGGCAATGGAGTGCGCTTCCAAACGCATGAAGTCCACGTCAAGACGCCCAGCCACGTGAAGCCATCCGGTAGCACCGCACCGTTGCAGCGGATAGCCTATACTACTGCTCGTCCGATCTTCGATCCATCGCAGACGTCGAATGATGACGGAGTGATCTACCCGGTCATCGGCTATCTGTGCGCTGCGTCGGACTTGCATCAGCTTGTGGTGGTGGAAGAAGGCAGCAAAGCCATCAACCCGTTCTCCACCAGCACTCCGCGCGGCGGCGCTGCTGGCACTGACTGGAAGTGGCTGGCATGGCTGTGGGACGAGGATGTTGACGATGGTGGAGTTGCCGCCCCCAACCCACTGATCTTCCGCAACATCCGTGATGTGCAGACCTCATACGAGGGCGGAGATTTCTACTTGACGGTCACCTGTGGTCAGTTCGCAGGTCGCATGTCGCAGGTGCAGGCCAACGAGCCCAGCCCACTAGCGGCTCGTGGGGATGGGGTGTTCGAATTCGTGGTAGATATCGGCGGTGCGCCCGGTTCGTGGCGATTGGTTTCGGCCACTGATGACGGTGGCAACGCTCTGGCCGATACACCTGTATGGTACATGACGCGGGAGGATTTCCTGTACTCATATCCGGGCACAAGCCAGCGCCGCGATCTGACTAACATCCGCTATATGGATGTTGGCGGCAACAGCTACTGGCAAACCATGCCGTGGTTCCCGGTGGCTGCAAGGCGGCTTCCGACTGACAACCGGCCGATGGATGCCAATGGTGATGGCAATATCGAGCGGTATCATCGGCACCTTATCGTCAACCATGCCGGGATGACTGCCAACATGACCCGTGCCACTGTAGACGATATCACTCCGCCCGCAGTACTGGGCCCCAGTGTCATGGTGGTACAGACCAACGATGCTGACGATAACTATCCGGGCAATGATACGCTGGATATAGATGTTCGCCACGTGATACCCAATCCGTACGACTTCGACTGGCCGGATCCGCTGGCACAGCCGACCAGCGCAGCCCAGTAGCGCCAGGCTGCCACATGGAGGGCAGGTAGGCCACACTGAATACTGCTAATCAGGCGATAATTATGAGATATGACATAAGAACAGCGAAAGTGACAGCCATCAAGCGAAGCTCAGCACTTGTGCAGGCCTTCCTCAGCGCACTGCTGATTGTGGCGGCATTGGCCTGGACGGTGGGATCGGCACTTGCGCAGGCCCCCCCGCCATCGCCCTACGAGATGCGGGCTTATGTGGACCCGACTACGGATGACACGCGCATGTTCAACATGAGTAGCATTCGCGCGTCCTACGTGTGTCTGCACTGCGGCTACTCGTCGTACTACGGCAACGGCCAGACATGCCCCAACCCATGGGGGCTGAGCGGTCATCCGAATGTCAATCTTGTGCCAGTACCAACACGCGATCGAGTGTTGACCAGTACGCTCCAGAACATGCCTTTAGGAGCGCGAGATTACGAGTATCGAGATACTGCCGGCAATCTGGCGGGCCGTGCCATCGTTGGTAAGCCATTTCACCCGCTTGATCGCACGCCTGATAACATCCCCATTGATTTCAGGTCACGAGTATATCTGCGGACGGTCAATCTGTATGCCGCAGACGGTGCCGACAAGTTGAACGCTGCAAGCGGTTCAGATGAGGCCACTCGTCTCCGGTTCTTCGTCACTCACCCTGGTGTGACGCGCCCTGTCGCAACTCAGACCAACCTATCGAACATAGACATGAGTGCGACACCGACGGTATTGCTGTTCGACGCCAATGCAGACGCCACTGCGAAGGCACAGTTTATCAGTGTGGGCCTCAACCCGTACCGGTTGGACGATGGTGACCAGTGGCTTATCCGCTACACACGCACAGACACCGGGGGTACCGCCAGTCAGGTGCGGGTGCAGGCAGCGAGCTTGCTCTATGGCCTGGACATGGATATCACCGATAGCTCACCTTCGGCGGATACCGAGGGCAACCTCTATGTGAGCAACTCAGGTGCACTAACGGTTCGTTTCCGTCATGATCAGTTCGCCGGTACAGCGGATACTGACACCACCTGGCTGTTTCACTTCACAGTCCAGAGCAATACCAGGCTGATGCCCCGCAGTTCGGAGCTGAGCGGTGTTGGTGAACCGGCTCTGACCGCCGGGAACAACGACTTGACAGACTGGGCCTGGGATAAAGTTTTCCCCACTGCGCCCAAGAAGTGCTGGCTGGTGGCAGGGACCGGCACCGGAGCGTTGACTGGCGGGATCACAGACGACAGTAATGTCGCTGAGACAGGCAATCCGGTACAACCGTACCACATCCCCAGAAATTCGGTCGGCGTCGGGGTGGCGGCTGTCCAGTACGCCAACTCTGCCGGTGCTGATGACCTGACCGCGACCCATACCAGTGAGAGCAACTGGCGCTTCTACAAGGGCTGGGAGTGGCAGTACGACTTCAAGGAAGAAGTGACCAACCAAAAGATTGCGCGTAAACAGAGCGATGACCGCTGCTTCCGGCCTCCCAGCGACAGCTCTGACACTCACCGAACGTGGGTGCAGTATCTGGCCGAGTGCCGCTTCTTCTCTTCGCGCGTGGAGTTTCCCCCTCCCGCAGAGGACTGGGTGCACTCCGACGGTTCAATCCCCACAGTCTGGCCCAATCCCGATTACGCACGGGTAGTGGTCGGTGAGGTGGACGAAGACAACAACACTGTGTTGGGCGAATACGGTCCCGGCACTAGCACTCCGACCCGCTACTTCTATCTGTTCAATCGATTTCGCGATGGCGATGCGGTGCGACGTTGCGATTTCTGTGGCTACATGAAAACAGGCGGTAGCGACAGATGTCCATATCACTCTGATCGAGACAGCACCACTGCCATAACGGCTTACTTCCGCGCAAATGCTGACTTGTGGCGGAAAATGATGGTGGCGGGCGTTATCGAAGCAACAGGCGGCACCTCGCGCATACGTCAGGTACTGCCCGATGGTGCGCTCAAGTTCCATGAATACTATCGTATTGTCTATCCTGCGTGGATAAACCCAGCTACCAGCCGCGAACAATCAGTACACATAGAGATACCTCCCTATCAGCCTCCCTCAGTACCACACACCAGTGGTGCCAGATACGAGAACGACCTGGCACTCGACCAGGGTTACCGTGGCGGCCTAATCATGCACGGTGACCAACTCAACTACCCCGGAGGCAGTACAGGAGCCCTCAGTTCCGGCTGGGACGCCTTTTACCGCTGTCCCGACTGTGGGCAGCTTGTGCGAGGATACAACGACCCAGACAACGTGCACCCCAGTGGTTCGTGTCCGGGCCATCAGATCTGTCCGTGGTCAGGCGTCGAATACCCGGCTGGCTATGACGGAGACCCCGACCAGACCGACAACCAGTGTGGCTTCTCACTGGGGACGCTCGTACAAATTGGCGGCGACGATACGATCCAGGCTCAACACATATCAGCGGAAGAATATGATGTCGGTGACATACAGGTCTCAGTGGCGCGCAAGCCGGCTATGCGAGCTGGCATGTCGGCAGTGCAGATCGGTCGAGTGCAGCCCGGCGTCATAGCGAACCTGCCTGATACCAACGTGCAAGGCGATACCGGTGGGGAGTACGCTTTCCCCGCTGCAGTCTCACCCAGGGCCGCGCTGTCGGTCGTAAATGAGGGCAATATCACCTCTCCGGTGACTATGGCAAATGTCTTCGACGTCCTTGCAGGTAGTGGAGAGATGAGACCACCGCACTACAGCCGGATCCAGGTGCCGCCCTACGACTACTCATATGGGCGCATCGCCCAGAGTACTCCGATCACCCGCCGGTTGATGCACAGTTACGATCCACAGGGGGATCTGGCTGTGGGATGGAATGTCCTTTCGCCTCTACCGTTCTCAGCCAGTGGCGTTGAGATGTTCGGACGCTTGCAGGCGGGTACAGTGAGCGACCCTGTGCCGTATCCCGTGCCTCTGGGGCAACCTGCAGGCACATATGTGGGACAAACGCTGTACTTCCTGGATGTCAACGGCAACCGCGCACTGGATTTCCGAGTTGGAGGGCCGGCAGGAACGGCGACTGACACCAACGCAACTGAGTACGACCCTCTGGTGGACTTCCCTCTGGAGCCAGTCTACGATACTGTGCTTGGCGACATCCGCGTATTCGCCAGCCGTTTGCCACATAGCGACTACTTCTCTGCAGATTCGTCTCCGGTGCCAATAGTGGACGCGGACAATCGACTGCAGGTCATCTGGATGAGCAATCGTACGAGTGCCCAATCTTCAGTAGGCAGCGAATGCGCACCCGGCAGCACCAGCGCCGATATCCCGGGTGCAACTGCACCAGTGAACCTGCTGTATGCAACCGCGGATTTCGTAGATGGTGGCTCTCACGACCCGCTCTATAGAGACTATCGTTGGCCGATCAGCGGAGGACGTCTTGCTGGCCCGCGGAACCTGACCAACGATGCGATCGCAGGCACGATCAACTCCAGCCCTTGGGCGATTGGAGACGACAACAACACTGACCGGTGGGCCTTTTGGCACCGACGTTTGAGCCATCCGGGTGGTGTCGAGGCGACGCTGCGTTTCGACACTTCCACTGGAGATGCGTGGAGCTGGAGCGGTTCGGGTGCGGGGGAATGGATCTATGCCGGCGGCCTGCCACAGGAAAACATCAGGAGTTTCGTAGATCCTGATGGCGATCACTGGCTCTTTTGGCACACCGGCTCAGAGGGTAAGCAGTACTTGATGTACCGTTGGGATTATGAACTGGGTACTGTCAGCACCAACGAAGGGCCGGTGCCGGTTACCAACGCTGCGCGTTCGGATTGGCGAGCCGATACCTTCCCCACTATTGACCCTCTTGACAACGCGGCTACGGTGCGGATACAGAAGCCCTCACAGAGCCCGTTCACCTATACCAAGGATCCATCGGTATTTCTAGATCCGGCGGGGCGCGTCAATCTGTTTTTCTCCGGCTATGTGCGCTCTGAAGGTGAAGCCGACATCTGTTGGACGCGCTTTGAACCCAACGGCATGTCTGGAACTGATCCGACTATTCCGAACTACGGTAAGCTGACTTTTGGCAAGCTTCGGCCCGAGGTTGGACCCTACGTGTATGCCAGTAGCTCGGTGGATCCGGTGACCAGTCGGTGGACGCACGTCCCTGAGCAGTTCAATTCCAACGGGCTGCGACAACTGTTCACCAGTCGCCATCTGGATTGGCTTACTCACCACGCTGCTGATGATGATAACTTTGCAGTTAGCCCTCATGCCCCGTCGGGCAGCAGTGCAACCCTGAATCCAACCGCGGCAGGCTACATATGGAGCAGCGAATACCGCGATCCGGTGCTTTGCCTGGCGCTGATATACGATACTGTCGGTGACGGGCATCGTCCGCAGGCACAGATGTTCTATGTGACATGGAGCAGTGGCCAGTACTTCCGGTCACGCGGTGTATATCGTGTCTTGCCGCGCCTGTATCCGCTTTCTGGTGGCGATCTACCCGACAGCTTGGTATCAGTATCTGCTGGCGGTTACACCATCCAGGATCAGGCGGGGCGCGATGTGATGATGGAGATAAATCCCGCCACTGGCGCGGTAGGCTTCAGCACGCCGCTTTTCAACGTAGACAACCCTGCCGATCCTCTGGCAGTATTCAACGACAGCATGTCAGTGAACGGGAGTGCTACTCTAACTGACGTGGTCATGTACGGCTCTTACTACCCATACGTGTACCGTGTCACACGCAATGGTGCAGACGATGACTGCCCCTCGGCGTTCTACAACGCTGATGTGGATGCCAGCTCGATAAACGTGTTCTGGCGGCGCCGTTTTCCTGCGACCAGTTCGCCACATTTCGGGCGGACCGGCTTCATGCACAAGAGCTATTCCAGTTCGGTGCGCGTCAATCGTCCGTCTATCGCTGCGGTATCGCCAGCAAGCGTAGTCAATGCATACAATTCGGCCCAGACCATTCCCTTTGTTGCCGATTCAGAAGCGTTAGCAGCCGGTATTCTTGCTGTTCCAGAAGAGTATCTCGGTTACACTGTGCAGGTGACGTACACCAGTTCGAACGGTGGCACATACACTGAGGCGCATCAAGTGCCGGGATGGTCAGTGGAAACTGCGGTACCGATACGCACAGGAGGGGCTGAAGGTAGGCTGGTAGTCAAGCCCGAAATCTACACGGTGCCAAACGGTTCGGGGGCACGTATGAACACTGTTCGGTATTGGCTGTTTTGGACCGGCCTGGGCAGTGTGTACGACCTCCGAGCGCTGGATGCGGGGAGTGCTCGTGCGGACGGGGATCCGTTAGTCATGCAGTCCGCCGATATCTATTCTGCGGTAGTCTCACCGGATCCGGGGGCAGTAATACGGGAGCGGCCGCTGTCTAGCGTATCGTTTGATCCGAACTAGACTGCTCTGCGAATGATGTACGGGCAAGAGCAGTCGGGTGTGTGAGGCAACTTTCCGAGAGAGCACTAAGTGTGAAAATGTCAAAGGTAACAGACGGCTCTTCTTGACAACCGCATGGCTTTAGTTTAGACTGAACCGAAATCTATCGTAGACCCAATAGCAACGATCGCAACCTCAGCGCCAGGGAGATTTTGCTTATGGCTCGGGGCGCAACCCACGTGCTGGGCCTGGACATTGGCACGCAAACCATTAAAGTCGTCGAATTGCGTCTTAGCGGTCAGGACGTTGTGTTGGTGGGACAGCCGGCAATAGTACCGACCCCCACCGGCAGTGTCGTGGGTGGGCGCGTAGTAGATGAGGAAGCGGTCAGCCAGGCGCTGATGCAGGCAGTCTCAGAGCACCGCTTTGGCGTTAAGAAAGTGGTGGCTTCCGTGGGCGGCGATACCGATGTGGTGGTCCGAATAGCAGAGATGCCCCGTATGGAAGCCCGCGAATTGGACGAAGCGGTGCAGTGGGAACTCGACCGCCAGACGCCTTTTCCCATCGACCAGGTTATCTATGACTTCCAGCCGGTGGAGCATCCGGGAGCCGACCCAGCCTCACCAAACATGGAAGTATTTCTCGCTGTCGCGCAGGAGGATATGGTCAACGCTCATGCCGAGACCATGATGACCTCCAAGATGATCCCCATCGCCATTGATGTTGAGCCCCTTGCACTGGGGCGCGCTCTAGTCGAGCTCGGTGGCGACGCGGTCATGCAGTCCACCGCCGTAGTAGTCCACATAGGCCACACACATGCACTCATCTGCATCTTCTGCCAGGGAGTGCCCGTATTCACTCGTACAATACCAACCGCAGGCGAAGCATTTACCGCAGCAATACGGCAACGCCTGGGGCTCTCAGAACTTGATGCAGACCGTGCCAAGCGCCATTTTGCAGACGTTAGCGATGTAATCCCTTACGATGACTATGATGACCATGGCCTGGACGACGATGACAGCGGAGGGATGCTCGCAGCCGGGGATGACTCAATTTTCGAGGTGTCGGATGCGGATTCCAGTGTGGACGCGGACATGAGCCTCGATAGCACTGACGACATAGCCACCCACGTGGATGTAGATACTCAAGCTTATGAGCTACCTCCTGAGACCCCCACTCCCGATGAGACGGCCGTGCACGCGCCCACAGCTGATGACCAGGCAGACGGCCCGGCAGATGCAGCCGATCCACTGACCGAAGATGAGCGCCTCGCATCTGAGCATGTCTCGGATGCGCTTGTAGACTCGATAACTGAACTGGCCACCGAACTACAAAGGTCCATTCAACACTATCGTCGGCAGCATCGCCGAGAAAATATCAGCACGATTATCCTGTCTGGCGGGACGGCCTCGATGCGCGGCCTTCCCGAATTCATCACTGCCGAGACGGGGGTACCCACTCAAGTGGCCAACCCGTTCAGCAACATTCGCACCAATCCAACTCATGTCTCTGATGCATATCTGCGCGACGTCGGCCCCGCTGTCAGTATTGCGGTCGGTTTGGCTCTGCGCGATATTCTTGACCGATAGGTAGAGTAAAGCTAGCTTCGACGCATATGCCGCAACGCAGGAGGAGCCAGGGTGCTACGCATTGACCTGCTGCCAAAAGCAATCATTCTGGGGCGACGCAATGTCAGAGTAGCGGCGATCTGCGTGGTCGCGGTACTACTCTCGGCGGTTGTGATGTTTCTGATGCTCCAACAGACGAAGGCCAACATTGCCAAAACCGAGGAAGCCCTGGCCGACGCCAAGCTCAGAGCTGATGAGGTGAGAAAGCTTCAAGGCGAAGCCTCCAGCAAGAAAGCCGAGCTGGCGCCCATCCAGGCTAAGATAGACTTCGTGGAAGCGGCCGATCAAAGCGGTGAACAGTTTTTTGATCGATTCTGGAAGATTAGCGAGTATATCTATAGTGGCGCGCAGATGACTGATTTCCAGATCACGCCACCGACCTCTGTCAGTTTTACTGTGACAGTCGGAGATACGACTGAGGCAGGGCGCTTTGTGCTCAACTTAATCCGATGCCCACATATCACTGGCATCCAGATTGGCGGCATGCCCGCCGGGGACACGGTACAGCCTAGTGGCTCTACCGTGGCCACTGCACAGGAGTCGAGTATCGTTTTCAGCGTCTCTGCCACCTTAACCGAAGCTGTCGCCGTTCCGCAACCACCGAGCGATGCAGGAGGCGATGGAGGCGGTCCGGCAATGGGCGGCCCGGAAGATATGATGATGGGCGGCTTTGATGATATGGGGGTACCTCCACCACCCGAAGATTTGCCGGATCCCGGCGAGGCTGCATGATGGGCGACTAGCGCCGGTGTCGAGACCGGTAGGGCATTGCAGGCCTTCAGCATGAAATCAGGGAGCAACGAGCGGCATGCGCAAAATTCTGGGCAAGGTTCCAACCTACGCACTCCTAATCGGGGCCGTCGTATTAATTGCGGCCATAGTAGTGCTGATGGAATGGAAACTGATCAGACCGCAAAAGGAAGAGTTGGCTCAACTTCAAGAGCAATTGGCTGCTGAAGAGCAAGTAGCAGCTCAGCGGCCCCAGGCCGAAGCTGAACTCGCTGAAGTCCAGGCGGACTGGCTCCAAGCTCAGGTTCATGTTGAAGAGCTACAGAAGTATCGCAGCTTCCCAATCTCTATGTACCAACCGATCGGTGCTATGATTGCGATGTGGTACGAGTATCGGGAGGACCTTCCCAGGGTTACGAAGGAATGGATAGACTCTACAGGCATAACACTCAATTCTGCCATCACATTCCCAACACCTGAGATGGGGCCACCGGCTGTTCCAGCGGGAGGTTTTATCTCCCTCCCAGGGCCTATCAGCCTCAACATTAGCGGAACGCTAAATGAGATTGAAGGGTTCTACAACTCATTGGCGAACTATAAGAGGATTATCACTGTGGGCGGGTTGCAGTTGGCAGGAGAAGCTGACACTCTCACAGCAACGGTTCCGGTAAGCATATATCTTCTAGTGGAAGCTCCGGCATCAGCACCTGCCCCGGCAGCTGCAGGTGACCCCGGAATGTTTGACGAATTCGGACCTGGTCCGCCGCCCATGGGCCCAGGAATGGATCCTGGGATGGAGCCTGGGATGGAGCCTGGAATGGACCCGGGGATGGACCCCGGAATGGTACCGCCTCCTCCACCAGCGGACCCGGGTGACTTCTAGAATTTCCTATTTAGCGCCGCTTTGTTTGAACTTGCGTGTTTGACCCGCGTCATGTTGCTATGAGGAGTACTGCTCAAGGGGTACCGGTGATTTTTGGAATACATGGTGTTTTTGACCCGTCCTTATATTGTATCTATCTGTATTTGTAACCGTTCCTGGTTCTCGGTCCATCAGGGCACCCAGTAAGCAAGTAGGAGGCCGCTTTGAGAAGTCCGCGAAATGCCAAACTGATGATGGTCAGCGCCCTATGCCTCATGGCATTAGCAGGCGTCATCTTTCTCCTTATCGTGCTTCCGGCGATGCGAGGAGGGGCGCCCGCTTCCCTGGCACAGCCCGACGACCTGGTGCCTCCACCTCCTGAGGAGGGGTTGGATTTCCCCATGGACATGCCAGGAATGCCTCCCGGAGGCCCCGCTGAGTTTGGTCCAGCAGAAGAGACACCTGCAGCACCCGACCCATCGGCAAAAGGTGACCCAATCGAACCTAGTAGCTCAAATCCGTTCTCTGCAGCCGCATTAGCTCCCGGAGCGCAAGGCCAGCTTGCCTTGGAAGACATGCGGGTAACGAACTATGGATCCGACTGGAGCAAAATACCGATTACCCAGCAGCTCGGCTTTCCGTCACCGGAAGTTCCGTCACGCAAGCCACCGACTCCACCGCCGTCTGTATTCGGTCCGGAGAAGCCCTTGTATATCACCAGCATTATGTGGACTCAGGATGGCCAGGCTCTCGCCGTATACGAGTTCGGCGAAGGCCCTGATAAGATGGATGGGGTTGTGCGCCCTGGCGACGTCGTTGAGAACTGGAAGGTGGTTGAGATTCGTGGCGACCACATTATTGTCGAAGATCGGCCAAGCGGTACTAGAACTGAGGTGTTTTTGACCGAAAAAGCACCTGCTCCTGCCAAGCCCGAACCGCAGCAACCACGCCGCCGAGGCACTCAGTCGGGGAGAGCGCGGCCAGTGCGATAGACCCGCTCGGTTGCCGCATCTATACCGACGTCGGTCGAAGTTAAAGAGGGAGACGTAGGGAGGACTTGTCCCAATAGGAGGCCAATGAGATGAGAACACTGACAGGCAAATGGCATGTTTACGTTTGGCCCTTGGTTATACTAACTATCCTGGCGACCACGGCCGCGTTCGCGCAGGGAGAAGCCAAGTTCTCGGTGCAATTTGAAGGCACACCTCTATCCAAAGTTATGGAGGCACTAAAGCGCTTTGACCCCTCGTTCTCGTACACTTTGCCCGCAGCGGCTGAAAACAGGAAAATCACTGCGGCGCTTGTGGACGTGAGTGTCGGGGAAGCTCTGGCAATCGTGCTCGAGCAAGCCGATTTGCGGGCTGTTCGGGACAACAATGTATATGTAATCCGCGAGCGAGGTGCTGCGGCTGGTGGACGCGCAGAGCGCCCGATGCCTCAGTATGGCGCCCCGATTTTCACTACGCGGCCATCTGCACCTGCTGCAGCACCAGCGTCAGGTCCTGCAGTACCAGCCGCTGGAATGACTGGTGAGGATGGTACCGCCGGAGTAGACCCGCGAGCTAACCTGCCAATTCGGTTGCTACGCGTTAAATATGCTAACCCGTCCCTGATTGCAGAGTTATTTGGTGGCTATACGATCTATGGTGACGAGACCAGTCAAATGGGTGGTAGCAGTGGCGGTATTGGCGGCGGGCGTGGCGGCGGATATGGTGGTGGTTACGGAGGCGGCTACGGAGATCGCGGCAGCAGAGGCGGTATAGGTGGCAGCCGAAGTGGCATCGGAGGGCGAGACAGCAGCTACGGCAGC
>JAAYSP010000072.1 GCA_012518355.1 candidate division WS1 bacterium | reverse complement strand
GGCACTATGTCTGGTAATAATGGTCATCGAGGTCAAGCGTGGCGCCATATGTGCGATCATCGATGCCGTAGGCATCTGGACCGCCCTCAAGATCGCAGCCGTATCCTACCGTGGCATCGTTTCTCCTCAAATGTCTAACACAGCAGCCTATCTGACTGTGTTTTTGGTGCTGACTGTTGTGGTTGTTGTCGTATCCACGCTGCTTCAACGCCAATGGAAGTCCGATATCGGCCCATTTGATTCATCAGTTGCAGCCGCACTCGGCATTTTCTCTGGGCTGTGTTTCTCCCATGTTGCGTTCGGAGCCGCCCATTTGCAGTATGGGCCCGAATACGATGCATTCGTCAACTCCGTCTTCCGAAGCCAGGTTTATGAGCTACATGCGCTCAAGGGCTTCCTCCAATTTATGGGACGGTTAGGGGAAACAGACGTCGCGCGGTAGCAAAACGGTGGATATGAAAGCTGATATGACCGTCCGACGATACGACCTGAACGATGTGGACCTGGTACGGCAGCGCACTGGGGTCGGCTACGAAAAGGCACGAGATGCTTTGGAGGCAGCCGAAGGTGAGGTGGTGGACGCCCTAGTGTGGTTAGAGCAGCGGGGTTGGACTGAGACCGATGAATTGAGCGATGTCGTGGCGCTGGTTGTTCAGCAGACTGGCGAAATGATTGCCGGGCAAAAGAGCGTCACTGGCGTCGAAGTGGAGTGGTTGGACAGAAGCATTTGTCACTTTCCGACGAGTTTGAGCGGCCTGGCAGCGGCGGCGATGGTACTCCTGGGCGAGCTATTGTCAAAATGTAGCGTCAAACTGGAGTTGGCCTCGCCAGATCGGCCGACAGAACCGGCCGACAACACGCGTTAGGACCTTTCTTAGAGATTGAGGAGCCAAGGCATGGTCAATCCTGCAGAGTTCTTCCGCGAGACTGCTCAGCGGAGGCGAGCATTTGCCTATCAACCGCTTTCTGACGAAGAACTTGTGAGACGGGCTCAGGATGAGAAGGACGAGGAAGCCTGCGAATATCTGCTGTTCAAATACCGGAATCTGGTCAGATCTCGGGTCAAGTCCTACTTTTTGCAGGGTGCAGAACGTGATGATTTGCTGCAAATCGGTCTAATTGGTCTGTGGGAAGCCATCACGGATTTCAAGGCTGACCGACACACGTCCTTCGCCTGTTTCGCCAAAGTGTGCGTGCAGCGACAGATGATATCTGCGATTAAGGCTGCCACGCGCCAGAAACAGGCACCGCTGAACTCATCAGTGTCCCTTGAGGTGGCACCTGGGGGCGATGGTGATGAGCGCGACCTTGCAGAGATCCTGGACACAGAAACCCACATCGACCCGCAAACGGTAGTCCTGGGAAAAGAAGGGGAGCGGGTGCTCAAAGCCACCCTGCGAGATGAGCTGTCCCCATTTGAGTGGCGAGTGTTATCCGAGTATCAGACAGGCAAGTCCTACAAAGAGATGGCCTGTGTACTCGGATGCAAGATAAAATCAATCGACAACGCTCTTTCACGCATCAGGCGCAAGCTCCCTAAGGTCGCACCAGAAGAAATTGCGCGCACGCGTGCTGCAGAATGACCGCTTGGTTATAGGGCCGCGTAGACGCCTGCCATCAGACGGCGCTCCGGATCGGGCGCCGTCGAGTGTTGTGAGCATCTGGCGATTGCGGCTTCATGCCTGTAGCGTTCCATTACAGCGTGGCGACCGCCGGATATGGCGGCTATGCTGTCTTCAAATAGCGTTTCTGGTCAAGTCGTGTTGATGTTCGGAGGTGTTTGATGACCTATCAGGACTTAGTGTTCAGCCTGGAACGGTTCTGGGCAGATCATGGCTGTCTGATCATGCATTCCTATGACTGCCCTGTAGGGGCGGGCACCATGTGTCCGGCAACGTTCCTGTGGGCTTTGGGACCGGAGCCTGTGCGTGTGGCTTATGTCCAGCCTTCACGGCGCCCCAGCGACGGCCGTTACGGCGACAACCCCAACCGTTTTCAGAAGCACTTACAGTACCAGGTGTTGCTCAAGCCTTCGCCAGCCCAAGTGCAAGAGATGTATCTTGCAAGTCTGGAAGCCATAGGCCTGGATTTGGCTACCCATGACGTCAAGTTCGTTGAGGACGACTGGGAAGCACCCACCCTGGGAGCTGCCGGAGTAGGCTGGGAGGTTCGCCTCGATGGCATGGAAATCACTCAGTTTACGTACTTTCAGCAGGCTGGTAGTCTCCCCTGCAAACCCGTGTCGGTAGAGTTGACGTATGGTCTGGAACGGTTGTCCATGTATCTGCAAGATGTCGATGATTACCGTAACCTCAAATACAACGATACCGTGAATTATGGTGATCTCAAGTACGAAGAAGAGCGTCAGTTTTCCGTGTATAACTTTGACGCAGCAAATGTGGACATGCTGTGGAAGCTGTTCGATCTGTATGAAGCTGAGGCACAGCATCTGATTAACCAGAATCTGCCACTGCCGGCTCATGACTACGTGTTGTACTGCTCGCATACGTTTAACCTCATGGATGCGCGCGGCGCTGTTTCAATTACTGAGCGGCCGGCGATGATCGAGCGAGTTCGTAACCTGGCACGTGCTGTTGCCAAAAGCTATGTACGACAGCGCGATGAAATGGGCTTTCCGCTTCTGCAGACCTGAATATCGGGCCAACCATCTGGTTTGTACCATCCTCGACGCTGTGCATAGGCCGACTGCCCATCTCGGGCCGCGCCGTATGATGAAACGGAGTTTGACACATGCCTGATCTGCTTTTCGAAATCGGCACCGAAGAAACGCCCGCCAACGCTGTATTGCCAGCATTAGCGCAAATGGAATCGATGATGAAGGAGGGGCTGGAACGGCTGCGGCTGTCGCATGGTGGCATCAACACCTACGCCACTCCCCGAAGACTTGCCATACTGGTACATGATCTGCCCATCGGCCAGCCTGATCGCGAGGTGGAGTACAAGGGCCCACCGGCTGAGCGGGCTTTCACCGAGGATGGCGATGCGACACCGGCCGCATTCGGTTTTGCCAAAGCTCGCGGCGTTGATGTCAATCAGCTTGACGTGCGTTCAGATAACACCGGTACGTTCGTTTGGGCCACCGTTCGGGAAGAAGGACACCCTGCTGAAGAAGTCCTACCCGGTCTTCTGGCCGAAATCATCACCGGGCTGAATTTTCCTATCACGATGCGCTGGGGTGATCTCGATTTTCGTTTCGTGCGCCCCATACGTTGGCTAGTCGCACTATTCGGTGACCAGGTGCTGCCTGTGGAGATAGCGAACATCAAGAGTGGTCGCCATACCCGTGGACACCGTGCCTTGGGCCCTCAGGATGTAGAGCTGCAGGCTCCTGGTGATTACCTCTCTGCTCTCGAGAAGGCGCATGTAATCGTTGATCACCGGCTTCGCAAGCAACTGATCGTCGACCAGGCCACCGAACTGGCCGCGCAGGTGGATGGAACGCCGGTGCTGCATGAACAGATCGTAGAAGAAAACAACTTTCTCGTGGAGTGGCCCCTGTGTGTGACATGCAGCTTCGACCAGCGCTATCTTGAGGTGCCTGATGAGGTGCTGGCAATGGTGATGGAGAAGCATCAGGCTTACTTTCCGATTGCTGCAGAAAGTGGCTCACTGATGTCGAAGTTCATCGTTGTTGCTAATTCGGGAACGGCCGCTACCGAAATGGTACGAGTTGGCAACGAGAAGGTCATCGAGGCACGGCTGTCAGATGCCGAATTCTACATCCGCGAGGATACTAAAATATCCCCTGAGCAGGCTTTGGAACACCTGCATCGCGTGACCTTCCTCGAAGATCTAGGCACGCTTTATGACAAGATTGTCAGGCTGCAAGTGCTGGTCAAGTGGCTGGCCGAACGCGTTGGAGCTGATGACGACGAAATGGGAGTGGCGCAGCGGGCTGCCCTGCTCAGCAAGAGCGATCAGGTGACCCAGATGGTTGGTGACACCAAGCTGGCCGGCCTCCAGGGCACAATCGGGGCACACTACGCCCTCGTAGCCGGAGAGAGCCAGGCTGTCGCAGATGCAATCGCCGAACAGTACTTACCGATTGCTGCCGATGGTGCTCTCCCATCCACCATGCCGGGGGCACTTATGGCGGTTGCAGACAAGCTGGACAATCTGGCAGCGGCGTACTATATCGGCGCTGAACCCACTGGAACACGCGACCCGATGGGGCTGCGGCGCCAGGCGCAGGGCATGATAGCGATATGCCTGGACCGTAAGCTGCATTTCTCCCTTGATGACGTGGTGAGTTTGGATATGGGCTTGCTGCCTGACCTTCCTGACCACGACGATGATGACATCAACAGGGCAGGGCGGCGTGTCAAGCAGTTTGTGGCCGGCCGTGTTGAACATCATCTGCAAAGCCTTGGTATCAACTACGATGTGATTCGTGCCGTGCTGGCAGGGCACTGGCATGATGTGGTCGAGGCGACTGAGCGTGCAGTAGCGTTGGCTCGCATCCGACACGAGGATAGTGAGTTCGCCGCCACGGTGGACACTGCCACCAGGCCCGCAAATATTGTGCGCTCATCCGGTTTGGCAGCCGAAGCGAAGGTCAACCCGGCACTGTTCGCAGACCCGCTTGAAGAGCAACTGTGGGAGGCTTATCAGGCTGCGGCAAGCCGGATGAGCACGGCTCTGTCTGGCAAACGAGACTATGATGAAGCCTGGGAAGCCCTGAAATCCCTGTCGAAACCAATAGATGACTACTTCGTCACCGTGATGGTGAATGCAGAGGACGAGACTGTCCGCACCAATCGTCTCACGGTGATGCGGGCGCTGGACCGGCTGTACATGAATCTCGCCGATTTCACGGAGATCGTCCAGTAAACACAAATGCTGATAAGAGAACGCCTGGAGAGTGCGGAGCAAGCCAATCTCTCAGCCTTCGCGGCACTGAGCGTCAACTCTGCGGGGCGGCGTCGGCCTGAACCGCCGTGCCCGGTCCGCACATGCTATCAGCGTGACCGGGATCGCATCATACATCTGTGTCGCGCGTTTCGAAGGCTGGCACATAAGACCCAGGTGTTCATTTCCCCTCGCGAAGACCACCTCCGCACCCGTCTCTCGCACACGCTGGAAGTGGCACAGATAGCTCGTACCGTTGCCAAAGCGTTGCGCCTGAACGAGGACCTGACTGAGGCCATCGCTCTGGCGCACGATGTGGGGCACACCCCGTATGGACACTCCGGTGAAGCTGCGCTGGACCACGCGTATCGTCGCTATGACCCACAGGCGTGTTTCAGTCACCAGCTTCACAGCCTGCGAGTAGTTGAGGAATTGGAGCGAGATGGCGCGGGCCTCAACCTGACTCGGGAGACGCTACGGGGCATCACCGAACACAGCAAGGGTGAAGCCAACCTCGCCGACGTTCTGGCAGCGGGTCCGTCTAGCAGCCTGGAAGCGCTTGTGGTATCGGTGTCGGATCGCATCGCCTACCTGAACCACGATCTGGATGACTGTCTGCGGGCGGGCTTGTTGACGCCCGATGAGCTGCCCATCGAGGTGGCAAGCGTGCTTGGCTCCAGCCACAGTGCTCGGGTGGGTACCATGGTGACCGATTTGATCGAGCACAGTGTCAATCAGCCTGGCTTGCAGATGAGCCCGAGGGTGCTCAAGGCCACTGACGCGCTGAAGCGGGAGATGTTTGAAAGCATATACCTCAGGGCCGAGCTTTTGGAGGACGCGCAGAAGGTCAACGGTATAATCGGTGGCCTATTTGACGTGTACATGGCCACCGATACGGCGCTTCGAGACTCCTGCGGCAGGGTGCCGACCGGACACACTCAACGCGCCCGACTGGTCTGTGACTATATCGCGGGGATGACTGACCGGTTTGCCACCCATCAATACAGTCGCCACTTCCTGCCTTCGAGCTTCCCGTACTGATCTGCGTCCAGCTCTGGCCCGACAAGCGCTGGTTGGTGTCGCTGCCACAACCGAATGCAGCCACCCTACATGAGCCCAAGAGATGTAGGGTAGCGGCTTTGAGTCCGCAGATGGCTCTCTAGTCCGCGACGTAACCGTTCTGCTGCAGATGCGTGACGGCCTCGCCTGGAGACATATGGACGATTCTTCCGGCACCGGCGGCTAGCATTTCGGAGGCCGTGCCCAAGCTGATGCCCCGCCTGGCCGCCCCCTCCAGGATTAGCGGAAGCGCCTGGAGGCTCTCCATGCTTCCCTGGTGCATGAGCACTATGCCGCCCGGCTCCAGCCCCTCAAGAGCGTTTGCAGCGATTGTCTCTGGAGGAGGCTTGAGCCAGTCGTCGGCGTTGGTGGTCCACATCAGCAAAGTGTGCCCCGATGCCGCCAGTGCGCGCAAGCCCGCTTCACCGATGCGACCTCCGGGAGGGCGAAAGTAAGTAGGTTCGCTTCCAGTGATGTGCCCGATAACTTCTCGACATGCGTCTATTTCGGCCAGTATCTCAGGACCGCTCAACTGCTGCGCACGTCGGTGTGTGTACGAGTGATTTGCTATCTCATGCCCCTCACGGGCGATGCGGGCAACGAGCTCCGGATACTCCTCTGATTTTTCTCCGACCAAACAGAAGGTAGCCCGCGCACCGTAATCACTCAATACTGACAGCATCAGGGGCGTTGTTAGTGGGTGAGGGCCGTCATCAATGGTAAGTGCGGCAATTGGATGGCTGCTCCCGTGTTCTCCGAGTACGGCCACCGGAGTACCATTGGAATTGTCGAGACGTGAACGGCACTGTTCAAGCCGTTGGGACCATGATGCACGCATTGCCGGGGCATCGTAGACGGCTGAAGGCAGAGGAACGGTGATGGGTACGGCGGGACCGTAGGATGCGTGCTGCAGATAGGTTGGGCACAGACGTACGATGCCCAGGCGGCTAAGAACATCAGGAGCCGTCCGCGGCTGATTTGTAGCACGGAGAAATTCGTCCCTCGTCGCGGATACAGAGAACACTGGCAGGTGGTCATACTCAGCATTTTCTGCCTGTGGGACCACCGCCCAGACATCTACTGATTGCATTCTCGGGCTGAGGCCGAATGTGATATGCAGAGCCGTGACGGCGTCTTGTTCGAGTGCTATGCGGTCGAATCGGCCGTCATTGCGCTCAGCCGCCTGCAGCTTGACCTGGGCCATGAGGTCGGTCTTGTATGAACCGACGACGACGCGCAGGATGTCATGGCGCAGGTTCGCAGCTAATAAATCTGCCGCCAGACGCTTCTCCCATGCAGCAGCGAAGCCCTTGACGATGTCACCATTTTCGGCAACCAGTGATTTAGTCAGCGCTGAAGGCGGCTCAATTCGCAAATGCGCTGCAAGTTGTGACAAACCTACCGAGTGCAATTGTGCTCCAAGATGCGACAGACTCTCTATCGAGTCCACTGTGACAGGTTCCTCGCCCGATTGGGCCATCGCCGAAGACAGGAAGATGGCCCCCAGGAAGAAACAAATGCAGAGAGCTATGCCGCGTCTGTGCCCAACTGCCAACATCATAGAGAGCGGCCTCCCAAATTCCGCACAATTCGTGGTATCACGTGTGCTTTCGTCCGACAGCGCTTACCATCATGGTATCTCATGAGGTCAGCGAGGTGTGAAATCGGTGCTCTCGTCTATGTAAGTGAGGGTTTGCGCCAGCAATTTGGCGGCGTTGTCCAAGTCTTCAAGCGACACTATTTCGACCGGACTGTGCATATAGCGGTTTGGGATGCTGATCAAACCGGCGGCTACTCCCGCTCTACTTATCTGAATGGCATTAGCGTCGGTACCTGTACCACGAGGAGCCGGGTCGTTCTGGTACGGTATTTTGCGTTCTTGTGCCGCCTGGACTATCAATGCACGCAGCGGCGGGTTGATATTGGCACCGCGTGCCACTGAGGGACCTTTGCGCAGTTCTACCTTGCCAGTGCGTTTTGGATCGACACCTGGATAATCGGTGGCATGGGTTACATCCACAGCTATGCCCGCGTGGGGATTGATGCCATAGGCACTTGTGTGGGCCCCACGAAGCCCCACTTCTTCCTGCACTGTGGATACAGCATATACGGCGCAGTTGAGTTTACTTTTAGGCACCAGGCGCAAAGCTTCCATGACCACATATACGCCCACCTTATCATCGAGACCGGGGGCGGTCACCAGGTCCTGCTGTAGTGCCGTAAAGTGCGGCTCGACAGTGATGCAATCGCCGATGGCTACCAGCTTTTCAGCAGCAGCCTGATCCTTGGCGCCGATGTCTACCCACAGCTCTTCAACTTCCAATTTCTCGCTGGCCCGTGCCTCTGCAGGCATCAGGTGTATAGGCTTCCTGCCGATGACTCCGGGAAGTGCTCCTTCCGCGGCATGTACCAGGACACGCTGGCCGATCAACACCTTCGGATCCCAGCCGCCGATTGCGGCGATGTGTAGCACGCCCGAATCAGCTATGTGCTGGACCATCAGGCCAATCTGATCGCAGTGGCCGGCCAGCATGACGCGCACGGGTGCGTCAGCATTCCGTATCGCCATGACATTGCCATGCACATCGGTGCGGATGTCGTCGGCAAAGTCCGCGGCATAACGGCGTACGACTTCCTGTGCGGGCTGTTCATATCCGGATGGAGAAGGGGCGAAAATCAGGTCTTTCAGGAACTGCAGGGACTTGTCGCGCATGATAGGCCTCCATGTTTGGTGTGGTTGTCGGATGTTGCTAAGGCTAGCCTATTCCCGGGACGTCATGGTCGTACTTGCTCTAGCTTGAGCTCGTCGAACCAGACTGTGCCGACCCCCGAAGCTCTCAGGTAGAGCATGAACTTGCTGTTGTCCGCATCAGCCGTAAACTGCCACGAAAATTCCGTCCAGTCCTCAGCGTGTTTCAGCGTAGGCATGTTGGAATACTGGTCTTGCTTGCCGTCCTTGTTGCCGATTACCGATACATAGCCGGTGTTTCTGTCATTCTTGTAGTATCCCGACAGCACATAATCGGCTCCGGGGATAAGATCCACCGATTGCCCGCAAACCATGTTCAGGCTGCCAGCGATGCCCTGGATACGCAGCGCACTGCCACTGTGACCACCCTCGGCAACTTGGAACTCGGCCTTGGTCTCGGCATCTGAGCTCCAGGTGGAGGTGCTCCAGTGCTGAGGCCGTCCGTCGTCAGCAGCAAGCTCGAAATTTCCGTTTGTCAACAGCGGAGCGGTGGTAAAAGTTAGCTCTATCACGGTGGTGTTGCGTTCGGGAGTAGCATCCGCTACGGATACGAGCATGGAGTGGTGCGCCTCATCTAACTGCCCTGGCTTTATGACGATGTCGAGGCGTTTACCATCAGCTTCAGCGTTGAGAGCCACTTCGCCACCAAAAGCATCTACATCTTCTCCGTTGACTTGCACGGCGACTGTAGAAGAGGCGATGGGATTATCGGCGTCGGCTGCAGTGATAACGATGGATTGTGGAGTAGCCGGGAGAAAGCCGAGCATGATAGTCTCAGCTACCGGGACCGTCCTGTTGTCTACACTGGCGGAGGTAATAGTGGGAGCTTCATCGTCGGGTAGCTGTAGCCAGGCAGGCTTGTCGAGTAGGATGACTGTGGCGGGCAGAGCATCTAATGGCGCTGAAAAAGTCACTGTAGCAGCTTCGTGTTCGTACGGCAACGATTTCCACTGCCCGTCGGTTGTCTTATACTGAGGTTGCTCCAGGGTAGGGCCACCCGTGATGCTAATCTTGACGGGGACATTTGCAGTCAGCCGGATAGACTGGACCTCATATTCGGCGGCTGCCACTGATGAAAAGACTGTCAAAATGCAGATGACAGCTAGCAGCAGGTTAGCTGTAGTCAGTCTGTCCATATAGTGAAGGCTCCTTTCGCAGGTGGGACCCATTTGAGCGAAATCTATCTGCACGCGTGTTTGAGATCGTTTCTGTTGCCCTAGTGTGATAGAGGCCTGCAGCAGCGTCGTCGCAGGCGAGAGAGGCATGTGAAAGCGCGCCAATATACGCGAAAGTGCGTTTACATACTGTTCTACGCAGGTTCCGCATGACCTTCTGAGCCATACTGACAGCCCGGGCACGGACACCGATAGATCAGTCGGTACAAGATTTGTGAGAGTTGATGCTACCTCCAGCACTTCCGGAATATGTACTGACAAAGCGAAAAGGACCGCTGCCAGGCGCGGCCCTGAAGTAGTCTGGTGGACGGAAGGGGATTCGAACCCCTGGCCTCATCCGTGCGAGGGATGCGCTCTCCCAACTGAGCTATCCGCCCACGATTCGATGTGTCAATTCTATCGGCAAATGGTCGCTACGTCAAGTTGTGTTGGTACGCTGCTCTCAGACGGATGGGCTTGCCTGTGATGCTGCCTGTGACCGGCCTATCGCCGCTCAGACTGCATGAGGACTATCCGAGATTCCTCGTTCATCGCTCCTGCGCGGCGAGCACGGCATCGGTTGCCTGATGTGAGACGGCCGAACAAATGCAGTGCGGTGCCCACCCATCACACCGTATGTGGCTGCAGGTGCAGGTCTCGCGGGAGACGAAACTATATGCCGGTGATATGACAGACTATGCGAAACATGAGGAGTAGTGAGAATCCCCCTGGGAAATTCGAGAAATATGTGTTCGCCTGGCGATGCACATCTAGGCGATGCACATATATAAGAGTAGGCAGCGGGGCATACCATAGTACAACCAGAGGGATTGAGGCATACGTGCGCTCCGCTTCGGTCGGAGATCGCAGGGGCATGATATCCTGACAGCACGTGACTTCGAAGCGCTGGAGTTGACGATCAGAGATCTCACGGGCTCATACCACACATAGCAGATGTTTTTGCGATGAGCACGTCTGCTGTTGAGGCGTATAGAGTGAACTTGATGAGAAAACTGGGGATGCGAAACAAAGCTCATCTGGTTTACGTTTCCTCACCAGCGATGTATGGCCTGCGGATGAGTGAGATAGCTCTACACATACGCAGAATCGGTGAGAACAGAGGCAGACTATGACGTTCCTTTCGGCAGAATGGGCTGCACAGTCTTCCGGACAATTTGCCTGGACAGTGGCAATTGCTGCCCAGATCGCAGTAGCAATCTCGTTCCATCGCCACCGCGATCGCCATACTACCCGTAGTGCTTCACAGCCAGAAAAACGCCAGACGCCAGGGCCACAGACCTCAGCGACCTGCTCCAGCTCTGACAGTAGTTGCACAGGGGATCGGCAGTATGCAAGCCTGCTGGCGCAGAGCCTGCACGACATCAGTCGGCATGCAACTGGTGCAATCGATGTATCATCATTTCTCGATGCAGTGTGTTGGACACTGACCGGAAATGGCTGCTGTAGAGCTGTGTGGATCATCCGTCTAGACGCGCATGGGGATTTTGCCGCACTGTCCCATAGCGGTATGGGGGCGGAAGCAGAGCTTTTGGAGCAGATGCTTTGCCGACAATCATGGGATGATCCCGATGCGATGGCACGCTGTACTCCCACAGGCGATGCAACACTGCGGCTGGAGTGTGCGGGGAAGCTCTATGGTTTCATGGGAGTGGACCAGTCTAGCTGGCCTACGGACGCCGTCGAGCAGTCACTGCCTGGCACAGTAGCTGATCATATCGCCCTGTGTCTGCATGATATCCATTCTCGGCTCAAACAACAGCAGGATGAACAGTGGTTGCGCTCAGAAAATCGCAGCTTGCATCAGCAGCTGTTGGAGTTGCGCCAGACGCAAGGGACCGCCATGCACGATGAACGTGCGGCTGCCCTGGTGCGGATGGCGAAAAGACTTGCCCATGATCTGAACAACGCCCTAACACCAGTCATCGTTTTCACTGACTTGCTGCTGTCTGACAGCTATGACTGGAGCAACCGTACCAAAACCCGGCACAATCTGGAATGCGTCAATGCTGCTGCCCATGAGGCGGCTAATGCAGTCAGGCAATTGCAGGATTTTCACCGTCAGAAGATGCATGCGCAAGTGGAGGCACTGGACGCCATCGCGGCAGTTTTGAAGGTGGTCTCTTCGGCATTGGGAGTACACGTCGCAACGACAGGCCTGTCTGACGCCGAGAATCGGCAGCCACCGCCTGCGAGCACTGGCGGGGAAGGCGAACTGTGTGAGGCATTACAGACGGCAATCCGCAATGCAGTCCAGACGATGTTGGCAGATAGTTCGCTGCGGATTACCATCCATCATGAGTGCGGTGCGGTGGCTGTGGAAATCGCCGATACCCGTCTGGGCATGTCCGATGATGTGAAAAAGCGCTGTCGAGAGACATACCCCACTGCCCCCGGTGCAGATGGCAGAGGTATAGGTATGGCCACTGCATACACTGTAGCCACGCACCATGGAAGCTCAATCGAGATTGAGAGCTGTGAAGACACGGGAACCGTCGTACACATTTGCCTGCCCAAACCGGGCACATCCCCGCCACCTGATGGCACAGGGCAGGCAGTGAACGGAAGCCACACCCCACTTGACGACCGTCATGACGCATCGCCCGCACCATGACACAGCAATCGTCGCCACACTTTTCTACCCAGTGGCATAAGTTGTAGCTGAGGTTGTCCAGGTGGTATCATATCTGGAGCATAGCTGTGGTAGGTTCGATGGAATTTTCCAGATACGTAAGCTGATGACAGTGAGCACGATACACGAATGGCCACCATCCTAATCGCCGACGATGATTCTCGAATTACTAGCGCACTGGCAGCCCTGCTCTCGGAAGACGGCCATGTGACCATCTGTGCCAGTGATGGCAACGAAGCACTTCGGATGATCCGTTCGCGAAAGCCTGATCTGGCAGTCATAGACATAGTCATGCCGGCTCTCGACGGGCTAGGCGTAGTGCGACAGTTGCGCCAGGACCCTGCACTGGCCACGATGCCTATCATACTGTTGACTGGCCGCCATGAGCCCGAAGAACGTGTGCGAGGCCTCGACGAGGGGGCAGATGACTACATTTCCAAGCCATTTGATACTGGTGAGCTACGGGCGCGAGTTCGTGCGGTTCTACGTAGAGCGGGCCGCTTCTCTGAAACTGCCGTAACTCCCCAAAGCCAGCCGAGCCAAATCAACTGTGGCCCTATCAGCATGGACTTGCCCCGGCGACAGGTTAGAGTGGACGATGCGCTGGTCACACTCACGCCAACCGAGTTTCAGTTGCTGCAACATTTGATGACGCATTCCGAGCAAGTGTTCAGTAGCCAGGAGTTGCTGCAGACCGTCTGGGATTACCCTGCAGGAACTGGTGACAGCAGCCTGGTTCGCTGGCACATGCGCAACCTGCGAGCAAAACTGGAGCCTGTACCCGAGGAACCGGTCTTCATACTTACGGTCGGTAACCATGGTTATATGTTGACCGCTGGAGACAATAGGCACCGATGATTGTGCATCTGACATAGGGCCCTCATAGGACCACGCCACTACATGCGCGGCATGCCACAGTTCACTCCGTTCCCTTGCTGACCCCGACAGTTGAATTTGCGCGTGTGTCCTCAGCTTGAACATCTGTCTCATATTTTCTCAGCCAGTCTACGCAATCCCAACGCAATCCTAACGCAACTCTCACTCATTTCTTACAGCCTTCTCTGTTGCCAGAGCCTATAATTATACTACCTATCTCATCACCATTTGCGAGGGGATCGCGAACAATGGACAACAGAACCTATAGATTGTTAGCTGTTGCGGTGATGCTCGCAAGCATGGTCACTGCCACCGGCTGTGGTGGGGGCCAGGAGACCGCCGAAACACATAAGTCTCATAATACAGGGGTTACCGGACTAAAAGTCTATGTGACCGACTCTACGTGCAGTTATGCTGTATACGGAGGCCACTATTTGCCGCCAATGCTTCGTGGCAACTGCCTCAATCCCGAGGCACAAGTAGATGTGGCCGCATGGATGGCTATAGGAGACAATCCGGCGAAGTATCAGTGTGTCCGTTTGGGTGAGGCAAACGGCACTGCCGAATTCCACAGCACGGGCTATCAGTACTATGTCATCAAACCTCTGGCAAATGGGCCACTTATGGTTGATGCCCTAAAGCTCATGGGGGAAAATGTTTACTGGTGGGGCCTATGGGACAAGTATCACGGCTCACAAGGCGCCTATAACTCCAATTTGACTGTGCCTGAAAGTATGTACGGACCGGCAGATGGCCTGGCGGCGAGCTTGAACCTGGAGGTACATGGACAAGCCAACTCGCTTTCGGGTTTCATACTGGTGCCTGCTCACTCCTGGGTCGAAGGAAGCTGGAGCAAGTGAAGAGAGATGCTGCGGTGAGGTGCCAGAAGGACGAGGCAGGCTCTGCACGCAGCGAATGTGCGGCCAGTGCATCCTAAAAATAGTTGATTGTTGGCACACTTTGATGGGGCGCCAGGGGTGATTTGATGCCAATACTCTCGATAAGTTGCCGGTAGCGAGCATGGACGCATGAACGGAAAGGCTCCGTCATGACTCCGAGATCAGGCAAAGTGATTTCACCGAAGAGTGGGGCAGAAGATGGCTTGAGCAGTCAACACAACCCTGTGCGCTGAACAGTAGTGCATCGAGCAATGCTCAATCAAGCCTACATACTGGTAGGTGTCGGGTATTTCATGCCTGAAGAGTTGGTTGGTGACTGTATTGCAGTGTTGCGTCGGGATTCAAGCGGCAGATGCGCGGAGAACGTGCGGTGTGGTCGGTCCTGACAACATAGTTGAGGTGACTTAGATAACTGCCGATAACTTTGGCGCTAACCAGAGTAGGAGCGCTTTTTGAGCAGTTGGTGAGACAAGTGCCCCAGGCCTATCTCAACAGACCCATGCTGCCATGTGTAGGCACGTGATTTACCAGTGGTTCTACGCGGAGGTCGCACACCAGAGCATCCAAGAGGATACTCTGTGGAGCGGTCGGTGATTGGGGTGGAGTTCATCCAGTGCAGTTGCACTGGTACGCGTGGGCAATCATCACTGCTCGCCATTGCTATGCAGGTAGCGCTCACCGATGATGATAGCTGCGTAGTCATCTACTGCTCTGGGGGGGATACGCATACCGGCAGGTAACAGAAGGGTCAGACAGCCGGGAGCATGATCTTGCCAGTAGCGCCGACGAGCCAGTAGCGTGGTATTTCTCTCTGTAACTGTGATGATTTGTGAGCGCTCACGGAACTCAATCAGCCTGTCCATAACGGCATCGGCAGCCGTCCCACGCCCTATGACAATGCTCCGCGCCCCGTGTTGGCGCATCAGCATATCTACGGTTTCACCCACCATTTCAGTGGGAATGATGTCCTGATGCAGCACCTGTCCGGTGGCCGACAGTACAGCAACCCCACATTTGGCGCGCCCGGGGTCTACTGCGACTATGCACGTGCTATTCATCCGAAGACCGAACCTGCGTACGACGGTGAATCTCGAACTGGATTTTGAGCTCATCAGCGGTGTAGGTGTCATGAGCGGCCACTACCTGCACCCTGGCGTCATGGCCAAGCTCCTCTACCTTAGCGATCGCGTCAAACAGATCGCCCGCTTCCACAGCGCCAAATTGACCGGTTTTTGGGTCGGCTGCAAGGAGCCCCTGCTGTTGAGCTGCCTGCCGGACGTCTCTGCGGAGCAAGACCCACAGGGCTGAGAAAATCTCCGCAGGCTTGCTATCGGCGGCGATGGAAGTCTCAGCAATCACCTCGCCTGCGGCAAATACCCGTACGTTTGGGGTAGCCCACATAGCCACGTGCAATTGGCCTTCTTCGGCCACCACCAGGCGTCGGAACGCTACCACGGACACCACAAAGTCGGGTATTGCAGACAGCTTTTTCATCTCGACTGCAAGATACTTGACGATGTCGTGTTCAGTTGCTTCGTGATCTACCACATCGGGTGGCCATGGTGCTACGAGTAGCACAGCGCGTCCGTTGGCACCACGTCTGGCCCCACGCGCCTCGGCGGCGCGGTGGGCGAAGGGCAGCAGTTCAGTCAGGGTTGTCGCCAACTGCTCGTCTGTCTGGTCAGTGGGGACGGTGACCCGCAAAAGCAAGTCGCCGGCTTCATAAACCACCGGACTTTCAGCTATGCCGGCATGGCGCTGGCGATATATCTGGTACTGCCGCTCCCAGTACTCCGCTTCCTGCTGGCGCAGCTCTTTCATCGCCCGCATGGCTTCCAGTCCGCGCTGGGTGGCTTCCACGTCACGCTGTGCAAGATCAAGTCGGTCATGGGCTTCGGCAAGCTGCTTTTCCGCCTCGGTAACGGCCCTGGCGAGGCGTTCACTGGCGTCTTGCAGATCCTGGTTCTTGCTCTCCAGTTCTGTAACCTTGTCGTCAAGGTCGCCAATCCTGGACAACAGCTGTCGTTCCTTGGCTTCGAGTTCCTGATTTCGAGTCGTCAGGCCCTGCATCTGCGTCTGGACTGCCGCCAATTCCTGGCGGGTCTGGTCCAACTCCTGTCTGCTTGCCTCCAGATCCTGCTGAGCGCCAGCTAATTGCTTGAGTGCCTGGGCCTGCTGGCTTTCTAACTGTGCCACCTTGGACTGGAGCTGCTTTCTAGTCGTAGTGAGGGTGCTCACATCGCGACTCAAGCGCTCACGTTCGCGCTCCAGGTCGCTTAGGCGGCCTTCAAGCGTCATGCTGTACTGCCTGGCGCGTTCCGCATCATCACGCAACTGAGCGCCCTTGGTACGCAGTTTCAGATTGGCCTGCTGCAGCATCTCGTTGGTTTCACGCAATGTGCGCTGCTCGCTTGTCAGTTGGTCCAGCTCCAGGAGAGCAGTACGCGCCAGGTCACTGATTGCCACAGCTACCAACAGACCTACAAGTGGCAACGCCGCGCCCACGACGGCCCCCACCACACGCGCGGTAGTGCGTGGCCGCAAACCCCATAGACTGGAGCGCTGTTTGCCCAGCCGGTAGCCTATAACATCGCCAGCCCAGGCAATCACTGCACCGAGCAGAGGCAGCACAATCAACGCCACAATACTGTATACCGGCATACGCTTACACCAAGCTGTAATGCAGATTCGCGACAGGGCACAAGATAAGGGTCATCTACGTCCATTATACAGCAGACTGACCCCGGTTACGAAGAGAATCACATTAGGCGTCCATGCGGCCACCCATGGATTGAACAGCCCACGCTCTCCCATCAGGAGCATAGTGTTGAATACCAGGTAGTAGAAGAACACGATTGCCAGTGACATCCCGAAGCCTACTCCGGCAGATGCGCGCAGCGGGCGCTGCCCCAGCGCCACTCCAAGCATGGCAAATCCCAACGCACACCACGGCACCGCCAGACGGCTGTGGATGAACTGAAACAGGCGCGATTGGTCAGGATATAGTGGCAGATCCAGTGCTCGGTACTGGCGCAACAAACGCTGCAACTGAGCGATACTCATCTCCGATGGTGACTGTTTCATCTCCTGCACCTGGTGGGCAGACTTACCAACAAACACGCTGACACGATCCAGTTGCGTTCTGCGTTGCCCCTGAGGTGTCACTATCACTTGCACAGGATTGTGTAGCACCCACCACTCGTCAGTCCAATCCGCATATTCGGCTTCGAAGAGCTGCGAGAAGCTACCGTTTTCGTCGAAATATATGACCATAACGCCTTCAGCCCGGTGGTTGGAGGGGTTGAAGCTGTGAATTCGAAACATATGGCGAGGAGTACCGGTGTCCGGTATTTGGAAAACCAGGTTCTCAAGCGGCTTGCCTTCCTCGCGAAACGTCCTGACCAGTTCGAATGCTCGGGCACTGCCCAAAGGCGCTAAACTCTCATTTACGCCGAGAGTTATGGCTGATACCAGAAAACCTGCGGCAATCACTGGAGCTGCCACCCTCAGGAAACCGATCCCACCCGCTTTGAGCGCCAGCAATTCACCGTGCGAGGACAGGTCAGAGAAAGTCATAAGACTGGCGAACAGCACGGCCATCGGAAGCGTCAAGCCAGCCATGGCAGGCAACTGATACACGAAAACCTGAACCGCCAGCGATATAGGAAGCGATTCGCGTACTACCAGGCGCAGTACCTGAGGAAGTAGGTTTACACCTATGAGGATGACCAGAAACGCCCCAACACCGAAAATCAGTAGCGGGGTGAATGTGCCAGCGATATATTTGTCCAGTCTCCGCATGCCAACGACTCCGTCCGTGCAGTGACGGCAACACTACTGCAAACCTTGCCTAAACCTCGGCTCTACATCTACATCTGGAACTTCTGGCCCAGATAGTACTTGCGAGCCGCCGGATCACTGACGATCTGTTCGCTGGTGCCTTCCACACGGATTTGACCATCGAAAATTATGTAGGCCCGGTCGGTTATGTCGAGGGTCTCTCTCACATTGTGGTCAGTGATCAGAATGCCGATGTCATCACTGCGCAGATCGGTGATGATTGACTGGATTTCTTCGATAGCGATGGGGTCAACCCCGGTGAATGGTTCATCCAGAAGGATGAAGGAAGGCGCCGTGCACAAGGTGCGGGCAATCTCCACTCGGCGCCGTTCGCCACCGGATAGAACCATGCTGCTGCGGTCCGACAAATGGGAGAGGCCCAGCTTCGCAAGCAGTTCATCAGCCTTTTCCTGCTGGGCGCGCCGTGACAAGGCCTGCATCTCCAACACCAGCAGCAGGTTTTGGCGCACGGTAAGCTTTCTGAACACCGAGGGCTGTTGAGCCAGATAGCCGATGCCCTTGCGGCAGCGTACATGCATCGGCTGACTGGCGAGGTCCTCTGCGTCGAGCGTCACACGACCTGCCTCGCTGCGGATTGCGCCGATGATCATGTAGAAACTGGTGGTCTTACCAGCGCCGTTGGGGCCGAGTAGCCCGACGATCTCGCCACGCCCGACTCGCAGGCTGACCCCGTCAACGACTCTTCGGCCCGAATAGCTCTTGACCAGATTTTCAGCAACCAATGGCATCTGTAGGCCTATCTGTTGGAGCAGTAAGATCGCTTTAGTTTTGGATCGGCGTCTGTATTTTCACGTTCGCGTCATCCACAGTGAGTCTGCTAGTTTTCAGGTTCGCGGTGATTTTCTGACCGACAAAACGCGCAGTTTGCCCCTCCACGCCCACTGCAACCAGATCGGCCTGGGCACCACCGGAAAGCTCGATAGTTTGATCGGCCTCGCGGTACAGAGCCTGGCTTTGGGCGCTGGCATTGATGCTGTAGCGGATCCCTTCGGAGTTCGGTTGTGTGAGAAAGTAAAACTTGACTGGGCCGTGAGCTATCAGGTGGACTATTTCGTCCAACTTTGGGCTCAACTTAACGCTCATCCGCGGCGCAGTAATCTGTCCGTCATAGCCTCCGGCGATGGTCACTTTGCAGTCGCCGGTGAACTCCCATTCGTTTTTGTCCCACTCGTATACCAATTCCGCCGCCTTGATCTCCGCTGTTTGTGTGCGGCGGGCCTGCTGCCCCAGAGCCATCGATCCGGTTACAGCCAAAGCCACTATGGTTGCCAGCAACACAATTAGACGTCTGCAATTGCGGTGAGAGCCTGTTTTAGCTGCTCGTATACTCTTCAACACTATCGTCTCCTGGCAACAGAAACGTTGCCTCGCAAACGCGTCTGCCGATTCTTGACATCAATTACCAGTTGATCTGCACTAATCAGATAATCGCCTTGCCGTAAGACAACGCCACCGGTGCCTACCAGTTTCTGTATCTCCGCCAGATACTCCATCTGCTGGACCTCAAAAGCGCTGTTATGGTCCTGTGAGGTACCGCTGATACCTTCGGCGAACTCTACACGCTTGCCATCGTCACGGGCCAGCAGCCTGGGGGCACGGAGGCTAACAGCTGGTTGGTCTTGTGCGAGTACATCAAACTCTACATCGGTGCCGCGCAACAGACGCTCACGGTCATCGTACATGAGCTCCCCCGAAGCGCGAACCCGCCACATCAGACTGCCCTGCTCGTCTCTCTGTTCCACTTCGCCGCCTTCAACGCGCACTCCTCTGGGAGTGGATACGCTGCCGGCATCTTCCTGTTCGGTGCCTGGGAGTATGGTTGTCTCCACAGGGCCGCTCTGAGCCTCCCATGCGGTGTGGTAGTACACTGCAACACTGACGACTGCCACGAGCAGCAGTATGGCCCCGTAGATAATCCAGGGGCTGCGCAGGCTCATGATGCACCGGGGCGTCTTTCCGCCTCCCGGGGCGATGGCAGAAGCGGCTCGGCAAATCGGCACCACCACAGAGTCCACAGGGCCAGGAGACCATCTCTCCACCGTATCTTCTTGCCCTCTTCAATCCCACGAGGAAAGTAGTCTATGGGCAGCTCAGCGACATGCATCCCTCGACGTGTAGCCAGGCGTGTGAGTTTGGCGGCAAGCTCAAAATCCAGATCGAAACTGTTGCAGCGCAGATCCAGGCTGCGAAAAGTCTCCGTCGCCGCCATCTTGTAGCAGGTGGCTATGTCCGTCAGCTTGCTCGAGTACAGCAGGCGAAATACCTGGTTTATGAGCTCGCGTCCTACCGAAAAAGACGAAGTGGGCAGTTTCTGGCCACGTTGACGTGCTCCGGTTATACGGGAACCGAACACAGCCAGTACGTCAGGTTTGCGACATGCCTCAAGCATGGGCAGTAGGTCGTCCGGATTGTACTCCAAATCGCCGTCCTGGATGACCAGGTATGTTCCGCTCGCCGCGGCGATGCCACGACGCACGGAATTGCCCTTCATCATGTTGCGTTCCTGCAGGATCACTCGCACCTGCGGGTGATCGTACTGCTGGATTAGCTCCCGCGTGCCGTCAGTGGAGCAGTTGTCGACGATGATGACTTCCTTGCTCACGGGCAGAGCCAGTACTTGCTCCAGCAATTGCTCGATTGTTGCTATTTCGTTATAGACCGGTATGATTACCGAAAGTTCCATGTCATGTCAGTCCGGTGAAGTCTGATGCGTCTCACTTAGGGTCGCACTGGGTATCCACATCTGAGGCCAGATAGCTGCGGTACCACTCATATGTCTCGGACAGCGCTTCCTCCAGCCTGTATTGTGGTGTCCAGCCCAGTTCAGTGTTAGCTCGTGTGCAATCCAGGTACTGGTGGATGATTTCGCCCCACGAGGTGGCCTGGATTTCGGGTTGCAGGTGTGTTTTGCCTGAAGCCTGGACTATCGTGCTGACCAGTTCCAGCACGGTAACCGGTCGTCCCGTCCCTATGTTGTAGGCTTGCCCGGCTGCGTTTCCTACCACGGTCTGCTGAGCCAGGAGCAGATAGCCCTGTGCCGCGTCCTTGACGTACAGGTAATCACGCTTGGGACTGCCGTCTGAACGGATGATCGGGGCCTGATCAGCCAGCAAGGCTCTGATGGTATCAGGCACGATGCGTGACATGTTCAGATCTCCAGGGCCGTACAGGTTGCCACATCGTGTCACCGAAACAGTGAGCCCATATGTCTTGTGGTAGCTGCGAGCCAGCAGATCGGCACACGACTTGGAAGCGTCGTATGGGTGCAGCCCCAGCAGAGGCGCGGCTTCTGTATAGGGCAAGGTAGGCTGATCTCCGTAGGCCTTGTCGCTACTGGCCACAACTACACAGTCCACCAGATGGCTGCGCTCAGTCGCGTTCAGTTGGCGGCAAGCCTCCAGTATGTTGCATGTCCCCATGATGTTGTTGGCAAAGGTTGGCAGAGGGGAGCGGTTAGCTGCCCCCACAATCGCCTGTGCTGCCAGGTGAAACACTACCGTGCACTCGTGGTCATTCACCACGCGCAAGCAATCGCTCAGCGATGTGATATCTCCGGCGGCTAGAGTTATCTGCTCGTCCAGTCCAGACAGTTGCAGATACGATCGAGCCGGTCGGTCGCGTACCATGCCTACGACCTCGGCTCCGATATCTACCAGTGCTTCGATGAGATGTCCAGCTAGGAAGCCGTATGCGCCGGTCACCAGGACGCGCCGCCGGTTCCAGAAATCGTCCCGTAGTTGTGCTCCGGTCATATGCTTACCACTTTTTCCATTTGGCCTGTCCGCTATTCCAAAGCTCGTTCAGGCGTAGATTGTCCTTGTACGTGTCCATACACGCCCAGAAACCCTCATGCCGATATGCCATCAACTCCCCGGCCTTAGCCAGCCGTCGCAGTGCACCGGCCTCGAGGGGATCATCAGGGCTCAGCCAGTCGAAGATAGCTTTGCTGAACACCATGAATCCACCGTTGACCCACTCGGGCAGCATGGGGTTTTCAACCATGCTACTAACTCGACCATCACCATCCAGACTTACATGACCGAACTGTGAGTGGGTACGGACAGCCGTCAGAGTGGCCACTTTGCCATGAGCGAGATGAAACCGCGTCAGGTCCTGCAGGTCTATGTCAGACAGTCCATCACCGTATGTGACCATGAAGTGCTCATGAGGCTCAAGGTAGTTGCGAGCGCGTCGAATTCGCTCACCCTTTTCCGAATCCAGCCCTGTGTGGCATAAGGTTATGCGCCATCGGTCTTCATCTGTCGCCTGTTCGATGATCTCGGGACGGCCGGAGGCAGGTATTTCCATGCGCAAATCGTGGTCCTCATATGGCGCCCGCTGCAGCACGTAGTCTACGATCTGTTCACCGCGATACCCCAGCAGTAATGCGAAATCCTGAAAACCGTGGTATGCGTACATCTTCATGATGTGCCACAAGATGGGACGGTTGCCGATCTCGTAAAGCGCCTTGGGTACGGCGGTCTGATCGCCGAACAGTCGCGTACCTTTGCCTCCTACCAGAATTGCCGTAATCACGCTTCGCTCCCAATCTACTTCCACTGCAGGGTTTTGGCCAACACGGGGCACGGCAGTACACTGTCATCCGACCGCTATTATAACCGAAGCGGGCGCTGCTACTCAACTGCAGCTGAACACGGTGAGTGTTAGAGTGGTCAGCCCATGCCGGCAGGAGCAGCTGCGATTCTGAGCAGAAGGAAATAGGGGTGGGCAGGGAACACTGTTGCCGGTTCCAGCAGGCCCGTCTCAATCGCACCGCGCAGTAGTGTCAGCAGCCAGTCATCTCCGTCTGCAAACGGGTCCACGTGTATCCGGTTGACAAGCACGTGAGTAACTCCTAATTCTCGATAGCGGGCTACCAGATCACCTGGATTGCGCATCTTCTCGTACTCAAGCAGTCTACTGTGTCCTGGATCTGCCCAGATGGCCAGTCGCTGGAAGTAGTAGCTGCGGGGTTCGCCATAGGTAGCGACAATCGCGTCTTCCGGCAGATATCTGGATATGTAAGTGCTCGGCTCGGCAACATCAAGTTGTCCGCTCAGATAGCTCTCCCATGACATCTGCCCACTGATCGCGGGCCAGGCCATGCTGAGGCCGAGCGTGGGTTCGCCCAGAGACAAAATTGCCCACAGACACACTACGGTGGCCGTCGTTGCACGCACCACTCCTGCCCGTGACAGTAGCATGCTGATCGAATACCCGGCCAGAGGTGCGGCGAGCAGTAGTGACGGCAAGAGGTACCGACTGTACTGCATCGAAAAAAACCACCATAGCCACAGAGGCAGCAGCATCCACATGATCAACCGGACAGGAGGCGGGCGTTTGAGGAACAGTAAAATCAGCAGCAATGGCAGATACAACGGGCCGATCCAGTCAACAAGCAGCGACTGAAATACCAAAGCAGGGTTGACGGCGAAGTCCCAGGGCCGGATAGTGAGCATCAACGGGCCGGCCAGCCACCTGTAGGGCTCTCGAGGGCCCACAAAACGCTTCTGCCACCATGAAGCTTGCGGCTCCAGAGCGGGCATCTCGCCCCATCCGAAGCCCAATTGATGAGCTTCGTACAGCTCAGCTTGCTGTGGGCTCCACAGTTTCCCGCCGAAGGCTTCGTATGCGAATGGATACACCGGGTTGCCAGTAAGCAGGTAGCTTTTCAGATACCAGGGCCCTCCGAGTACTGCCAATACGAGTGCGGCTTGCAGCCAGCCACGTGCCGATCGCCGCTTGCTCACTACCAGCACGACTACAGCAAGCACGAAGACGCCGGCTATAGCCAGCCCTTGCATCTTGACCGTCATCCCGCCCGCGAGCATAAGAGCAGCAGGCAGGAGGCTTGCTTCGTCGCCATCCACTGCCCACTTCAGGAAAAAGTACAGTGATGCCAGCGTGAAAAAAGTCTGGCCAAGATCCACATAGCACACACCGGTTAGCCAGGTGAAAGCCGGGGTAGTCATGAGTATGAAAGCGGCCCACAGCCCAACCGGGCTGTTGCTGCGCCTGCCACCCAGAAAACGGTGCCCGATGAGCACCGCCCATGCCACCGTAAACACTCCCATGAGCCAGTGCAGTAAACGCGCTGTGAAGTAGCCATCCACCAGCATGCCTGCGGTGTACAGCATCTGCATGGTGCACGGGAACTGAGAGTGGTGGTCGTGCCACAGAGGGCGTACACGGCCTTCATGTGCGTAAGTCCACGCCTGCGCGAGGTGCTGGCTAAGGCCATCCCAGTCGCCCGAATCGGGGGGTAGCAGACTGGCGGCCAGCGTGAGCACTATCCAGATTGCCATGAACGCGAGAAGCGCCCGTGCTCCCCACTCGCGACAGAATCGCGCCAGATAGGTCGCAGCAGCGCGAGCACAGGCCGGCACCAGGCGCCACTGACCTATGCCAATCGCGATCATCAGCACCAGTACTGCAAGCAACCACGGCAGTGTAAGCGCTGAGAGCAGCCCTAACGCGAGAATGGCATAAGCTAAAAGCACCACACCAATGCCGAACCCGGCCAGAAAATGGGTACTCGGATCATCAGGTGTGGTAATTCGGAGCCAACGCAACAGTTGTGCTCCGAAAAGAAGCGCAGCCGAGGCCACCAGGATTGCCATGACCACGCCCATCATCGGAGCCAGGCACCTGTGTTCGGCTTTTCACTGCCCCATGTCAGGTCGCCTATAGACTGCACAGGCTGATCACCAACAACTCTAGATGCGCGCGGTCGTCAAGCACCTGATCGGATCGCCCTTTCAGCGCCATGTCGGTCTGGTAGATCTCCACCAGCCCACGCGCCAGTTGATTTTGGTTGAAGTTGCGTGCTTGCTCGGAAAATCGTCTGGCTATGGGCCTTCTGCCTCTCACCGCATCGAAAATGTTGTGTTGAGCAGGCAGGCACTGTTTGATGTGCTCAGGACAATTCTGGGCTGAAAGTAGATTGACTTTGTTGACCTGCAGGTAATGGCATTGCCACAGCAGGCGCAAATGACGGGCGATCATGGCCAGCACCGGTATCGCCGAGCCTCTGGAGGCATGGGCTGGCACTAGTGCTGGGAGCAATGCCAGTGCCGCGCCCACATCACGCTTACCGATTGCGTCCGTCAGGCCGAAGATATCCTGCTCTTCGCCGGGCGTGGCGGCTGCTCGCACATCTTCAGCGCTGATCTCCGCGCTGTCTCCAACATACATGACCAGTTTCGAAATCTCGCCGGCCAGAATGTCGCAGTCGGCCCCCACGGTATCTATGAGCACTTGAGCTGCATCGGCAGCCAAACTCTTCCCCTGACGGATCACTTCTTGCCGTAGCCAGGGGGTCAAATCGTCTTTCCACTCCGTGTAAGTGGGGCTGTTGCAGTCTATGATGAGCCCGGCAGACTTAACCAGTCGCACCAGTGGGGCACTTAAGTTGGGCTCAGAGCTTCTACCGCGTGTTGAGGGAGAGCAAGTTATGACTACGGTAAGCTCTGGGGTGACGTTCTCCAGGATATCGGGTAGCTTCTGCTGCCGCAGCCGCGGCATTTTGTCGAGATCGCGGATGACTACTACCTGCTGGCCAGCAAACAACGACCCAGATGTCAGGGCTCCCCGAATGTCGGGCAGATCAACCTCACCGGCGTCCAGTTGCGAAAGCCCGTATTCACGATCGGCCCCAGGCAAACGTTGATCTACGATGGTCTCAAGTGCCTGGTTTTTCAGCAGTGTTGAATCGCCGCTGAGTATGAACAGCGATCGCCCTTCAAGTTTTTTGGGCAGGTCTTCTGTCATCGTCCACCCATTTCCTACTGCTTGGGCTTGCGGGTGAAGCCGGTTACTCGTGATCGAATTGCGCGAACCTCTCGGCGGAGTCTGTCAACTGTTCGAGCAGACTGCGTTGGGGCGAAACGCGCTTCATAGTACTGTTCCATCAGCTTGCATATGCGCTGTCGCAGTAGATCCGGTGCGGACAGATTCGCCATAGCCGCGTCAAGCATTTCATGTGGCGTCATGGCATCAGTCACCCTGATCTGTGCCCGAACAGCCAAAGTTTTGCACAGCTCTTGAAACTCGCGGCCAAGGCTATCTATCGGATACACCATATGGCGACGCATTCCTGCCAGTAAGCGCCTTCGCAGATCATACACGCCCGATAGAGCCACATACGCTACCAGAAGCACGAGAAGCCAGGGCAGCAGTGTGGCCAGTGCCCTGGACCATGCCATGTGCGCAAAGCCGGACTTGAGCAGCGACAGCACAGTCTGCTCATCGTAACTGTGTTCAGCCTGCACGTCAAATGGCACCCAGCCGACGCCGGGGAAAAACACCTCAGTCCAGGCATGAGCGTCACTGTGCTTGACGATATACTCGTCTGTTCGTGCATCATACTCGCCGACCTGATAACCCACGGCCACTCGAGCAGGTACTCCGGCGAGGCGTGATGTAACAGTCAGGGCAGTTGCAAACAGATCGCATGCGCCTTGCTTGCTGTGCAAGACAAAGTAGACGGCTGCATCTTTCCCCGCGGGCACTGCTGGCGCCTGCGTCGAGTACATGCACCGCTGTGCCAGCATGCCACAGAGCGCCATCACCCGATCGTATGGGTCTGCTAGGCCTGTCACGGTCTCGGCAACCAGGTCGGACAGGTGCGCGCGGGCGGCTACGGTCACCTGTTCAACATATCTCTCAGCAATCTGGGCCGGATAGCCTTCATCCCGTTGGCGCAGGGCGGCGGCATCAGAAGGAGGCATCCACGAAACTACTTCGTAGTGGTTGTCAAGTTCGCGCCCAGTGGTGCCCCAGCCGTCTGGATCAGACCATGTCCGGCTCACACGCATGCAACCGTAGCTATCCACTTGCAACGGCTGTAGAGCAGGGCCGTCAGGTTGTGGTGGTGGCGCAAGGTCAACCGCTCCATGCAGCGTGATCTCGCTCGGAGTGGCGGCAGCGGGCAGAAAGCCTCTGGTATGTGCAGGGAAGCTAAAAGTCTGCTTATTTGGCTTGCCAGGATATCTGGTGACATCAGGAACGCGATAGTGCAGGAAACCCAGGCGCTGCAGATGACCGTCGGATTGCCTCATCTTGCTCCATGCTGAGCCTGTGTAGTAGTCATACGCCTGCGTGCGCCACAGAGCGGAATGCTGCGCTCGGACACGGAACACCTCCGTCTCAGGCAGGCGGACCGGGCCAACTCCCACATAAAAGTCATGCGATGTGCTGCTTTCCGACACGGTCTTTTGTGCCTGACCAGGAAGCTGTCGGATCTGCCCTGCCATGCGCGGAAAAAATCTCGGTACTACCGCATCCAGCAGCTCTCCTCCAGCCATCGCTATGCCTAACACAAGTGACAGCAGTAGTAGCGAAGCAGACAGGTGCCAGCGCCACCATGTACCCAGCGCTGTCCCTGCAATTGGTGCAGATGTTGCTCGATGGACGCTATGGAGTATGTGCTCGTAACCCCAAACAAACACGATCCCGACAATATAGACCCAAAACGCTATCATGAACGGTAGGTTGACGTTGACTGTGGCGAGCAAACCAAGTATGGCCATACCTGCAGCGGCTACAAATATCGAGTTGAACTGGCGTGCTTGCATGAAGCAAAAGCCAGCCAGCATCCAAGCGGCAAGTGTAGCCACACTCGTCTCTTCTAACCCCTGCAAATCAACCGGAAACAGCAGGTCTGTCCATGTACCCAGGTCTTTTCGTACTACTAGCACGACAAACCCAGCGAGCATCACCATAAGGCCAAGCGGAGTGGTGTTGCGCTTGTATACATGCCCTAGAAAACCGGTCAGGATACCGCCAATAGTTAGTCCATGCATCAACAGCCCAAAAGGCAGCGAGTAAGTGGTCACCGTGAGAGCCGCCATAGCACCCGTGGCGGCAATCAGTGCACCCGCATACAGAGGCCAGTCGCCCGCTCTAGGCCTGTAATAGTACTCACTACGTTCGTGCATAAGACCGACCTGTAACACCCAGTTGCGAGGCCAGAGGGCGACGCCAATCAACCACTCGCACCTGACAGCCGACAGCCTGCAGTGCCGTTACGATCTCTGGCGGGGCATGTTCTGAAGCAGATAGTACGACCCATGACAGCCTGTGGCCTCTGCCAATCAGATGTCGAGCCGATTGCACGGCAGTGGGGTCGGTTCGCGGGCTGATGACCAACGCGCTACTACGCGGTGGCAGGGACGCTAGCTGCATCACAAGCGCATCGGGCCAATTGTCGTCAGGGCTTGTCTGCACTCTCGCCAGCGCGTCAAGCAGTGTGTGATAATTGCCAGCCCCAGGTGCGATGGGGACTGAGTAGTCTTCCTCTCCCACAGCAATTAGCCCTATGTCAGCACCCATACTTTGCGCCTGTCGGGCTGCGCTAGCTGCCAGCAAAACGCTCTGCTCCAGAGTGCTGAACAAACCGGTGCCTGTATGATTGGCCTCGAAAAGATCCAGAATGACAACACCCCGCAGAGATTGCTCCCGAGCCATCTGCATAGTCATCAGTTCACCGGTGCGCGCGCTGGTTTTCCAGTGTATCCGCCGCGGGTCGTCACCGGCTACATAGTTCCGGATTCCGTGGAATTCGAGGCCATCTTCTCCCAGAGCGGGCATCGGACGCTGTGCGTGTTGCCCACCGCCGTCCAGCGGCCAGAGCATCGGTAAATCCACGGGTGTGGGGTAGACTACCACTTCACTGACCATGTCACTGGATCGTGTGAACTGAGACAGGCCCAGAGTGTCAGATGCTTCCAGAAGCGCGGGTCCCAGTTTGTAGACCCCTCGGAGGCCAGTGTGCAGAGTGTACTCGAGTTGCGTCGTCGAGCCACCTTCGAGAAGTGGAATCACAAATCGATGCGGTTCACCAGCGGCCTGGGAAGGAATTCGGTCGCGGACTTGCACGAACAATCTCCGGGTGCTGCCGGGATTGGTCACATGTAGACTCACCTGTCCGACTTCACCGGCATGTAGCGACTGTGGGGCTACACGCACCACCTGTAGGCCTCGAAGTCGAGAACGCGCGAGCAGTCGCGAGATCGGCCACAGCACTGCCATAGCGGTAGCCATGTGAAATAGTTGGCGGGAATGGAGGACGAGCGCCACCAGAAACAGGAACAGTGTCGCCCAGAACAGCACTTGTCGTTTGGCACCCGCCATGTGACAACAGTCCCCTAAAATGGTACGCTGACCGAGTCTAGTATCTGGCCGACTACATCGTCAGCCGACAGGCCGCGCATCCGGTGTTCCGGTTTGAGACTCAGTCGGTGGGAGAGAGCCGGTTCGGCTGCCAACTTCACGTCATCGGGTGTCACGTAGTGTCTGCCGGCGAAAAATGCCAGACCCTGGCTGCAACGCATCATCGCCAAAGAGCCTCGCGGACTTGCTCCGAGCGCCACAGCTTCGTGCCTCCTGGTGCTATTAACCACCTCCACTATGTAGCGGTGAAGTGAGTCGTCTACATGCACCTGGCGTACCGCGTCCTGCATCTGATGCACCTCGTCAACTCCCACAACAGGCTGGACGGTCTGTATGGGGTGCTCCAGAATTTGACGCTGCATGATGGTGACTTCATCGTCCGGCGTGGGGTAGCCCAGGCGCACCTTCAAAATGAAACGGTCCAATTGCGCTTCCGGCAGAGAGTAGGTCCCTTCGTATTCTATGGGATTTTCGGTGGCGATGACGAAGAACGGATCTGGTAGCTGGTGGGTGGCGCCATCCACACTAACCTGGAACTCTTCCATACTCTCAAGCAACGACGCCTGCGATTTGGGGGTGGCGCGGTTGATCTCATCAGCCAGTACTATATTGCCGAAAATGGGCCCCTGGCGGAAACTGAATTTGCCATTGCTTTTGTCATACACTGTAGTTCCGGTGATGTCAGCAGGGAGCAGATCAGGGGTGAACTGGATGCGGCGGAAATCGCACTCGATGGCCCTGGCAAGTGCCCGAGCCAGCATGGTCTTGCCCAGGCCGGGTATATCTTCTATCAGGATATGTCCCCGACACAGAAAGCCTATGATGACCAGTTCGATGGCATGTCGTTTCCCTACAATCACCTTCTCGATCTCGCCGATGAGCTGCATGGCTAGTTCTCTGTGCTCTTCCACGTCTCTCAATTCTCCTCCGGCAGATCAGTCGAGTTTAGTAGGCTTCCGTGTATAGCTCGATCAGGTCATCCATACCAGGCGTGCGGGGATTGCAGGCGATATGGGCGCTAGGCATCGCGTCCTGGGCCATCTGAGGAATCGCAGCCTCCTCTACTCCAACTTCGGCCATCCGTGTAGGTGCGCCGATAGCCCTGCCTAGCTGTTCGACATGTTCGATCAGGGTGATTGCGGCTTGCGAAGCTGTTAAGCCGGAAATCTCGATGCCGCAAGCCTCGGCGATGTCCGCATAGAGTGGTGCTGCGGCTTCTGCGTTGAAACGCATTCCGTATGGTAAGAGCAATGCATTTGCCACTCCATGTGGGACCTGGAATAGCGCTGATAACGGTAGTGCCATAGCGTGGACGATGCCGAGACGGCTCTTGGAGAACGCCAGTCCCGCAATCATCGCACCTTCTTGCACTTGCTGTTGAGCTGCCATGTCTCCGGGGGCCTCCACAGCGCGCACAAGATGCGGTGCGAGCATACGGATGGCCTCCAAAGCCCTGCGACGGGTCTGTTCTGTAGCCTGCTTACTGACATACGATTCGATAGCGTGGGTCAGAGCGTCCATCCCGGCAGCCATGCGCACCTGGGGTGAGCAAGTACTCAGCAATTCCGGGTCTAACAGAGCGTATTTGGCATATAGTTTGGGGTGGCTCAGCACAAGTTTACGCTTGGTTTCGGTGTAGATGATCACCGAAAATGGCGTCACCTCGGATGCGGTTCCCGCAGTGGTGGGGATCAGGATGGTGGGCAAGGGTTCAAAGTCTACTTCAGTAGGTTGCCCTGGATTGTCTTGTGATTGCGTCCAACCGGCTTGAATCGCCTCCGCGGCGATCGCTTTGGCCGCATCCATACTACTGCCTCCACCGATGCCTACGATAGCCTCTGCGCCAAAGTCTCGGGCTGCAGTACCACCTGCGGCACAAGTCACGTCTGATGGGTCTGGCTCAACCTGATCGAACACTCTGACGGCGCCGTTGGCTTTGGCGCTGTCAGCAAGTGCCTTGGCGGCTGGCAGCCCAGCGACTGTCTGACCACAGACGATCATCACCCGTTGTGCGCCCAAATCAGCCAACAGTCCGGCGGCCTGCCCAATTGCCCCTGGGCCCGAAAACACAGTTACAGGATTTTCATGTTCGGGGAAATCGATACGTTCGATACTGTCAGACACTACGCTCCCTCTTTTCACTGGTAAAAAACGGACCGGCAGCGCAGGACCTGCCTGGGCAAGTCGCATGCTGGCCCCTGTATTCGTCCAAGAATTATCAACAACAGTTGCTGCACATACGTTCCGCTTCGCTGCCAGGATGGGCCATCACCATTGAGTTGCTGGGTATGCAGGTGATGGCCATGCAATGGCGAAAGATGTATACACCACGAAAGGACCCACGGTGTTATGGATCTTGCGCCTGATGCTTATGGCACTCTTATATTGCGGTTGGTAGTAGCGTTCGTGCTCGGCGGGCTTATGGGTTTGGAGCGAGAATGGCACCATCGGCCAGCCGGGTTGCGTACGCACATCCTCGTCTGCGTAGCGTCTGCACTTTTTGGTATCATCTCAGCCGCTGCGGTGACTGGTGTTAGCATCGGCGAAGGCGATCCTTCACGCGTGGCCGCGTCAGTAGTGTCCGGCATTGGTTTTTTGGGTGCTGGTACCATCATGCGCTACGGCAACGTGGTGCGTGGGCTGACAACTGCCGCATCGCTGTGGATGGTGGCAGCGATAGGGCTTTCATGCGGAGTCGGCTGGTATGCACCGGCGGTTTTCACTACCGTCATCGGCATACTCACCTTAGCAGTTGTGGACTGGTTTGCACAAGTGGTTATGTCACGTAGTGGTGTTGTTCAATTGGAATTGGTCACACGAGATAATCCTGAAACTCTGCCCGCTATCCTTGAAACCATACGTCAGCACGGTGCAAACATTAGCAGCGTCAAATTTGACCCCTGCAAGCCGGGACAGTTACGCCGAATGTCTGTGCGTATTCAGATGGCCGACTCTATGCTGCTGGAACCCATGTGCCAGCATCTGGAAGTGCTTGAAGACGTCAAGGAAGTGTTGGTCTCATAAATAGTGTGGGCCTCAGCAACAGTGCCAGAGACGGTTGTACTCCTATTTTCGGTGTTTCGCCACCTGGCAAGATGCAGCAAATGAATCGGGCATCAGCCCGCTATGGGGAGGTGCGACAAGTGCGCTACAGTATAGTCGCAGTCGCTTTAGCTATCATCCTAATTCCATTCCACACAGCCCAAGCCCAACAGAGGGTCTTTTTCACACCTCCGTTGGTCACTGCTCCAGTCATGCCTCATCCTCCTACTATAGATGGGTTGGTCAAGCCCGAAGAGTGGGCCGGCGCTGGGGCCATGAGTGGCTTAATCTTGCTGGGCGGGCAGAGTGAGCCGAAGACCCAGACTGAAATATGGGTTGGATATGATGACGAACAGCTATACATTGGTGCCATCATGCACGATCCTGAGCCCGATAAGATCAAGTCAGAGGCCACCGTCCGCGACGGCCTGGTTTGTGAAGACGACTGTCTCCAGCTATTTTTCGATCCGAGTGACACCGGTGACAAATACATTCATCTTGCTATTAACCCCGCAGGCACACGCTATGATGCTCTCGATCATGATAGTACAGTTGACTACCGTTGGGAGGTCAAAACCGCCACAGTGGAGTCGGGATGGTCGGCAGAGCTGACACTGCCTTTTGAAGGTGCTATTGCCCCATCACCGGGGGCCGTCTGGGGATTTGCTGCAGGCCGATTCGTGCCACATATGGATGAGAAAAGCTGTTCGACCAGAATACTGAGAGATTTCCACGAATTTGAGAGTCTCGGAAAGCTCATGTTTATGCCCCAGTCTGCCAGCATGAAGATGGCCACTATGGGTGTTCGCAGTCTGGGCGAAAATACCGCGGTGCTGGCCGTCAAAAACAACAGTGCTGCGACATTTACCGGCAAGGCAAACGTACGCCTGATTGCGCCGACAAGTTACGGCGATTACTATGGGGCCGAGAAGATCAGCATCACACCAGGTAAGACTGAGACGGTGAGGGTGCCCTATAGAATCGCTCAAGATGGAGCTAATCTGGTCCAGTTTTCACTGACCGATGCCGAGGGTCGAACCATCAGTCGCACTCCGCCGTATCCGGTGATGCTGCCGCCAGTGGGAATGGCGTTGGGGGATTTGGAGACAGCACTGGCTGGCGCCTTGCGTGTGTGGTCAGTGCTGGATGAATCTGCATTCAAGCAGGAGAGCGGCGAACAGTTGACTGAGCTACTGGAGCAGTGGTGGACACTCAACGATAGGTACCGGACGCAGAGGCGGGGGATGACCACTGATGAGCTGGCACAACTGGAGGCCGAACTGCTCAGTGTAACGGCCGATGCCCATCAATTCAGAGAGCAATTGGATGCTCATATTCAGACCCATACTGCCGGGTTGCAAATCCATGCCATACCAGTGCTGGCTGACCCGGACACCACCCCCGGAGCAAGCCGACCGTTCACCCTGGCGCGCCTTCATGCCGCGCGCAACAGTCGGGCCGCTATGCAGTTGGTGATGGCCCCTTTTTCTCGACGGCCTCGCGCCGAATAACAGCCTCTGCCGCGGATATGCACGGCCCTGATGGCCAAAGCCTGGCACGGCGACACGTAGAGCTGTACGAAGTCAGATCTCCGGCAGAAGTTCCGAATGGGCGTGCGGCAACGGCGGTGATGCTGTGTGACATCGGGCCAAAGGGGGTGTCTGTTAGCAGCACGCAGGATACAGTGCTGTGGCTTCGAGTTGCTGTGCCTTCTGATGCCACCCCAGGCGTCTACACAAGTGCCCTCGAGTTCTCTGCTGATGGTACCCCATGTGGTCATTTTCCGTTCACGGTTCATGTCCACGATGTGCTGCTTCCCAACCCGTCTGATTGGTCTCTGGGATTGGAGGTCTGGCAGCCATGGTCTTTGTTAGGCCACAGTCAGGGCGCGGCGCTCTTCACCGAACCATGGTGGGCCACGGCTGAGGCTTACATGATGGCCCTTGCAACCCTGGGAGTGCAGTCTGCACAGGTGGGGCGGGCTTTCTGTGACTGGCGGCGTGTCGCGGATGGGCAGTGGCAGTTTGATTTCACACGACTGGACCGATTTCGAAGACTGTGCCATGACTGCGGAATTGACGGGCCTACCAGTTATCTTGGGATGTTCGGTACTGGAGAGCCTACGCAGGTTCACTATTTCGACGAGGCTGGCGAGCTTCAGACAGTCACGGCTGAGCCTGGTGAGGAGATGTTCGATGATGCGTGGGCAGCTTTCGGTGAGGCTTTGGCCAGGCATTGGCGGCATGTAGCGTCACCGTCCGACATCTACGTGTGGCCGACAGACCGCCCAGCGGAGACGGAAGATGTCGGACGTTTTGCCCACGCTGCAGGACTTCTGCGCTCCCACAGTCCCGACTGTCGCATAGGGGTCACGGTGGACAGTGCGGAGACTGCGCTGGAATTGGCTGACCAGGTGGACCGTGTGGCGCTACCTTTGCAGGGATTGACTGAGCCATCCCCGAAGACCGTGGACAAGTTGCGCTCTATGGGCAAGACTGTGTGGGGTTTTCTGGACCCCGGTGATGACGGCCCCAGCATACAGAATGGCCTTCCCGCTGTCTATTCCTATGCTGCAGGGCCCCTGGCGTACTATCTCGGGCTTGATGGGATTGTAGTCAGCTCATCATTTGGTGATGTCGTAGCAGATGGTACGCAGGATTCGGACGCCACGGGGGACATGCAGGAACAGAGCGCCACGACCAGCCTCTTCCATGTAGGTGAGCAGGTACGGATGTCACTTGCTGCCGAGCGGCTGTTTCTGGGGCTGCAGGACGCACAACTCTTGCAGATGGCCGGGCATGAGTACACCGAGGAGTGGTTCTCAGAGTACTCTCTCCAGGAGGACTGGCGCGCGCTTGCTCGGTGGGATGATAGGCTGCGCCAGCGCGCTTTGACATCAAGCGCGATTAATCGGCAGTAGTCTGTAGCTGCATACAGTTGACCGCCTGCTTTCGGTGACATAAATACCGGAATACCGGAGCGTTTTCAGGACGGTTAGAGGGGCATTCTGCGTCCCAGTGTGGACAAGCATCTCTAAATGTGGAAAACTAGACGTATCTGTTGCGGAGTATGTCAGCAGCTGTAGATGCAAATCATGCCGTTTACCAGCGCTGATTGGCAGTGTGGCACCTAGGCAGTAAATCTAACGCACAGCCGCTTTTCCACAGCGCACAGCTTGCGTTGTGGAGCAATTGTGGAAAACTCTTGCAGGAGTCCTCGAGCATCATGCGTCTGTTTGACCGCGACAAGTCTAGTACAGAACCGGCTTCAGATCAGCGGCAGGTAGTAGAAGGCACGGTAGAGCGTATCGTGTATCATAACGACGCTAACGGGTACACTGTCCTTGTAATCGGAGCTGGAGGCACGCAATTCACAGCAGTCGGCAACACTTTAGGGCTCACAAATGGTGAGAGTCTGCGCCTCCATGGGCAATGGGTGGACAGCCGCAAGTATGGCCGCCAGTATGAATTTGAACACTATGAGCTTGTCAGACCGGTCACCCGCGAGGCTATCGCAGCCTATCTTAGCTCGGGTCTTGTGCATGGTGTCGGTCCGGTCATGGCAAAGCGTCTGGTGGACAAATTTGGTGAGCAGACGCTGCATGTGCTTGACAGGGAACCTGAACGGCTCCGAGAAGTCGAGGGCATCGGGCGCACTCGAGCCGCCGCCTTGCGTGAAGCCTGGAAAGCCAGTGAGCATGCACATCGGGTGATGGTGTTTCTTCAGCAGCACGGGCTGGGGCCCGCTTTGGCCGCACGCATATATCAGCACTTCGGGTCCCGTTCCATGAGTGTGATCGAGCAGGAGCCGTATCGGCTGGCAGACGATGTCTACGGGATAGGATTTCTGACCGCTGACCGTATCGCACAAGTTGCCGGTATCGCTTTGGAGGACCCTGCGCGCATCACTGCAGGGTTGAAGCATATTCTGCGACGAGCAAGTGATGAGGGGCATTTCTTTCTTCCTGCAGACACACTGCTCGCAGAAACTTGTCGCTTGCTGAAGCTGGACGAAGCGACCGTGGAACTACAGCTTGACCAGGTGTTACGCGAGAGACAGTTGCAGCGCGAGGATTTTGAGGGCTGTAGCGCATACTATCTGCCCGGCATGCTTAGTACGGAAAAGAACCTGGCGGCAAGGCTGTTGGCTCTCAGCGCTTCGCCCAGCCCCTCAGCGCCCGAGTATGATACGCTCGTACAGTGGCTGGGGCAACGAGTGACGATGGGCGCGACGGAGCTATCATCCGAACAGTTGCGGGCTGTGCATATGGCCCTGCAGGGGCCGATATCGGTCATCACCGGCGGTCCGGGCACTGGCAAAACCACCGTCACACGTGCCATTTGCGATGCTTGTGACAGCCAGGGCTGGCATGTGTCCTTGTGTTCACCGACAGGGCGGGCGGCCAAGCGCCTGTCGCAGCTGGCGGGAAAGTCGGCCAGCACGATTCATCGCCTTCTGGTCTATGACCCACGTACTCACGAGTTCTCTCACAACGCGGACGAGCCGTTGCAGACCGATCTACTGATAGTGGACGAATCCAGCATGGTGGACGCACTCTTAGCCAACGATTTGGTGTCAGCGATCAAATCAGGCACTAAGATGGTTTTCATCGGCGATGCAGATCAGTTGCCAAGTGTCGGGCCGGGTTCGTTTCTCCGCGATCTGGTCGCCGCAGAAGTGGTGCCTGTGGCACGTCTGCAAAGGATATTCCGGCAGGATGAGGGCGGTGACATCGTCCACAACGCCCATCGCATCCGCGAAGGGCAGTTTCCGGAATTCACACCAGTCCGTGATTGGAACGGTGAGGATACGGTCTTCATGAGCCGGCAGAGAGCGGACGAGGTACCCGCCGCCGTGCTCCAGGTGGTCACCTTAGCTTTGCCGCGTCTCGGCTTCCGGCGTGATGATATCCAGGTCATCACGCCGATGCATAGAGGCCCTGCCGGAGTCATCGAACTCAATCGTATACTTCAGGAAAAGATGAACCCGCCCAGGCCCGGTGGGTTTGAGCTTCGGCATGGCAATCAGATATTTCGCAGCGGAGATCGGCTGTTGCAGAACGTCAACAACTACGATAAGGAAGTGTACAACGGCGACATCGGCCGCATGCTCCAGATAGATCCTCGCAACAGCACTTTTGTGGTAGAGTTCGATCAGGGGCGAGTTTCCTATGAGTTCTCCGAGGCCGATCAGTTGCGATTGGCCTACGCATTAACGGTCCACAAGTCACAGGGCAGCGAGTATCCGGCGGTCGTGATGGTATTCCACTCCACCCACTACATCATGCTTCAGCGCAACCTGCTGTACACCGCGTTGACACGGGCCGAGAAGATGGCGGTGGTGATCGGCGATGACAAGGGGCTATGGACTGCGGTGAGGCGTGGGGAGGAGGCGCGGCGCTACACACGCTTGCGCGGTAGGCTTTGTGGGGACCTGCCAGTGCGTAGTACGGAGCCCTAAGAGATATACGCACTGCCCATAAGCCCCCATATCAGCACATATCGCGGGTGAGCCTTACCGCACTGCTACAACCGCTGCGAACTGCTGCAACTGTACGAATCTGGCCTGGTCATTACTGCTCTATAGGCAGCAGCGACCATCTGTTATCCACACTCTGCCATGCTAGGCTGTAACATGTGACTGGAGGCCAGAAAGCAAGATCACCGGGATTTGAACCCGGTGATCTGCACTGCTCAGTATTTCAGCTATCTCAGTATGCTGTCTACTAACGGCTCAACCGGTCACGGTCGGGACTCCCTGCCTTCATCTCTTTCCCGGTACGTTGCATGTATATGTGCTGTGGTGTTTCTTCGACCGGGATGCCCAGTCTCTGAGCGAGCTCCACAGCTTTTCGTTGAGCCAGGAAGTCCAGCGCTGAGAGGTTGCCAGCAAGCGACCACGTATCATAGGCCAGCCGCAACTGCCCTGCCTGTTCGGCAATATGAGCCTTGACATGTAGGCCAAGGCTGCTGGTAGGCTGGGCCAATAGATATTCGTTGATTGCGTCCAACGCTTCGTCGTAGCTCCCTTGCTCTGCCAGATCCCATGCCGGCAGGTACCGTTCGCGTATGGTCAGCGTAGCGCCTACTGCAGTCTGGTCAAGAGGGTTGCGCTTCATGCAGTAGTCGTAGGCATCGAGGGCACGGGGTATGTCAGGCATGCGCTCATACGCATGGCCTACCAGACGGTCCACATACTCGGGATGCGGATAGCGCATAGCGGCACGGAACCATTTGGGTGCCTCTTCATAGTCTTTGACCTTGTCGAAGAGAGTCCAACCAAGCTCCAGATAGAGGTCGTATCTATCGGGGTTCCATGAGATGCCCTCTTTCAGGCATTCCACGCCCATCTGCAGATATTTTGCCTGCAATGCAGGGTCATCGGTCTCTACGTATAGATTGTAGGCCAGGTGCCAGGCAGTGATGCGCCATGGCTCCAGCCAGTGTGGATCCAGCAGCGTGACCAAGCGCATCAGCCAGAGAGCCTTCGCCTGTGTACCGTGTCCCTTGTGCCAGTATTCGTGGGTCTTCATCCAAAGCATGCTTGCGGCTACCTCGCGGAAACCACCCAGGGCCGCTCCGACTATCACGCCAGTCACACCGGTAACGGCGAGCTCTGTGTCGCCTCCAGATGCCCGTGCGACGATCTGAAACCACGGCGTCGGTTGACGAAGCCCCAGAACAAGGCGATCGTACTGCAAGCTTTGATCCAGCGGGTGGATGGCAAACAGCATGGCGATAGCCAGTAGCCAACCGACAATTCGATACAGCTTCATGTCTGCCAGACCCCCCTTTTAGACCTCGCGTTCGTTGAACACGAGATAACCGATAAGTAATACCACTACAAGATACGCTACACCTTCGCCGATGGTCTTGAACATCACCGACCAGGGGGTATATGTACCCATTAGAATTGCCTCGCGGATATCGAAGATCTCGAAGTGAGGCAGAATACGGTATAGCGCACCCATGACTATCTGGGCGATTTTCGAGGCGCCACGTTCCGGGTCGGAGAGCTGCTGGAAAAAGTCGCTCATATGGCCCACGAAGTAGAAGACAAATGTGAAGATCACTGACAGCACCCACGAGAACAGCGTCGCGGCAACGACAGCAATGCCTAGTATTAGGAAGACTTCAAAGAAAGTCAGCAGTATGGCCTTAGCGATGTTGGAATACATCGCTGCGACAATCATCGCATCTTCCGGCTTCTCGGCAAGAAATTGCGGCGCCTTGATGGCGAACACCACATAGAATGCGGCGCCCATCAGCAGCATGTTAGCCGCCAAGGTGCCTACGCCACCCAGATATTTGCCGAATAGAAACTGTGCACGGCTGACTGGCTTGGCCAATATGGTGTGAATCGTGCGTAGCTCAATCTCGTCAGGCACCAATCTGGTTCCGAGGAACACCGCAATCAACATTCCGAAAAAGCGGATGGAGCCGAGGCCAATGTCAATTACCATCTGCAGTTCGGCTCCGGGCTGTAGATATGCGAAAGCCCATGATGAGCCGATGATGAGGATGGCAAAAATCAGGATTCCGTTAAGAAATCTGCGTCGCCATGCTTCGTGGAAGGTGGCTCGAGCTACTCTGAAGATTGGTCGCATGGTTCCTCGCCTCCCACAGCTTCAATGAATACTTCTTCGAGAGTGCGGCGGCGGGCACCAAGATCCTCGATGACCGCGCCGGCCTCCACGGCGATTGTCGCGGCTGCCAACGCCTGGCTCTGATCCTGGAAGTGACAGATCAGTTGTTTGTCGGCCACCTCACAATCGGCTGCGGAGGTCGCCAGCCGGGTTTTCAGCTCATCAGACCAGTTGGACAGGACCAAGCGTACCTGGTCAGCCACTCGCAGCAGTTCATCCACCGTACCGGTGCGACATTCTTTGCCTCTGTTGAGGATGATCACTCGGTCGCAAAGTGGCTCCATGTCCTTGAGCAGGTGGCTGCAGACAAAGAGGGTCTTGCCCATGTCTCGCAGATCCGTTAGCAGGTGGTGCATGTCGACGACGCCAATTGGATCGAGCCCTGATGTGAGCTCATCGAGAAACAGAAGGTCGGGGTCGTTTATGAGCGCCTGGGCCACTCCTATTCTCTGGCGCATGCCTCGAGAATAGTCGCGAACCCGGATAAAACGCCGGTCCCACATGCCCACCAGCTTGAGCAGCTCTTCGATGCGTGCAGACAGTGCGCTGCCACCCATGCCGAACAGGCTGCCGTAGAACTGCAATAGCTCCACACCGTTCAAATGCTCGTAAAAGTAGGGCCCCTCGGGCAGAAAACCGATGCGCTGCTTGTAGGTGTTACTGCCCAGCGGCTGGCCAAACACCTGGCCTCTACCCGCAGTAGGAAAAATTAGTCCGAGGAGCAGTTTGAGCGTTGTGGTCTTGCCGGAACCGTTGGGCCCCAGCAAACCGAAAATCTGTCCTTCCTCTACTACAAGTGACAGATCTATCAGCCCGACCGGTTGACCATTTGCGTCATGTGTATAAATCTTACTAAGCTTCTCCGTCTCAATTGCCAGGCCTATGATCCAACACCTCCCATCAGTATGAAGAGTATGTCCCAGCCTTCGAACGTTAGACACGAAAAGTAGCAAGCCCGTGCCATTATCCCTAACGTACAGGTGTGACCAGGCAGTTCCTTGATATGCAAGTATAACAGGAAAGCCGTAGAAAATCCATGTAAAGTGGCAGCCATATGTCCAGCACCGATTTTCTCGGCACAAATGCCGATGACTGGCGGTTGGAATGCATCGAGTTTTGTTGCATTCAACTACGCACAGCAGCCGCCATGTTACCTGATGAGCATATTGGTTCCTGTGATGCTATCGTAGAAAACTGTACTTGACAGCAGCCTAAAGCTACACTATACTGCGTGCAGGGTTGTATAGTAACAATGCTTGCATCTTAGACATAGCTTCACATGCAGTCTACTACCCTGGTCTGTTCTTAGCAACTTCAAGGTCGCCCCCTTGACTTGCGCCCAGGCTAAGAGCAGACACTTGCCGCCCATATGATGTAGCTACAGATGCAGGCACGGGCGGAAGAGATGGTGCCCGCCGGGTCTCTCCCACGGCCCGGCGGGTCTTTTGTTTCTTGCAGCGCATCTGATTGTTGACAATTCGTTGCTTGCATGGTAGACTGTACAGGCTTCCACACGCACCGTAGTTGTTGTGCAAGAGGAAGTGTTTTTTGTCGGCGACGCTGGGGCTGTAGCTCAGTCGGTTTTAGAGTGCCACCCTGTCAAGGTGGAAGTCGCGGGTTCGAGTCCCGTCAGCCCCGCCAACGTATACTAAAGCCCTTCCCGTGTAATACCACGGGAAGGGCTTTTTCGTGTTTGCACCCTGGCCATCTGAGAGAAGTAAGTTTCCCGTTCGGTAAGCGTGTCTCAAGCCCCAAAGCTGCCATCTATCCGGCCACAAGTCGGATTGCGTGGTCGGTGTGACATCTGACGTCGCTTCCAGATACCCTGGCAGCCCCGAAGAGACAACGGGGTAAGAGGTACGTCATACAGTCTGGTATGTTCGGAAAGCTCCGACTGCAATCTCTATGTGGGGCGGCCAACCTGGCGTCGCCCAACGTGCTGACGTCCGTCTATCCGAACTGCACCATGTAACCCGCTGTGATATCAGGGCCCAAAAGCGCCATGAGAATCCAGGTTATGCCACCACACAGTAGATCCCCAAATGCAAGTCCGAGAAAAAACGGCATCAATTGACGATAGAGACGTGCCCCTCCCAGCCGGTGCACCAGGCCCTTGATGATCCAGACCACGAAAAACGGCCCCCATAGACAGTACCCGTACTGGATGCAGGAGATATACCCGAGGGGGTGAAAGGGCAGCCGCAGCCAGCGCCATCTGCCCAGCACCAGGAGAACGGTTAAAGCGGCACCGCTAATCATGGCGATGGCGTACTCTCGGTTGGGCGCACCTCCAGTGTCTACCATAGATGACGCCTGAGTCCAGGCGTTCACTGCGTTGATAATCGCATATCCGCCGCGAGTGGTGCCGCCATGCAATACCATGGCGCCGTATGTATAGTACGATTGCAGGATCAGGTAGTATGCAAAAACACAGCCCAGGACGAAGGCAACCATCATCACAGGCACGATAATTCGAGGCTTGATTTTGATGTCTTCAGCCAGTTTCTGGTTTTCTGCCACATATCCCCACTGGCCCGGAAAGTAGCCCTCAGTCAGCCAGTCGAAAGACGTCAGGACAGCCAGGTTGGACAGAGAGCTCTGGGGCATGATTTGTCGTACATCGAGGAAGTATCTTAGCGTACGCACATGGCCGCCAAAATAGCCCCACATGGTAGGTATGCCAGCTTCTGCACGTATGCGAGCATATACCAGGCCAAAGCCAACGACCATGAGAAAGTAGGCTGTAGCATGGGCCCAGTTGGCTCCCATCGCGCTTACCCATATGATTATCGCCAGCATACCGCCCAGAGCTCCGATGAGTGCAGCACGGTGTGACATCGGCTCACTGGAATCGCCAATGCTGCGGTCGCCTCCGAAAGCTTTGCGAAGCATTTTCACGATTTCGTGGCGTGCTACCCAGAACAGTATCAGGGTCATGCCTGCGTAGCCCCCCGCAGATTGCGGCAGGGTGTGGGGAAAACCCGCCGAGGCAGTGAAGCCGAACAGGTCGGAAATCAGTCGCAGAGTGGGCTGCAGGAGAAAGAAGAACCACCCGGAAAAGAGTATGTCGAGGGGGACGAAGTAGGCCAGACCGATGACCTGTGGTCTATGGAAAAAGGTGATGCCTCGGTACGCGGTCCACGGGTACTCGGTGAAGATCTGTGCACCCAATCCGTAGCGGTCCTTCAGTGCCATGACTGCGGGGTTATAGGCATTGGCTATGTTTAGAGCGTGGTGAAGTACCACGATGCCGATCCCCATCCACACAAGCGAATTGCGAAAAAACTGCGTGTGGCTTCCCGGTGCCTCTTTCTCGACGATGCTCAGAGGTATGAAAAGCAGTGGGTAGCGAAGCCGTTCGTTTTCAGACCACTGCTTGCGGAAAATCGTGACCAGGCATAGACCTGTGAAATAAAGCAGAGCCATGAAACCGGTCCACATCGCCAGAGGATACGCCCACTGCCGCCAGGGGATGGTGCCATCCGGGCTGCCCTCATACATGGTGCGGATGATCTCTGGATTCTGAGGAGCGAACCACTTCGGCAGATTGTCGGCCAGTGCCTGGAAGTTGTTATCAGGGGCGGCAAAGTAATTTGCTGCCGATGCTGCCGGAAGCATACTGGAGACGACGCCGAAAGTCACCGGCGGAACAGCGACTACGAGGACCATATATATCAGCAGCATCTCTTGTTTGCTGAAGCTTTTGAGCTTCCTACTTAGTCGAGGCAGCACAGGTGCCAAGATCACCAGTAGCAGTAGACAAAAAATCGCCGGCACCGGAGGCACCGAAAGAAGGTACACCGGAGCATATATCTGTCCGGGGGTTTGTACCAAACTGGCCTGGTGCATCCACGCTATCGCAGCCAGAGCCAGGACAACCGATAGAAGCAGAGTGCGAGACGTCACGCCAAGTCCTCCAGCAATGCAACGGAATACGGTACTTGCTGCGGCAGGAGCCACTTCGCCCTTAGTACGGATAATTCCTCCACGCCGTTTTACGGTTTGCCTCCAGGCGGCGCAAAAAGCCGTAAGTAAGCCCATAAATCCACCAGTATGCAAGGTCAATAGGTAAACATCCTGGTTTATTAGCTGCAACAGACAGGGAAAGGCGGTCTCGGAGTGGAATACTGACTTCGTACGCGAAGACCAGTTCATATCGATGAGGAGTTGCCGTAGATGCGAGATGTGCTTGTGATGTGGCGCAGCAGCAAGATGGTGGTGCTCGTGGCCCTCTCAGCGGCCATCTATGCGGCGATTTTGATACCGTTCAAAATCATCCCGATCGTCCCGGGTTTCACGGAGTTGCGGCCCGGTAACGCAATCCCTGTAGTCTGCGGGCTACTGTTTGGACCAGCGGCGGCATGGGGATGTGCTATCGGCAATCTCATGGCCGATTTTTTTGGTACCGTGGGACCAGGCAGTTTTTTCGGCCTGATTGGCAATTTCCTCTTCGCCTATGTGCCATATAGGCTGTGGGTTATGTTCAAGGGTTTCAACCCACCCCGAGGTACCTGGCGGGAAGTGCCTCTACTGGTACTGGTGATTTTCCTTGGTAGCGCTGCCTGTGCAGTCGTCATCGGCACCGGACTGGATCTGCTGGGTCTCGTGCCATATGTTGTGCTCACGAGCATCATCACTATCAACAATAGCATTGCGGGAATCGTACTCGGCATCCCTCTGCTGATACTGATGTATCCGCGAGCGCATAAATGGAACTTGACGTACTCACAGATTATGCACGAGGACGACATCAAGACGACGCCGATAACGCCAATTGCCGGGCTTGTCCTGATGGCGGCCTGCATAGTGGGTGTGTTTGCAGCACTCGATAAGACCGGCGCACTCGCTTCCTGGGGGAGCAAACTGGGGATGCTCACGCTGGAGCCGACTCTAGATGCTGACGGTAAACCCATCCCGGTGTCTCTGCTAATGCCCGCAGAAATGTCGCTTCGAGAGCTAGGTATGTGGTGTAGTCTGCTAATCGTGTTGGGTAGTTCACTGATGGCTCGAATCGGTTCGAGGCGCTCGCAGGCTACTACTGCTGGAGTGTCAGACGAAAAGCCTACCGATGTAAGCGATGGTGTGATAGCGGTCTCTGACCTGCATTTTGCCTATGGTGACAGCATCACCCCGGCACTACATGAAGTCAGCTTCCGGCAAAAGTCAGGCCAAATGCGCCTACTCATGGGGCGAACAGGTGCCGGCAAATCTACGCTGTGCCTGTGCATGAACGGCGTGATCCCCCACATGCAGTCCGGTGATTTTGTTGGAACCGTGCACATTGGAGGTCAGGACACCAGGTCGCAATCGGTGGATGACCTGTCTCAAGTTGCGGGATTGGTGTTTCAGGATTTCGAGACCCAACTCTTCTGCAGCGATGTAGAGTTGGAGATCGCGTTCGGGCTTGAAAACCGTGGAGTACCAAGAGAGGCTATGCGTGAGCGAGTAAATCACTGGCTCGACACGCTGGGGCTTGGGCATCTGCTGGGACGCGATCCGATTACACTGTCAGGAGGCGAGAAACAACGCCTGGCGCTTGCTGCAGTGATGGCTGCCGAACCGCCCATAGTGGTGCTTGACGAGCCGACCACTGACCTTGATCCCCTGGGTCGAGCTCAAGTTATAGACGCCGTTGAGAGCCTAGCGACTCAGGGGCGCACCATTCTGTTGGCTACAGATGATCCGACGCACGGGACAGGCACAGACCCTCTGCTGGTCCTCAGCGAAGGGGCTGTCGCGTATGACGGAGCCTGCGGCCACTTGCTTAGAGATGTGGCACGTGCTCGAGCCGTTGGCTTGCGGCCCCATCCACTGGCCGAGATAGCGCAAGCCGTCGGCCTGCCCGATGTGCCGGAGACAGCCGCGGAGGCAGTGCGCACGCTGCGTGATTGTGCGGCAGTGCTGGATGAGCCTGCTCTGACGAGGCGACGCGATAGTGAGCGCGAGCCCTTCGCAGGCGGTGAAGCCGTCGCTGTTGACCTGGTTTCTCACAGCTATGGCGGTCCTGCATCTCTCCAGAAGGTATCGCTGCAGGTGCGGCAGGGTGAGTTCGTCGCCATTCTCGGGCCCAACGGTTCGGGCAAGACCACTCTGTGCAAGCTGATGATGGGCCTGTTGACACCACATCAGGGCACTGTGAAGGTGAACGGACGTGACGTTGCAGCTATGAGTGTAACCGACCTGGCATCTCAGATTGGCTATCTGTATCAGAACCCTGACAACCAGATTTTCGCCGACACGGTTTTCGATGAGGTAGCGTTTGGGCCGCGCAACCTCGGCCGCAGCCGCGAGGAGGTCACACGGTTGGTAGCCGACGCTATAGCAGTCACTGAGCTTGTGGGCCTCGAGACCGCTGATCCATTCGCACTGACCCGAGGCCAGAGACAGCGCGTAGCGTTGGCAGCCATTTTGGCCTGCGAACCCGGCATCATAGTGTTTGACGAGCCCACCACCGGCCTTGATGTCCCGCAGCAAGAGGCCATGATGGAACTGTTGCGTCAATTGCAGACACAAGGCCATACCATAATCGTAGTCACACACCATACAGAGATGGCTATGCGCTACGCAAGCAGGCTCATTTTGCTGCGGGAAGGACAGGTGGTGGTTGATGGTGCGGTGCGCGATGTGGTAGCAGATGAGAGGGCTCTGCAGGCCGCCTGCCAGCGTATACCGGCGGTGGTCGAGATTTCGATGGCCCTGTTTGGAGTGCCACTCTTGAGCCCGGAAGAATTCGGCGAGTATGTGCGTTTGAGCTAGCGAGACCTGGGATTGATTGCCGTGTTGTTTGGTGCCGTCTGGAGCGATTGAAAGGAATACGTATGCAAACCAGTTCTCTTTTCATCAGCGCTGACACTGCTATTCATCGGTTGCACCCCGTGGTGAAGCTGTTGGGGCTGATCCTGCTTTTTGTCCCTGCTATGGCCTTCAATCTTCCTTTGTGGGAGGCCGTAGTTCTCGCAGTTGCCCTGCTATTGCTGATTGCGGCAGGGGGGAAGCCAAACTTGCGTCAGTTAGGCGCGTTTCTAGTCGTGCTGTTCATCATGGCTTCACTTATGTGGTCACTGTTCCTGCTGGATGTCGAGGAGCCACACGTGCTGGCAGAACTGGGCCCGCTGACTATATCTGAGCAATCTGTACTCTATGGAGTGGCGATGGGCTGCCGAATTACCGCTCTACTGGTGTTCGGCCTGGTGTTTGTGACTACCACCCGTCCCGAAGACTTCACCTTTGCGTTGCGCAGGCTGGGGCTGCCAGGCGGTATGTCAGTAGCTTTGTCGCTTGCATTCCGACTGCTGCCCAGCTTCCTCGCGACGGTGCAGACTGTGAAGGATGCTCAACGCGCACGCGGTTTGGATCTGGATAGTGGCGGACTGATGACACGTTTACGTAGATATCTGAGCCTTGCCGCCCCAGTATTCGGATATGCGCTAAGGCAGGCCGACAACCTGTCGCGCGCTCTGGAAGCACGTGGACTCATGGCTACTGCCAGGCGCGTTGAGTTGCGTACATTTGCCGTGAGGTGGGCCGATGTAGGAGCTATGGTACTGATCGTTTGTGCGGCAGCTCTAAGCATATGGTTGCGCCTGCAAGGCCATGGCGAATTGCTGCCCAGACTCTGACGGCGCGAACGTAACGGCCAGTGAACAGTAGCTGGATGATAAGTACTACACGTGAGCACGCCCACTGTTAGTACCCGGTACCACCACACCAGGCACAACGTGAAGCTTTCAAGGGGAGTCTCACAACCGTGACCGTGCTCTCGCGGCTATGGCCACACATGATTGCTGCTCGGCCCTGGCGGTGCGAGTGTGCTACGAGCCTGAAGAGGCAGGTGGGAGGATGGAGGCTAGCGGTTTACGTGTGCCCGTCTCTGGCAATACCTCCATGAGACACAGCGCGAAGCCTACAGGTGCGATCCACCCTATGTCTACGTTGCGCGGCTATGGCGAATTGCTGTCTAGCCTCTGACGGCGCGAACGTAACAGGCCAGTGAACAGTAGCTGGATGATAAGTGCACACGTGAGTACGCCCACCATCAGTACCACGACGAGAGCCGCGGTACGCAGCCCCAGAAAGGTGTTCAGCACTACGGATGCCGCTGCACCAAGGGCAGCCACGGCGAAAAGTGCACGGATGAAGATGCCCGACACATAACGTGTGGCCAGGGCGCCAATTTGTGAGCCTATCGCGGCGCCGATGAAGATGAACAGCGCCATCAACAGGTCACCATTTCCCTTCAATGCATGTGAAAAGGTACCAAACCCTGAGGCCACCACTACGGTGAGAACTACCGTGCCTACTGCCACTCTAGTTGGCACGCCGATGACATAGACCAGTAGTGGCAACCCGACCAGCCCTCCACCGATGCCGAGCAGTCCGGTGAGTGTGCCCATGATGAATGCTACGGCCAGAATTGCCCAAACTGAAATCGATTCTATGCCCGAGATGGGGCAGGCGATGCAAGGCTTGAGCTTGATGGCCTGCAGGCGACGGGGGATAGGACGAACCGGGGTCACATGGTACTTGTGGATGCTGTCACCTGGATGAGACGCGGCCAACTGCCGTGCTCTGGTATAGTCTTTCAGCGCGTCGCGGAGGACGAACAGCGATACCAGGGTCAGAATGCCTGCAAAAGTCACACCAATGCCGAAGTCAACCTGGGTAGGTCCCTGCCCCTTGAGCAGTTCGATGATGAACGCTCCGAACTCCACTCCCAGCAGGCTGCCTGGGATCATGATTGTCGCGATGCGAAATGATATGTTGCCAAACTGCCAGTGACGCATCGCTGACACGATGGCAGCACCCAGCATCTGGGCAAGGGATGTCCCTACTGCTATGTTCATCGGTGTGCCCAGAGCGCTCAAGGCCGGCACTAGCAACCAACCGCCGCCCATGCCCATAAAGCCGCCGGATACACCGACCAATACGCCGAGGCCGATCAGATAGTACGGGTTGACCGTTACTCCGGCTATCGGGAAATGCACTTACTTATCACCGGCATCGGGCTCTTGTGAATTGCGGGTAGACGGCCGATTGCGCGCGCTCGTCCAGTTAGTCAGCAGGGCGAAGAGCGTGCCGAGCCCGACCATCGAAAGCACGGTCACGGCAGCGTAAAGCAGTGGCTGATGGCTATGCCACTGGAGAAGTAAATCAGATAGCATTTGCATGAGTAGTTCTGTATCTGGTCGCGACACAAGATGCCAGGGGACGAGATACAGCTGTTTGCCGGTCTACAGCCACCGCCTGACAGGTCAAGCGTGGAGATAGGCCGAGGAGTGACGATCATCTGCGCGGCATCCAGTGTCTACTATGCACACATCTGAAATGATGATACCATGCCTGCAACATCTGCTCAAGTCTGTCAGTGAATCCATGCCACCATGTAGTGATAACAGCTTTCGATCTCCGCGTGAGGTGATAGTACACATGGCCACAGAACAGATGACGCCCAGAGAGCGTTGGATGGCTGTGCTGAAAAGAGAGCCAACAGATAGGGTCCCAACTGACTACTGGGCAACTCCGGAAGCGACGAAGAAACTGCTCGATCATCTGGACTTGCAGAACCACAGCCAACTGTATGAGCGACTCCACATAGATCGTGTGGTGGCTGTTTCCGGCCGCTATGTCGGGCCGCCGATCAGCCCCGAGCTTGACGTGTTCGGCTGCGGCTATCGCGATGTCGCTTACGCCACGGGGAGCTATCGAGAATGCGTATTTCATCCTCTGGCCGAATTTGAGACCGTAAGTCAGATAGACTCTGAGTACCGCTGGCCCAGCCCTGATTGGTGGAACTATACGCACATTCCCGCGCAGACTGATCAGCTCCCTGATTGCCCTGTACGTGGTGGGGGCTCCGAACCGTTCCTAACCTACTGCCATTTGCGTGGGCAGGAGCAGGCCCTGATGGATCTGGTGCTTCACCCCGATATCGTCCACTACTGTTTGGACAGACTATTCGACCTATGCTACAAAAGTACGGAACGCATCTTCGAGCAAATACCGGGAAAAGTACTGTTCAGCTACGTGGCCGAGGACCTCGGTACGCAGCAGTCACTTCTGATGTCGCGCAGTCACATGCACGAGTTTCTCCTGCCACGGATGAAGCGGATGATGGACCTGGTTCATGACGCAGGAGCCTACGTGTTCCATCACAGTGACGGTGCGGTGCGCGAAGTGATACCGGATATGATCGAGATCGGCATGGATGTGCTCAACCCGGTGCAGTGGCGTTGCGAAGGGATGGAACGAGAAGCGCTCAAGCGCGACTTCGGCGATCAGATTGTCTTTCACGGAGCGATGGACAATCAGTACACACTCCCCTTTGGCACTGTGGATGAGGTGCGTCAGGAAGTGCTCGATAACCTGGCTACCCTCGGTTGCGGAGGGGGATACATCCTGGCCCCATGCCACAACATCCAGGCGGTCAGCCCACCGGAAAACATCGTGGCTATGTACGACACTGCTTACGAGGCAATCCATGTCTGAGGTGGTGTTGCAGTTGCGTCAAGTGTGCAAAGGTGGTAGAATTGCCCAATTCTACGATTTAGTCACAAGGAGGTAGGGAATTGATATCTACCTGGTACGATACTTTCAGGCGGTCTCGATGTGCGAGGCCACTCGCAGGTCTACTGATAGCCATGCTGCTTCTCGTGGTGCCATTTGCGATTTCGGGATGCCCGGGAAAAACAGATGTCGCCGGCGTTGAAGCCGAGCTGCCACCACTACCGTCTCCCGTCGAAGAAGCGGAAGCACCTGAGGCCGAACAGGCGGTAGACAGTGCTGGTGAGGCCGAAGAGAGCGCGGCGGAAGCTGCAGTTGTTGACTTCACCACAGCGTCATTCCAGGACAGCGTTCTTGGCGCTTCGACACCTGTTCTGGTGGATTTCTGGGCCCCCTGGTGCGGGCCGTGTGAAAAAATGCACCCAATTATGGACGGCCTGGCCAGTGAGTTTGCCGGGAAGGCAATCATGGGGCGCGTTGATATAGATGACGAACCACAGTTGGCTTCTGAGTACTCGATCCGCGCGATACCTACGGTGCTACTTTTCTCCAATGGTACAGTGATTGACAGGTGGGAGGGGCTTGCGCCGGACATCGAGCAGCAGTTGAACAACGCAATCACCAAAACTCTGTCACAATAAGATGCTGTGTATGCTTTGCCTGTTTCGATAACAAAGATCAGCTCAAATGTCGTTATGTCATACTGTTACACCAACTATAGCCTATAGTATAACGCAAATGGTCAGGAGGATAATCTCATGCCGATTGATGTCACAAATGAAGATTTTGATGCACAGGTTTTGCAGGCTGAAAAACCAGTACTGGTGGATTTTTGGGCCCCCTGGTGTGGCCCGTGTATGATGATGCATCCAGTGCTGGATAAGGTTGCCGAGACGTACCGTGACCAGGCCGTGATTGCTCGTGTCAACATCTCTGATGGCAGCAACGAACAGCTGGCTCAGAAGTATCAGATTCGTGCAATTCCCTTCATGGCCATCTTCAACAACGGTGAGATTGTTGAGACGATAGTCGGCGTGCACTCCGAAGAAGACCTGGCTTCGAGCCTGGACAAGGTTATTGCGGGATAGGGGGCTCGTCCAATCCGTGTTGGCCCGACAGCTATTCACGGATTGTCTCCGCTGGAGGTAGTGCATGGCAGGAGTTTCGCAAGGAAGTGCACAAGAGCCCCAAAGCGACCTTAGTCGTGATTTGGGGCTCTTCGATGCTACCATGATTGGGGTTGCCGGCATGATTGGTGCCGGCATTTTCGTCCTGACCGGTATCGCTGCCGGAGAAGCAGGGCCCGCCTTGCTGCTTGCGTTCGGCCTCAACGGCGTGGTCACCCTGCTGACAGGTATGGTATACGCCGAATTAGGCTCCGCTATACCCACTGCAGGCGGTGGATATCAGTGGGTGAAACAGGGCTTGCCTGGCGCAAATGCATTTCTTGCAGGCTGGATTGACTGGTTTTCTCATACGGTAGTCGGCAGTGTGTACGCCCTGGGTTTCGCGGCCTATTTCGCGCTCGTGCTTCGTGACTTGAACATTCCTGCCTTTGGACTTGAAGGCCCAGCGTTACAGAAGGCGATTGCGGCTGCGATAGCATTGATGTTCGTCTACGTCAATTTCCGCGGTGCTTCTGAAACCGGGCGAGCAGGCAATTTCGTCACCGTGGGCAAGATGCTGATCATCTGGATCTTCGTCATCGCAGGGCTATGGGCGATCATGCGCAATCCTGAGCAGATGAGCCACTTTTCGAACCTCCATCTCCCCGGACTCGATGATAGCGTGCGCGGATTTGCGCCCAACGGCATCACCGGTGTTTTCATAGCTATGGGATTGACTTTCATTGCGTTCGAGGGCTACGAAATTATCGCTCAGGCGGGTGAAGAGGTCCGCAATCCGCGCAAGAACATACCCAAAGCAGTTTTCCTGGCGATGATCATCGTCATACCCACCTATATCGCAGTGGCTTTTGTTGCACTTGGGGCTGTGCAGGTGCCCGCCAGTGAAGGGGCAATCACCACCTGGCAATGGCTTAGTCAGACCGATCCCGACGTGGCTCTGGCACGCGCCGCACGAAGCTTCATGGGGCCCTTCACCATACTGCTCTCGATTGGCGCACTGCTCTCTACGATGAGCGCGTTGAACGCCACGACATACTCTTCCACACGAGTGGCGTTCGCCATGGGACGCGACCGCAACCTCCCCGATATGTTTGCCGCCGTCCATCCGCGGACCCGGGTCCCTCATGTCGCACTCATCTTCAGCGGAGTGATCATCACTTTGATGGCAGTGAGCATCCCTCTGGAGGCGGTGGCTGCATCTGCAGGCATCATGTTTATGCTACTGTTTCTTCAGGTCAACGTGGCCTCCATCACTATACGGCGCAAGTATGGCGACAAGCTGCGTTACGGCTACATGCTGCCGTTTTTCCCCTGGGTGCAGGTGGTGGCCATCACCCTGCAGCTTGTGCTGATCGTGTTCACTTTCGCTTTCTCGCCTACGGCCGCCCTGATTACCACCGGCTGGATTGCCGCAGGATTGCTGATCCATCACTTCTATGCCTCCAAACGAGAACGTGAACGCGATGTGAGCCCTGTTGTCGCAGCGCAGATGCCCCAGATCGAGAGACGGAAGTTCTCGGTTCTCGTGCCCATAGCTAATCCACAGACAGCTCCAAGCCTGCTGGCGGTCAGCCATCGCTTGCTTCGTTTGAAGCCAGGTAATCTGATGCTTCTGAACGTAATCACGGTACCGGATCAACTGCCAGTGAGCGTCGGGCGCGACTTCATAGGGGACAGTCGGCCACTGCTGGATGAAGTCTCCGCGCAGGCTGAAGACCTGGGGATTGTGCCAAACAGCCTGGTGCGGATAGGCCATCGGGCTGCGGATGCGATTGTGGACACCGTGGAGGACACTCACGCCAATTTTGTAGTTATGGGTTGGGCCGGCCGTAGCCGCGATCCGCGTACAGTTATCGGCTCTACCATCGATCGCATCGTGAAAAACGCCGATGCAAACGTGGTAGTGGTGCGCGGCGATGTGAAGGTACCGGCCAAACGTATTTTGGTACCTGTGCAGCATCCCCAGCATGCCAGCCTGATCGCCCAGTTCGCCGCTGTCATGGCGGACCGTTCTGACTCGTATATCCGCCTGCTGCATGTCGTGGATCGGGACATGCCGCCAGCCCTCCAGGCCCAGCGAGCTACGGAGTTGCGTGAGGCGGTAGCGCGCTATACGGAAAAGCATAAACAAGACGTAGAAACTCCGCTGGCTGAACAGCGCTTTCAGATACGTGTTGAAGCCGGAGAAGTGGTAGAGACAATAGCCGAACAGTCTGAGGAGTTCGATCTTGTTATCGTCGGTGCTTCGCGCGAAAGCTGGGTGCGTCGCAAGGTCTGGGGCGACAAGACAGCTCAAATAGCGCGGCAGATACAGACCCCGTTGATGCTGGTGAACATGAGCAGCGGCTGGATGAAGTTCAGCGTCTCCCAGTTTTTCGAGTTCTTCTGGGACATAGAAGGCTGATGAGGTAAGGGAGAAGCCCGGATGTCACTGAGAGACCTGGAGAGAGCAGGTTTGATACTGCCCCAGGAAGAGTGGGGCAAGCACGACCTTCGTAGCAAGGTCAACCGCCCCCTGCTTCTTTCAGCCTGGACGCTGGCAGCCACGTCGGCGGTGCTCACGTATGTCGGCAACGGACTTTTGCTGACGTGGATTGGGCTTGCGGGTTTGCTGCTGTCGCTAGCCCTGTTCACGCGGGTGTCAATTGTCGCCATAGATAAGCGAAATCGCGAGGAAGAAGAGTTGTGGGAACAGAAGTCGGCGGAGTCGCAACAGCAGGAAGCTAACGGCCCTGCTCCTCAGGTGTCCAGAGACGAGTTGACGGAGTAGCCTGGGCTGTACATGACACATGACCATTTGTGGGACCGAGTGCCTGACGAGTGACGAGTTCGCATTTCGGGTAGGTTGCGCGCAGCGTTGAGAAGTTCACCTGTACGATAGCCTATAGCCTATGGCTGCAAGCACGACACTCCCGTTTGGATACCGTTTTCCCCCTGGTGACAGATATCGCCCCTCTACTGTGGCGGCGGCGTTCATGTGTGTATAGACACAGTGACATTTGCCTTGCACTCCACTCAAGCGGACGAGCACTGTGCCATCAGGCGCGGAGGCCCTCTACGCATCCATCCCTCGCATCACAAGTCAGTCCGTATCTTCGGAGCATCAACTGACGACGGCCTGATGAGGAAGCGCGAAGCCACGGATGGTGAGATAGCGTCTACTTCTTGCGACCCCTACCGGAAGCCTGGCAGACAGGACACAGGTAGGTACTTCGGCCCGCCTGTCTGTACCTGCGAATTCGGCCTCGGCAATCGCGCCGGACACAGGGTTCGTCTTCGCGCGCATAGACGGCAGCGTGGTGTTGGTACTCGCCAGATTTGCCGTTCAGCGTCTGGTACTGGGCGTCGGCCAGAGTGGTACCGCCAGCCTGCACCGCCGCGGTCAACACGCTACGTGTAGCTTCCAGCAGACGAGCCATTTCGTTAGCGGTGACACGGTTGGCAGGCGTGTCCGGGTGCAGCCGACACAGATGGAGAATTTCGCAGGCGTAGATGTTCCCGATGCCTGCCACGTGTGACTGGTCCAGCAGGAACTGCTTGATCGCGATACTGTGATGGGAAGCTGCTTCGAGGAGGTGCTCTCTGGTCAACTGTTCGGACAGGGCATCGGGGCCCTGCCGCCGCAGAAGCACGGCCTGGTCCAGTCGCCGAGTGTCGAGCAGCTCCAGTCGGCCAAAACGGCGTGGGTCCACGAAGATCAGCCTGCCATTCGCGGCAAGCTCAAGCACCAGGTGGGTGTGTTTGGGCGTCAGGCTATCTGAAGGAACAAGTTTGAACTGCCCGCTCATACGCAGATGGATGCCCAGGCCCACATGGTCTTCCAGAGCCAGCCACAGTGCCTTCCCATGCCGGCCAGTGCCGATTATCCGCCTGTCCTCCAGTGCGGATAGAAATTCTTCCGGCGGTGTCAGGATTATGTCCTGGCGGCGCAGGTGTGCGCACACGATGGTGTCGCCGACCACCTGATCTTGCAGCCCTCGACGTATAGTCTCGACTTCAGGCAACTCTGGCATAGCTATTCTCACTGTTCCGGCCCAACGCTTAGTGCAGACGGCGGTGGCTTAGATTCTATGATGTCACAGAAGCAGTTGGAAACCGAAAAGGTCCCGGCTTACTGCGCAGATGAGGCACTCTGAGTCGACGTCGGTGGCGGCGCGGCCAGGGGTTAGGGGGCTCTTCGGCCTATGATCGGTCGCCGTCTTCTTCATCAGACGGTGGTGCAAAAGGAAGTGACGGGGGGCCATCATGTTTGGATTTGGCGTCACTATTGTGGCGGCTTTCGGAACCTGCCCGTGGCATATGTTTCAGCATTTCCTCACTGTAATCAAAGCCTTCCTGCATACGACGCCAACGCCGCAGGACGATGACAATCAGCACCAGGGGCGATACATAGTGGGTGAGTATATGGTACCACATCGGATCATGGTTGTAGCCGTAACCGAGAAATATGCGTGGCCACCACAAAACGATGATCAGCATGATGGCTATCCACTCGACCACTTCAGCCCACTTCATGCTAAATCCCTGCCTCTCCACTTGGCTCCAACTGGCGGATGGCTACCAGAGTCTCGTAGACACTCAGGCGCAAACAGTCATCGAGCGGCAGTTCATGAAGCGGCACGCGCGGCTGCAAAAGAGCGGGACTGACGTCACCTGCCGGCCAGCGAGGATCTTCTCTGGCCTCAGGAGAGCCAAAACGGGTGTGGAAGGTCTCGATGCGGCGCAGCAGCGCCTCGGCTGCTTCATCCAATCGGTGTTTGCTGATCGCGTGAGGATTGAGAAGTGGCCCTTTGCGCCGCAGCCTGTCAAGCCACGTGTCCTGCGCTGGTGCCAGGACGTAGCGCTGGGCGGTCAGACCGATACCTACGTAATTTCGTAGGTCCGAATAGATGCAGCCCCGGTCCCAGAAGCGCATCTCCTGGCGCATAGCTTTCAGCGCGTTCTCTACCAGTTCATCGAGTGGGACCCAGAGGGCTTCCGGAGTACTCTCAGCCAGCGACTGCGGATTGTCCGTCTGGGTTTTTCTCATCCGCTTCTTGTAGATCATCTCGAAAGCTATGTTCAGGCCATCACACAGTGGACTGGAGCGGAAGGCTTTCACCTGTCGAAGCTCCATCTCCCAGTTTTTGTGGGGGAAAGGAGGCATGAAAGTGGCCTCACGCTCTACCAGACGTAGCTTGATATACTCGCCCGAAAGCAAGTCGGTGAGTACCGCATATAACATCTGCATAGCAAAATCCAACGGGTCGAGTTCATCGCCGCTAGCCAGATCGAACGCCCGATCTCGCGGAATTGAACCCAGCGAACGGCGGCCGACCGGCCTGACAAACTTGCCGGCAAACATGTATACAAGCCCGTCGGTACCGATTTCGCCTTCAGGGTCAATCGGTTCGATCTCTTCATCTTCTACAGGTGGTGGTGCGACAGGGGCAGGTTTGCCTGCACGTCTCAGTGTTCGAAGCACCAGCCAGAACGCTGACAAGCCGAGTGTACCCAACACCAAACCGATGATCAGTTCGACCATTTACAGGTCTCCGAGTTCTGCATAAGCGTAAGCCACATGATTGTGAATTGATTCAAAGCTGTCACACTGGGCGGATGCACCTAGCACGGCGGGGTGGCCCTTCAGTGCGATGATGGTGTCACGAACCACGTCTTCAACAAACTTTGGATTGTCATACGCGGATTCAGTTATCGCTTTTTCGTCTGTGCGTTTGAGTAGAGGGTAGATCTCTGCACTTCCTTGCTGCTCCAAAAGAGGTATGAGGTCTTCCAGCCAGAGTATGATACCTGACCGACAGTTGACTTGCACTGAAAGCACGGCTCTCTGACTGTGCGCCCCACGATCGGAGATCTCCTTGGAGCATGGACATAGAGTTAGTATTGGTACCGCTACGCCAAGCCGGAAGCGGAATTGACCGTCCGCGACAGTGCCTTCGAAGCTGCAATCGTAATCCAGTTGGCTATTTTGCCCGGAAGCTGGAGCATGTTTGGGCAGGAAGTACTTAAATTTGAGCAGCACACGGGCGGCAGGGGCTGAGAATTCGTCAAGCATGTGCCACAAAGTGGCTTCCATTTCCGTCATGGAGACCGACCGCTTGCTCCATGCCGAAAGGATCTCGACAAAGCGGCTCATATGCGTGCCTCGCCTGACATGCGGCAACTTGACACTGGCCTCAATTTGGCCCAGAAGGCGCGCGTACCCTCCGTCCTTTTCCATTATGCGGACAGGTAAATGCAAGTCGCGTATACCGACTCTGTCTATCGTGATGCCTCTGTTATCGGATTCGGAAGCTACGTCTCTCATCAAGTATCGCCCCGGATGATCTCTGCAGTATCCTCTGATGGGTTTGATGGGTTAGGGTCTGCGGATCCACTGACACTGCACGAAGAGCCGCGTGCGGTCAGCATGGGTAGTGCACCTCGGCCCAATCGCCCGTGTCCACGCTACGCGTGACCGCTTCGTCCACTGCTTGAGTTCTAACACCGTCAAACAGTGTCGCAGTTCCAAGTCGGTTCTCGCTTAGAGCGTGTAGGAAGTCGAAAATACTCTGTGTGTGAAATCGCATCCAACCCACTGGGAGTTTAGGTGAAGGTAACGCTGAAGGTTTGGGGTAGCGTTGAACACACTCAATTTGCTTGTAGCCACGTTCGCCACCAAGCTCTCCCTCAGGATCGCGCATGTCATAGGCATACAAGAAATTCGGGTCCATCATGTCGAATTTTAGAGAGCCGCGCTCGCCATATATCTCGAACGTGAAGCCGTCCTGGGTTCCGGTGGCGAAGCGGGAGGCCTCTATCAACCCACGCCCACCGCGTCCCATGACCGCCTCCAGACAGACGTAGTCATCTACCTCCACAGGCACGGTCTCCGATGCCCCGGGCGCCACTGGCCGCTCAGTGATAAACGTTTCGATCGAGCCTCGCACACGGCTTATGTCGCCCAACAGATACATCATCATGTCTATGATGTGACTGCCGAGGTCACTCAGAGCGCCTCCGCCGAACTCCTTTTGCAGCCGCCAGGAGATAGGCCTGGCAGGATCCGTATAACCAGCGTGGTAGTATGTGGCTCGGTAATGGTACAGTCGTCCTAGGAAGCCGTCTGCGATGAGTTGCCGGGCTTTCATACAGGCGGGGACGAAACGGCAGTGAAAAGCCATCCCATGGCACAAATTTGGGCGCTGTTTTGCAGCAGCTGCAATTTGTTGGGCGGACGACAAATCCACGGTCAGCGGTTTGTCGCAGTAAACATGCTTACCTGCCTCCAGCGCCGCCAGAATCTGGTCTAGATGAAGATGATTGGGTGTGCAGATGTCTATGACGTCTATATCATCACGGGCGAGTAGTTGGTCGAAGTCGGTGGTCCCGAAGCTGTACCGGCCGATCTGGGCTGCCCGATCGGCCGTCTCTTGCCTGCTAGTACACACTCCGACTAGTTCGGCGTGAACCGGGCAAGGGTCAAAAAATAGCGGCAGAGTCTGGTATGCGTGCGTGTGTACCTTGCCGATAAAGCCAAATCCTACCAGACCGATGCCGATGCGCCTGCTCATAGTTGATTTCCTCTACAATTTCTGATAATCGCTTGCACTAGTGCTCTGTATTAGTGCCCTAGATATATATTTCGTCGTCATCCCGAAAATGCCTTCAAATGGCACACGCCTCTGCAGGCGTGGCTATGAGCGCCACGCCTGCAGGACACAGATGCGCATACCGTATAGACAAAACGAAACTATTTTTTAGAGCGGTAGTAGTCGGCGACCTTTCGGAGCCCCTGTGCAATCAGCTCGGCGTGCTCTACCGTGTGGCCCTCTGTCCAGGCATGAGTAAACAGGTTCGACTCGCCCCATGCTGCACCGGGATAGTCGGCTTCATCATACTCCGGATCGCGTCCGTACGGAGGTTCCCAGGGGAACTTCGAGTCGCCATATGCTACGTGGTCGACGAGGCATTTGGTACCGACCATCAGATTGCCCACATAGCCCAGTCCGAATGGCAAGCCCTCAGCGCGGATGGCTTTGGCGAAGGTTTCATTGTCCACACCGAGTGCTTCCTGGTCTATGCTGAATGTGAAGCGCCACCAGGAGTGGTCAGTGGTATTGGGGTATATATGTGGGCCATTGATGCCGTCGATCTGCTCGATCAACTCGACGAGCCGTTCTGCGGATGCCCGTCGCCGCTCGAGGATACTCTTAAGTTTGCGGGTTTGAGCCAGCGCCACCGCTCCGGTGACTTCGTTCATGCGATAGTTGATGCCGATGCGGGCCACGCCACTGCGGTCCTGGCTGCGCCCCGTGCGGTCGTAGTACTTGTCATGGAAATCTCGTGCGCGCGCATGGAACTCTTCCCTGGCAGTCGCGATGATGCCGCCATCACCGGCTGTAATCTGTTTGCTCTGCTGCAGTGAGAAGCAGCCTATATCGCCGAAAGTGCCGACCTGTTGCCCATCATAGGTGGCCCCGTGAGCCTGAGCGCAGTCTTCTATGACGTAGAGGTCATGACGCTTGGCGATATCCATGATCTCGTCCATCCGGCAAGGCTGCCCGAATAGATGAACCACGAGTATGGCGCGGGTGCGGTCCGTGATCTGTTTCTCGATAGACTCCGGATTCATGTTCAGCGTCAGAGGGTCGCAATCGGCGAAGATCGGGATGCAGCAAGACTGCACAATGCCGATGTAGGTACCCATGTCGCTGATGGGGCTGGTGATGATCTCGTCGCCGGGATTCAATTCCAGTGCCGCCACTGCAGTGTGAAGTGAGGCGGTGCCAGAGGTGACGGCCAAAACATACTCGATGCCAAGATATTCAGCGTACTCTTTTTCGAATTGCCCCACCATGCTCCCACTGTAACGGAACATCCTGCCACTGCGGATGACTTCGCTTACAAGAGCGATTTCCTCTTCACCCAGATCTCTGCCACTGGCATTTCCGGTACTCGGAAAGCTTTCCTCGGCAGTCCTGGGCCCACCATTAATCGCTAGTTCTTCAGCCATAATTTGTCCTCCAGTGCTGTGTTATGCTGCTCAAATTGAGTGCAGTTTGCGTGAAATCTCTCGTCAGGGCGCCTGCTGTTGCTCGGCGATGCGGTGGGCCAGAGCACGATTGTCCGTGTGCCCTGTCCGGTATCCCAGCACATGGGCATGTACGCGACGCCCGAGCAAGTACAAGTCTCCGGCCATGTCCACCAATTTATGCCGGGCCATGGCATTGCCTGCAAAAAGCGCAGACGAATATCGGTCATCATAGACGATCAGGCAGTTCTCTTCACTGCCTGCAACTATCAACCCCGCCTGCTGCAGTTGCTCCAGCTCCGCTCCGGTGGCAAAAGTTCGAGCCGGTGCCAGGTCATCGGCGAAGCTGTCACATTCGGCGTCAAAGTGTGCGAACTGATGGCCTATCATGTGATGACTGTGCAGCAGTGCATAGCTGAGCCGGAGCCGTTCCGCTGGCAACGCGATCAGCGCTGTGTTGTCTCCCAGCACAAAAACCGGTTCGGTTAACTTCAACGGTGTCCACTCGCCGTCGAGTTGCCTGCGCCCGGCGGCAGTCACCGCACCATACCACGGTAGCGCACTGCCGTCGAGCAGCGGTATCTCTGGCCCATCCACCACGATTTGCGCATCGCTGATGGCTGCAGCCCACAATGCAGCTAACACATGCTCGACGAAAGCGACCATGCCGCTGTGGTCGCCGATGCAGGTGCTATTGGGCACATCAAGGGCATGATCTAGATCCACAGGCCACGTCATATCCAGGTCTGTGCGCGTTACAGTGATACCACTGTAGGCCTCTGCGGGCAAAAAACGCACTGTGATGTGTCTGCCGGTGCGCACGCCCAATCCGGAGAGCTCAGCAGGCCTGGCGATTGTCCAGCGTTGCAGTGGAGCGGAAGTCATTTTGCGCAGCCTCGAAAAAAGGCTAGTAACTCGCTTGCAGTATGTCGGTGAGATGCTCGCGCGTCACCTGCCCCGGTGTTTTAGCAAGTGCATGGTGCATGTACCGCAGGGCGTCATCTGCGAGCGTGTCCAGCATGTGTGGTTCGACGCCCAACTGGTTCAGGCACAAATCCATCCCCACCTGTGCGAGCAGTTGGCTCAACGCTTCCGCAGTGTGAGCAGCCGCCCGTACATCGTCAGCCTCCTGTACTCCTATCCGCCGAGCCACCGCTGCAAGGCGGTCGGGCTGACGCTCTGCCATAAGCTCTGCCCAGGCAGACAGTACGGCACAGAGGCCCTCCCCATGAGGCAAGTCAGGGTATCGGCCACTCATGGGGTGCTCCAGTGCGTGCATCAGGTTGGTGCCGTTTTGTGAGAGCACGTATCCGGCAAGGCAGTTGGCCAGCATCATGCCACGGCGAGCATCTTCATCACCGCCGTCAGCCACTGCATGGGGGAGATGGAGCGCCACGAGTTCAATTGCATGCAGTGCCAGCACGTCCGTTATCGGGTTTGCAACAGTAGACACGTAGCCTTCCAGAGCATGGCACATCACATCCATACCGGTCGAAGCGGTAATCCGTGGCGGCAGACTCCGGGTCAGTTGCGGATCCGCGATGGCCACATGCGGATACAGTGCCGGACCACCCATGGCTGACTTCTCGCAGGTGTCAGACATGGTGATAACTGCGAATGGCGTCAGTTCGGAAGAGGTGCCGGCGGTTGAGGTGATAGCAATTACGGGCAAAGTGTCATCAGTAGGTTGGCGTTTGACGCCGTTTTCTCCGGGTAGCAGGAATTCGCGCAGGTTGCAGTCATGTGTTGCCGCCACGGCAATGGCCTTGGCGCTGTCCATAGCACTGCCCCCACCCAGACCGACGATGAAATCACAGTCTGTCTCGCGAGCGAGGCGTCCGCCGTCCTCGATAGCCTCAAGCGTGGGGTTAGGTGGTATGTGATCGAACACGGTGACTCTCGCTCCGGCTTGCTCAAGCATCTCCACCGCATTGTCCAGATGCCCGGTTTTCTGCATGGCCGAACGCCCCGTCACCAGCAGTGCGCGGTTGCCCAGGCCGGCGGCCAGTTCGCTCAATTCATGAAATCTCCCATCGCCGAACACGAGGCGTGTTGGGTTATAGAAGACGAAATTCATCCGCTCACTGCTCCTCCTGCTGTCTGTTCTTTGCCATGCGATCACGCGCTTCAGAGGAGCCTTCGATGGGAATGCGGAGCGTGATGGTGGTGCCCTGTCCCAGAGTGCTTTCGACCCAGACGGTCCCTCCGTGGACATCTACCACGTTTTTCACGATTTTCGTCCCAAGTCCGGTCCCCATCGGTTTGGTACTGATGGCGTCATCAGTGAAAAGCTTGTGGCGGACTTCCTCGGGCATCCCCTCGCCGGTGTCCTGCACAGCTACCTCCAGATAACCGCCATCAGGGAAGCTGCCATTTATCTCGCTGCGGCAACGCACCGTGATGGTGGCATCAGGAGGACAGGCCTGTAGGGCGTTGTTCACCAGGTTGTACACTGCGTTATACATCTGCTTGGCGTCCATTATCGCCGGTTTTATGTCGTCCGGAATGTCGGTTTGGATGGTGATATGCTCTTTTTTGGCCACCACCGCCAACATCGGCACTACCTGATCTACTACGGTGCGGATGTGTTCGAGATGGAAATCAGGCTCGGTGACCATGCCTTTTACAGCGGCTGAGACCTCTGCCATCCGGCCCTGCACGGCCTCAGAGCCGTTTTTCATCATCTCGGTCATCTCGGGGAGCAGTTGTCGCAACCCTTCGATGGTGTCGGCCACTTCATCTCGATCCGGCAGCGTTGACACGGCGGTGTCGAAATCGCTCCATGTGTCTGATGCAATCAATTCGAGCGTCTCGGCGGCGGTCTGCACCGGTGTCATCATGTTCTTAACGTCATGGCTGAGGTTGCCGATGAAGCGTATGACCTCGGCTAGCCGCGCCTCTTCGTGAAGTCGAGCTGTCTCCAGCGCAGTAGCGATTTGCGAGGCGAGAGTGTCTAGCAACGCTACGTCCCTGTCTTTGAACGTGCCATCAGTTTTGTTTAGCACTTGCATGACGCCAAACCGCTTACCTCCGGCACTAAGAAGCGGCACTGTGACCATGTTTTTGGTCACGTAGTGTACCTTCTCTCCTACGGCCCGATCATGTTTGTCGCGAGTGGTCACATCTTCGCTTACATCAATCTCACCGCTCTGGAAGACTGCACCCGCTATGCCCTGATTGGGGCTCAATTCCGTACCCGTGAGGATGTCAGCAGCACCACCCACCACATACTCGAATATCAGCTTGTCTTTGTCCGGATCATACAGGATTACGGATCCGGCATCAGCGCTTACCACCTGCAGCGAGGTGTCCAGAGCGCGGCGGACCAGTTCATCAACTTTCGTGACCTGGCACAGCGCCGCACTTATGCGGCGTATCGCTTCCATGTGAGTATCCCGCTCTTGCAGCTCTAATTCGAGTTCCGCAATTCTTACACGGGCATCTGTGCACATCGTGTCAGGCCTCCCTTGCTAGGCACATTCGTTGCAGCGCTGCAGCCGAATCGCTACACATTCCAGCTACACATCCAAGCCGGGGTCTACAGAGACTAAACTTATCCCAGAGCTCGTGACACTACAGCGGTAGAAGCGTCCCGATATTTTCCTCGATGGCCCGCTGATGGATTAGATTGGCGGTGACTGCATCATCCAGAGCTATGCCCAGCAGAATTGACATAGTCCGTTCGTCCGGATTCTGGCGACCCGGTTTGACGCCGGCGACTATTTCACCCAGGTCTGCATAGGGGCGTGGGACATCGCGGAAGTAGCCTTTGCTTCTATAGTACTCCATCTGGCCATGATCGTCGGTGATGAGCCGGTCCACGCTGGATGCCATGGGCCCTTCCCATGCTCCCATGTAATCGACGGGAGCGGCCATAGCACCGCGTTTGAGCCACTCTTCCGACAGGTACGGTGTGGGCTCTTTGGGGCTGGGCCCGGCAGTGACCACAACATCAGCCTCCTCAACAGCCTCCCGAGGACTTGCAGCGGGCGTGATCTGAAAGTTGTACGCATCTCGGCTTTCTCTGACGAAGCGTTCCAGTGCATCTGGATTCACATCAAAGCAACGTGCTTCAGTGATTTCCGGATAAATGGTTGCCATCGCCAGCAGATTGCTCCGGCCCTGCACGCCACAACCGACAATTGACACCGTCTTTGCTTGCGCAGGGCCCAGATATTTCATTGCTACAGCGTTGGCTGCTCCGGTGCGCACTGCAGTCACCCAGATGGCATCCATGACACACACGGGGAACATGGTCTCAGGGTCGTTGAGCACGATAAGACCGCTGATGGTCGGCAAACCCCGATCGGGGTTGTCATCGTTGCCGCCAACCCATTTGATGGCCGCAATGTCCAGGCCACCGACGTATGCAGGCATGGCGTGTAGGAAGCTCTCGGGGCCGCGCGACTTGACAGCAATCTTGGGTGGCATCTGCACCTTGCCCAGGCCCTTCAGGCGGAAGCCTTCTTCGACAACAGAGATGATTTGGCTCATGGATATATTCAGGTCTTCTACGTCGGATCGGCTCAAATACCGAAGGTTCATCGCCTCTACTCCTCTATTGGCTGTCTTGTTTGTCATCGGCTACCGCACTTCTAACCCCGCGCGGGGCAAACCTGGCTCCTGTGTCAAAGGCCTGTTGCGCCATTTCTTTATCGCCCATGTCGTCCAAAATGTGTCCCAGCCGCATCCAAATGTGGTAATTCTGAGGGTGCGCTTCGGCGGTCTTGGCCATTTCCTTGACGGCTTCGACCTTCCTATCCTGCAAAAAGAGAACCCATGCGGCGGCAGATGCGGCGCTGCCATCGCCCGGATCGAGCTCTTCAGATTTAATTGCCCATGTACGGGCCTGGTCAAGATCCTTGTTTTGCCGGATGTACAGTGCTGCCAGTCGCAGATATGATGCCGCGTGGGCGGAATCTTTTTCGAGCGCAAGACGATACTGCTTTTCGGCCTCGGCAAGTTGCTCCCGTTGCAGGTATATGTCGCCCATGGCAAAATAGGGGATAGGTGCATCCGGTGCACTCGTGATCGCAGAGCGGGCAGCGTCCATGGATTTATCGGGCTGCTTGGTAGCATCATAGGCCGCCGATAGATTTAGCCACGCCACTGTGTTGTCTGGATGTGTCTGTACGGTGCGTTCCAGTACGCCTATCGCTTCCGTGAAACGGGCCAGTCGCAACAGCGTCCGACCCTTCAACTCCAACACTTCGGCAGACTCCGGCTGTAGGGACAAGGCCTGGTTGATCCAGTCTAATGCTTCGATGTCATCACCGAGCTTCGAGTTGACCTGAGCCATTCCCCACGCAATATCGTAATCATCACCTGTCAACGCTGCGGCGTGTTTGAAGGCAACATAGGCATCATTGTAGTTGCCCGCTTCAAGCTGTTGTAGGCCTAGAGCTTTGAATGCGTCCCCTTTAGTGCTGTCATTGTGGTCAGCATCGGAGCGTGAACGGCCTACAGCATCCGTGGGTCGACAGCCAGTCAATGCGCTCACCACCAACAGTATGGCAATGGCAAATGCCTGTCTTGTGTATGACGATGCGCGGTCGGTCAACGGCCGGTGATGGTTCATGCTGTGCTCCCTCATCAGGCGGTTGCGCCGGTGAATGGAACTCGTGCGGGTTTTGTGGCGTGTATGCTGTTCAGTGTCGATACTCATAAATAAATCAATCAGTTGCCCAACCAGTTATCGCACCAGGTACAATTGCCAATTGCTGTCGGTTCAGATCCGACTTCACCTGTCATCAGAAAAAGTTGCTGCGTGCTCCTGGTAACTGGTAACAGCGATAACATCTGCTGTCGAACAGGCTGCTGATGGCCATCAGGTCAGGCGTATTGGTGCTGGCTTATTCTGTTGGGCACTCAACATATCTAGCACACTACTTCACAACACAGGCCCGGTTCTAGCTACGATTGCCCCACACTCTCTATGGTTTTGGCGACCTGTGCAAGAACACTATAGAGTTCAGTACAATCGCCCAGAGTCTAGGCCGTAGCAGGAGCCGGGCCGGCGGTAAGCATCTTGCCGAGCATGGACAGCACAAAGACGATCCGTGCTGTAGGACACAAGTGCCCGAACTGTCGCTCAATTGTAACACAAATAGCGCTATCCAAGTAAGCATTAGCCACTACTGCCAACTATTTTCAGTTGTATTCTCACAGAGGCAGATGATCGGCGCAGCCTCCGGATAGTGGGCTCCCGTCATTGCGCCCCGGTAAGGCGCTTCGTGGCTATCCCCCGGCTGGTGCCTACGATATATCTACCGTATATCCTATATACGCAGTAGCTGTAGCAGTATATGCGCAGATTTTGCGATGGCATCAGCAAAGCACCCTTTCGCGATGCAGTAGATTTTACGCTACTCGCCAACAAATGGCCCGTGAGGCGCGCCAGGCGCGCTGCTTTTGGGAATTCTGCGTTGAAGCAGTGTTGGAAGAAACAGTGCTCGGGCGTCCGTCGACACCATCAGGTGATGGCGTGTTAGCAGAGCATTGTCGGATAGCGTTGATTGTTGTGAAGAACGCTACTGGCTCACTTGTGACCCGGTCTGGAGATGCCTCATCGCCAGTTCCACCCTGGCAATTATGACAGACACTCTTGTCAGCAGGCCCGTGAGAGCATATAATGGCGCCAGCCTTCGACAGTCCGTGATAGCCGGTGAGACGGTCAGGTGATCTACTGTTTTTGCTTTTTGGGATTTTCTGATTCAGGAGAAGGTATACGGCGCAAAACGGAGAAGGATTCCGGCGCGTCGTTGCGGAATTGCACGATTAGGTGGCTGGAAGAGTAATCCAGTTCACGCGTAAGTCTATGATCGGCACTATTGGGAGGCCCCGGATAGGCCGGGGCGCTCCGCTGCTTCTGAGGAGTTGACATCAGTGGACGAAAGCACCCGGCGGCAGATTAACTGGGTAATCATCATCGGCGCCCTCGCCTGTCTTCTCGTGTGGGGGGTCGGCCGAAGCCAACGGATGGCCAGGCTACAGGAACAACTGGCCACCGGCACGCCCACCCAGCAGGTTCGTGCCGTAGATGAGCTTATACGTAGTCGCACGCTAGCAGAGGCAATCAAGGACCAGCCCCGTTGGGTGCAAGATCGTGCGATAGCCGCCGCGGCACAGATAAGCACGCCCCAGGCATGGCATCAACTGCTCACGGTTTTCAAATTCGTTGATGCCCCGGTTCAAGCGCGCATCACCGAAATTCTCACACAAGCCGGCAATTCGGCCATCTTTACCTTGATCGAAGCGCTCAAGGACAAGGATGCGAACACCCGTGCTGGAGTGAATCCCGTGCTGATCGCAATCGGAGAGCCGGCGGTTCCTTATCTTCTCCCCGTCCTGTCGGCGTGGGATGATTTCGCCAGGGCTGGCGCAAGTGCGATTCTTGGAGGTATTGGGGAGCCTGCGCGGGCTGCCGTCATCACAGTGATCCAGAAGACAGGCCCAAGCGGTGATCAGGACGCTGACGCCTACTTGCGTGAGCGGGCCGCCGCTCAAGCAGCTCTCAGGGCCATGAATGCCATAGCCATTCCTGCCATCATCACTGAACTGCTGACATCGCCAAACACCGACATTCGAGGCGTGGGGACGTCTCTATTAGGCGTTATAGCCGACCAGACTGTTGCTTCTCCGATAGGTGAGGAGGGCGCGCTACAGGTGTTGCCACCGTTGCTGGACCGGCTTCGCAATGACGGAAGCTATGCCGTCCGACGTCAGGCTGCACTCAGCCTGGGACGTCTCGGCGAAGTGGGCCGTGTAAACGGAGCTGCTGGCCCGCTGATTGCCACTTTGCAGGATACCGGGCAGCACTCCGAGGTCCGTGGCGCTGTGGCCGAAGCACTGGGTAGACTGGGCGATCCAGCCGCTGCTGGTCCGCTGACCCATGCCCTGCTCCATAGCCGCGCTGGTATATCCAGCCAGTTGGTCAGCGCTCTTGAGAGACTTGGCCCTGCTGCCGTACCGGCTCTTGCTACAGTAATCGCTAGCGGACAGAGCGAAGCGCAACTACTAGCAATCCGCGCCCTTTCCAACGTTGCCGGCTCCACCCCTGTCCCGCCCCTTGCTCAGGCACTGGGAGCCGCTGACGCGGCAGTACGCCGGGCAGCAGCAGAAGCGCTGAGAGCACAAAGCGGACACAACCTCTCTTCCCATGCCGCCGTAATCGCTGCGCCGTTAGCCCGCGCTCTGCACGATGGTGACTGGCGGGTGTACTACGCCGCCCGTGATGCACTGGCCAAGTGTGGTCCAGCTGCGGTCCCGGTGCTCACTGAAGCTTTGGGCAGTACCGATGAACGTGTCGCTCATATGGCGGAACAGGCACTGGTGCGAATTGGTAAGCCGGCAATTCCCGCTCTGATCAACGCGCTCAAGCAGGCGCCGACTAATCCGACCAAAGCTGACTGGGCCGCTATCGCTCTCGGCGCGCTAGGTACGGATGCACTCGCGCAGTTGACTGAGCTTGCAGGCAATAGCGCTGAACCGGTGCCTACACGTGTCGCTGCAGTGGCAGCCCTTGGACACACACGTAACCCACAAGCCATCACCACTCTCAAATCTGTCTACACCGACGTGCAGCCTGGCCTGGCCATAGCTGTCGTCAAGGCAGTCAGCAAGATCGCCTCCGCCGATGGTGTAGAGTTGCTTGTCAAGGCCCTGCAGTCATCCTCGCCTGCAGTTCGAGATATGGCAATGGATGCCCTCGCCAACTGGCGGTCTGGACACCCACGCGATGAGCTAGCCAAATTGCTCGACAGTGCCGATACCGACTTGAAGTACCGCGCTGCGATATCTTTGGTGTTCGAAAGCGAATCGACCGTTCAGACAGCCGAGACTGCTATCGGTGGAGTCCGAGAAACACAATTTGACGACCGGATCCGGGGGAGTGTCGCCCAGCTGTTGACTGCTGCCGCCGGCGACGAGACAGCCTCGCCATCGGTTCGTCACTATGCAATTCGAGGTCTCGGCCGGATCGGACACGCAGAGGGGATCCCTGTCCTAGGTGCTCTCCTGAAGGCCGGCGGAGAATTTGCTGCCGGTGCCGCCCAGTCAGTGGCGCTTATTGGGATGAAATCCAGTCAGGAAGAAATGGAGCAGCAAGTCTCATCCGAACTGTCACCTGCCGGCAAGTTGCTCGTGGAAATCCTGACAGAGCCTGGTAGCGGTGAAGATATACGCATGCAGGCTGCGATCGCGCTGTCTATGATGGGCAGTGGCCCCGTCAAAACACTGATGGAAGAACTCGATAAAGTATCCGATAGCCTCAAGCCGTGGATAGCCGCCACCATTGGGGGCATCGGGCGTCAGGCTACCGAGGCAGTGCTAGACACTCGTAATCGCACGCAGGATGCCGACTACCGCATGTGGCTGGCTATCAGCATGCAGTGTATAGGGGACGATAGGTCGCTGAAGGCCATCAAGCATATGCACGAGCAGGAGAAACCTGACCCGGCAAAAGCAGCCCGTGCCGAACAGTTGACTGAGCGTATTCGCACCCAGAAGAGATAGTCGTTTGTAGTCTACCATACGGATTCCGAACTCGGGCGCTACTATACGTCGGCCCGGCCTAAGCAAGGATTGATTGCCAGTGAACACGCGAAGTATAACAGCAATTGCGGTCCTGATTATCGTGTTAGGCGGAGTCTATGCCGTCACAACTTACCAGGGTGCAGCCAAGATACGAGAGCACGTACAGGCTCTCGATGGAGACGATACCGCAGCGGCTACCCGCGCCATCGAGGCTCTGTCGGGCCAGGGTGAGCGGGTTGTATCCATGGTTGAGACGCTGCTGACCAACGCTAACCCCCTGGTGCGCTCTAATGCCGTCATGCTCATCGCGATGTGTGGCGGCCCTGAACATGGACAACTGTTGACACCGCTGCTCCAGAACGATAAAGATGAGTACGTCCGAAAAGACGTGACACTTGCACTGGGCAGACTTGGTGCAAAACAGGCAATACCGACATTGATAACAGTACTGTCAGATGAGCAGGAAGACCTGCTAGTGCGTGAAGGGGCCGCGACCACTTTAGGTACATTTGAGGCGGCAGAGGCAACCATCCCGTTGCTTGCAGTACTTGCCGCCCGTCCACCAGTACCTGCTCCCGCGATATCTGATGAAGAGGCGGACGAAGCACCGGCTGAGGTAGAGGATACAACTCAGACACTGCGATTGGCCGCAGCAGTGGCTCTCGGCTACCTGCAGTCGTCGGAGGCTGTAGAAGGCCTGGCTCAGGCCGTTGACGAGGCCGTAGAAATAGCTCCATCAGTGCGTGTGGCCGCGGTGTATGCTCTCGGTGATTTGGCTGCTAGAAATGAAAAGGAAAGCGAGCAACTCACAGCACTTGAAGGTATGCTTCTCGCATGCGGCGATAGTGTTGGTGATGTCCGCATCGCCGCGATGCAGTCCTTGGGGAAAGTTAGCATCGTACCCGAAGCGATCCAGTCCAGGGTAGCGCAGGCACTGGCTTCTGCCGAGGAAGACACTCACTTTTGGGTTCGTGAGGCTGCAAAAGAAGCTCGTAGCAATCTTGGATTGTTGGATGTTTGATTGCCGCAAAAATGGCGGAACACTAACCGCCAATGTTGTCATATTGCCTATATGTCATGCGGAGGAAGATACATGCAGCACAATCAGCGATGTGCAGCGTTGCTGTTGAGTTTGGTAGCAGTCATGATGATTGCTGGATGTGCAATTGACCCGATGGAGCAACTTAGCAGGGACATCGAATCACAAGAAGTCGTGGTGAAAACACAGGCCATCCAGACTATGGCTAGTCTTGATGATTCACGGGTCATAGAAAAGTTGCTTGACGTCTTCGAAAAGGACGACCAACTCTGTGACCTGGCTGCAGTAGCGTTAGTCAAAAAGGGCCGTGAGATCGAACGAGATGGCCGCAGTGTGTCTAACCGCATCGTCGAGGATGTGGGGCGTATCCTGGCAAACGCCCACCTGGCCGAACCTTTCCGCGCACGCGCAGCATGGACGCTTGGTGAGATAGGTAGCCGGCAGGCCGTGCCACTTCTAATTACCGGGACAACAGCTACCGTGGGTGTTGCACCCGCAACGCTTGTACGAGAGTGTAGTACACAGGCTTTGGAAAAACTTGGTTACCATTCGGAGGGGCGCTCGTACGAAATCCCCATGGGCACTCTGGCCGGTTCGGTGGATATCTTGCCCCAGCCCGAGCCGCTGGAGTCGCCAGATGCCGCATAGGCTGCGATTACAGCCGAAGTAAGCGGGGGGAAGAGCAACGGGGATCTGATTAGCGGTTAGAGTCCGCTGCTCACAGCGCCAGTAATGCCATGGCGTTGCCTTGCTAGGTATATCATGTCCAGCGTGGTGAGTTTGGCCCCTACCAGTAATCAAACCTGACAGACACAGGAGGTTTGGTCTACCACTGCCTTGTCTGGCTTGTTTCCATACTACTCCCCGTAGCGTAGACCAAATCACCTGTGCCAGACAATGTGAGCATGTAGCTTCCCGGTGATCCTCTCCGCCAAACCACCGTTTCAGGAGCCATCGATAGGCAAGTATCTTTTGTGCTTGCTAGGTTCATGTCCAGTAGGGTAGGACGTGTATTGGTTGCACTGCAGGCGGGGTAAGGAAACAGCCAGGCAAACCCCGTGAGTGGGGGCTATTCACCCCGGGCTGGCTAGCTGCGCGTCATGCTCGCCACCAACCACAACGCAACGATCAGATGTCCTACAGCGCCAATTCGCGTGGCTAGTTGGGACCACGGATAGAAGTCTGTAGGGGCAACAGCTCCGAATGCGCTCACTAAGACTGTGGACACCAGTCCAATCCCGACTACGATGATAAGACCCCAGAGCAATAGATATCGCTTGCCGTCCACCGGAGAAGGCTCGGTCAGCGCTATCAGGATTGCAGCGAGAATGTAACTCCCCATGCCAAGCTGAGTAAGCTCACGCAACGCATAACCCACGTACGGCCAGACAACCTGCTGAGTGCTCCCCAACCACACGCCGAGAGCCGCGATGATGGCAGCCGAGGCCAATATGCTGGCCACAAATGCAGCCACAGATGTCCGCACGACCAGGCGTCGCTTGTCTCTGACAGGTGCGCGCAAATAATCGAACACCCGCAGATGTGAGAGTAAACGTACCACTGAGACGCCGAAGGCAATGCCTACGAGTGTAAGAGGCAGTCGCACCCAGGTGTACGGGTAATGCAGTGACCAGATTTCACCGAAAATCCAGGCGATCAACAGAAGATTGTATGTGACTATAACTCCTGATGAGCGGACTGGCGGCTCCCGCGTGTCTAAGAGATGTGGCATGGTGGATATGAGCAGCCATAGAGCTGTGTTGCCGACAAAACCCAATGCCAATCCTTTGTATAGGCCAACGTGCATCTGCACAAGCAAGATGCTGTCAAAGCCAGCGACTAATGCTGCAGTTTGGGCTGTATGAAGTGATAGCAGTCCTACCAGCCAAACGGCGCCAATTTGGAGCAACATATCGTGTATTGAGGGGTGAAGTGAGTGGGTGGTATCCTGCCTGATTGCCAGCAGATAGGCAACCACAGCCGCTGTTTGCAGCGCAGCCCCTATGACCATGAGGCTGCCTTCGGCAAATGAAGCCAGGACAGTCATACGCGTTGCCGTCTCTGTGAAGATGCCCACCAACAACAATGACAGGATGATAACCGTACGACTCCAGTATGCCCCTGACCGCCCTTTGAGTTGGGGCAGCAGCCACAGGACGATGCCTGCCAGCAGAAAAGTCGGCCAGGCCACAAACGAAAGCCACTCCAGCGCTATTGCATCCGCATCCGCTGTTTGCTGTAGACTGTCGCGGGTTGGCAGTAGCCCGACAAGTCTGAACACTATCACGTGGCATATGAGCAACACCGTACCTGCGGCTTGCGTCAGTTTCAGAGTGGTCGTCTTGATGGAAGTATCGCTGATCATGGGAACCCCGAATAATCGAGTAGCAAGTGAACAGTTAAGCGCTATCGAAGTCTATCAATGGGACATAGATCACCCAGTGGTTTGCTCTTGTCTCATAGCATATCTTACGCTATACTTTTCGACAAGAAGCGAGTTTCTCACGGGCATGAGCACCGAAAGGCTGCAAGTCATACGGTCTTGCTCGGTTGTATTTCATCGTGCAACTATATAGACCGATTCCGGCAGCCTAATGCGCTTCAGAATCTGAGGATATCGTATGCGCCGAGGTAGCGTTATGGTCTGTTGGCGGTTGCTTTTTCTTTCTCTTGTGCTTTTGCTGTTGCTTGTCACATCACACGCCATCTTGGCCGCGCCACTTACATCTGAGGTCACCTGGCACGAATCGCTGTCGGCAGCACGGGCAGCGGCGACCGTAAGCGGCAAGCCAATTCTGGCCATCGGCTATCGCCAGAATCATGAAGCGTGTGAGACACTGATTGACTCCATTTTGCCTCATCCGGATGTCGTCGCGCAACTTGACAGTCTAGAGCTATATGCCGCCGATGTGGATAACCCGACCTCCGCTGATTTCTGCAGGCGCTACCAGGTTGGCGTGGTCAGTGCAGATAATACCTGGTTGGTCGCACAACCCATCCTACCGGTGTTGCTGTTCCTTGATGCAAATGGCAGGGAGTATTTCCGCGACTATGGTACAGTCTCGCCACCACCGAGCCACGATTCGCAGAGTGACCTTGAGTTTGTGGCGGCCAAAGGGTTCGTCAGCCGGGTACAGACCATACTTCAACTGGTCTCAGCGATGCGCCAAATCGCTGAGAGCCCAACCGCGCAGGCGCATGCCCAGGCGGGGCACATACTCATGGAGATGGAGCAATTCGAAGATGCCAGAACCCATCTGGAAAAGGCCATGCAACTGGATCCAAACAACGAAACCGGAGCTTTTGCCGATGCCTACTTCGACACTATAGTCCTCGGGATAGCCGAAGATCCGGACCTTGCATATAAGCAATTCGATGACTACATGGTGCGCTACAGGGACAGTGAGCGTTTGCTGGAAGCTCGCTACTACAAGGGCGTATGCCTCGTCGTCCTGGAACGGTATGCAGATGCTATCAAGGTTTTTCAGACTTTTGAGACCGACGACAAGAAGGCGCCAGAGTTCGATTCACCATGGACGCCATTGGCACTCGGCCTGCTGAAAGAATTGCGGAAACCAAGTCAGACACGGTGAATCACAGGTGATAGGCAGCCGCTGTGCAGCTGGGAAGGGCGACACGGGAGGCCTTCAATCTATCAGCACGTCAGCATATCCTGTCTAGGTGAACTGTCTTAGCAAGAAAACGGCCAGCACCTTGGTACACTGAAGCAGCATATCGAGATTGATGAACTCGTTGTCAGTATGTGGCGCCCCGTGGGCCGCCGGGCCGTATAGGACTGTGCGGATATCGGCGTAAGCACTAGTCCAACATGCGTCAGTCCAGGCCACCATACGGTCGATAGTTGGGCGGCTGCCGCTAACCGCCTCGTGGGCTGCTGTCAGCGCCTGTACAAGTGGCTGGTTTTCCTCCTCGCTGAATGGTACCAGATCTTTGATCCAGGTTATGGCGGTTGGATGTTGCTGTAGCCACTCGTCGTTCTGCTCAGCAGCACGGATATGTTGCTCGAATTGCTCGCGCAATAACGCAGCTCCCCAGACACCCGTGGACTGCCTGGATGCACGCGCCTCATCGAGTTCGTAAACCATGTTCATCTCCAGGCGAGCTTCGGCAGGCACCACTGCCGGATGAATTCCGCCTCTGAATATGCCGAGGTTGAGCTTGGCACCCTGACGTTGCTGTTCACGAGTGTGCTTGAAGTCCAAAATAGCGTCCTGGATCAACCCCGCTTTCTCAATCGCGTTCACTCCAGTGCCGAATGCCGCATGGCCGGCCTGGCCGACCACATCGGCCGCTGCAGTCAGGACACCGTTGCAGCCGATAGTGATGGCCCCCTCCTTACCGTCAACAAACACCGCTATGTCGCTTTTGTAGCCTGCCTCCAGACACGCGAGCGTGCCTGCGCCACCGCCGTTGCACTCTTCGTCAACTACACTCTCGAAAATCAGCTTTCCCTGCAAACCTTGCGCCACGTCCAGCATCGCTCCGATGGCACTGACGGCGGTGCAGATGCCGCCCTTGCAATCGCTGGTACCCCGGCCCAGCATTCGACCGTCTATGATGGCACCGCTCAACGGGTCACCCTGATAGGTGTCTATGCCGACTGTGTCCATGTGGCCGTTGACAATGACAGTGGGGCCATCGCCACCGAAATCCCAGGTCGCCACCAGGTTGGGTCGATCAGTGAAGTCGCGGTTTTTTGGCCCGATAACCTTGTTCCGTTCGTAGATATCGTCAGGGCAGTCAAACATATGGATATGGGCACCCATATCTTCGAGTAGTGGCCGCAAAAGCTCCTGGCCGGCTTTTTCTCCGCCTGGATTGACATCCCCTGAATACGGATTGCTGGTGTTGATCCGTACCAGGTCTTGCAGCAGGCCAATGGTGCGCTGTTCACGTTGGTCGAGCAAGCTCACCAACTTTTGTTCCATGGAAGTTCACCTCAAAAGTGTACAAGTCAGGCAAAAGCAAGAACCATAGATGTCATGATAGGTGCTTGTCTGCTCCTCTGCATGTGTATGTATGTGTAAGCCTGAATGAGTTCAACAGCAGGGGAAGCGGTAAGCCAGGCAAGCTACTGAGGGGCCGTTGATGCCAGCTGTCCGCCCACTCCCCAGTTTTCTTTCGGGTACTCTTGAAGCACCACACTAACGTGCTCAGGCTCTACCCCCATGGACTCTATCAGAGCCTCGGTCACTTTCTCGATGATAGCGGCTTTTTGTTCAGTGGTGCGCCCTTCCCACATCTTCACGGTAACAAATGGCATTTGCGTCCCTCCTTTAGGTGCTATCGCATGTATTGTCTTTCCCCTGTAGAAGCTGTTTCACCTTCTGGCAGGTGAAACTGAAGTGACTGAAGAATTGACAAAGGGTACGACCATACACCTTCACATCCATATTGCTGCCATCTCAGAACAGTACCCCGGTAGGTTTGTGTGATAGCAAATGCATGACATCATCTGCGTCGGTAGTGCTACCGAAGACGTCTTCGTGGGTTCGCGTGACTTAAAGCTGATCTCTATCGAGGATCTGGATCAGCGCCGGTCCTATATTTCATTTGAATATGGGGCCAAAATACCAGTTGACACACTGTTTGTGTCTACCGGAGGTGGCGCCACCAACACTGCAGTGTCTTTCTCCAGGCTTGGCATGCGAGCAGGTATCATTTCGAAACTGGGGCAGGATTCGGCCGCAGAGCACATACTCGATGAGCTGCACAGTGAAAAAGTTGACATCAGTCAGGTGGTTCGCACCAACGAGCATCCCACCGGCTACTCAGTGATACTCACGTGTTTTACCGGAGACCGGACTGTGCTGGTGCACCGGGGTGCCAGTACCGCCCTGCGTGAGGATGAGGTCAACTGGGATGCTCTCGCAAATGCCGAATGGATATATCTATCATCCATGGCCGGTCCAAGTGCGCCACTTTTTGAAAAGGTAGCTTTACACGCAAGGGAACATGGCGTGAAGCTGGCAGTGAATCCGGGCGGCACTCAAATTCGACAGGGTATGGAAGCACTGCAGCCGGTTTTCGAGGCCACTCATACGTTGTTTGTCAACAAAGAGGAAGCCTACGAGCTAACTGGTGTCGAACCGAGGCAGGGACGGGCTGACGAAATGCAGGTGTTATCAAGTCTGTTATCGGCAGGATGTCAGGTCGTGGTCATGACAGATGGCCCTGAAGGGGCAGAGGCACATGATGGCACTGCTCACTACACGATACCGGCAGTACCGGTCAAGGAGCTATCCACACTTGGAGCCGGCGATGCTTTTGCCGCAGGGTACATAGCAGCACTGTTTCACGGTCTGGAACTGCGCCTGGCCCTGCGTGCCGGTTCGCTCAACGCGGCTGGTGTGATCCAGTACCTGGGCGCCAAGGTTGGCCTGCTGACCTGGGAACAGATGCAGAAACAGTTGGCATACGGTATGGCGGCAGAATAGCAGCCTGTTGGTCGCGCGGGCCGCATTCCCAATTGACCACTGTTAGGCGCTATGCAGCGGTTGTCTCTCTAGCTGGCGGTGGCGGTAGGGGAGATGACGAGCACGCGGTCGTTGCCGTCACCCTCGCTGTAAGTCTCCACATCGGGGTCATCGCGCAATGTCATGTGGATGATACGCCGTTCGTATGCATTGAGGCCTTCGATAACAAGCTCCTGATCTTTCTCCCTGGCTCTGTCTGCATAAGATCGAGCCATATCCTGCAGCGACTCCACGTGGCGGCTTCGATATCCTTCTGTGTCGAGTATGACCCGTGCTCCCTCGATGAAGCCCTTGTTCGCCCCTATGGCGACGATAAGCTGCAGTGCATCTAGAGTATCGCCATGACGGCCGATGATCATACCTGCATTTTCTGTTGAGATGTCCAAAGCGATCTCGCGGTCGGTAGTTCCGGTGAGTGTGACCTTTCCATCGGCAGCACCCATGAGGCCGATAATGTCTGTAGTTAGCTGACAGGCGCGTTCGGCGATCTGTTGCAGCCGACTGTCGCGGTCACTAATCTGCGGGGCTTCGGGAAAGCCGTCAGTTTGGGCCGGCGAGGCCTTGTCTGTCATTGATGTGCCCTCCGGGCTGTCAGCATCTTCGGCTATCGTAGCTCTGATGACATACTCTGCGCCACTGGGCAATCCGGCCGCTGTGTCAGGGCTTCTGAGCACCTCGAATTGCACCCGGTCTTCAGGCACTCCGAGTTGCTCAAGCGCAGCCTCTTTTGCCGCCTCTATAGTCTTATCGCTGACCTCCACCGATCTCATGGAAGGCCCCCTCTTTGTGCAGCTATGGTATGGTAGCGAAAGCACTGCCTAATGCGCAGGTTTCATTACCGACGTTTCTTCCTGGCGTCCATCTTACGGCCCTTCTTGCCCGCTTCGGCTGCCTTGCGGTCCGCGTAACTGGTCCGCTGTGTCTCAGCTTCCTTTTGTTCGGAGTTATCTTCTGGAGATAGTAGCTTGACCATCCCTGAGACCAATCCACCCGCAGGCTTGGGCGTATCGGCCGCAGCGTCGTCACAGGTTGCGGCAGACTTGCTGCGCATCGTTCTGTGTACGTACTGCTCGCCAAAGTAGAACACGTTACTCGACAGCCAGTACAACAGGAAGGCGGCAGGGAAACTCTGGAAGAAAAAGAAGAACATGATAGGCATCATCCAGGTCATCATCTGCTGCTGCTGCGCTTGCTGAGGATTCATCGCCGCGGCAGGTTGCATCCGTTGTGTGGCCTTCTGGAACATGATCATGCTTATGGTGTATGCCACGAGTAGAATCATGTCAGGAGCAGCCAGGTTGTGGATCCACAGGAACGATGCGTTGTCGAAATGCCAGATGTAGGCACGGATACCACGATACAGCATGATCAGGATGGGGAACTGGATCAGCATCGGAAGACAGCCCCCCAGAGGATTGACGCCCCGGCTCTGACACAGCTTCCAGAATTCCTCCTGGAATTTCTGTTTGTCGTCAACATACTTTTCCTGCAGTGCCTTCATCTGCGGCTGCAGGGCTTGCATGGACTGAGCTGACTCGAGCTGCTTGCGCGTCAATGGCCAAATCATCAGGCGGACGGCAAAGGCGAGCAGGATGACACCGATACCGGGGTTGCTGCCGCCCAGTGCTACGAAGCCTGCAACAACCCGGTACCAGAAGCGTTCCCGATTGAGGCTATCGAGCACCGGCCCCACTACGTTGCGCAGGGGCTTCTCCTCCCACACTCCGTCCTTTAGCTGCCACGTCAAATAGGCGCAGTGCCCCTGGCTATCGAGCGTCCCGCATTGGGTCCATGCCTTGTTGTAGAGCTTCTCTGCCTGGGCAGGATCTGCCAGTTGTTCCATAGCCAGTTCGGCGGCACGGACTGTGGCAAAGCCGCTGAACAGGGCCCCTGCTGTGTGGGCTGAGTCAGCGGCCTGCGTGTAGGCCGCCTGTGCGGACTTAAAATCGCCCTGAATCTCGTGGATGCGCGCGATGCGCAGGGTGGCCAGCCAGCCGGCAGGAGTGAGCCTGGTAACGCGAATGGAAGGCTCGGGTGGAGTGTTGACGACTTCGACCAGACCGGCCACGACAGCCGGAACCCCGCCAAGCGGGCTTTCACCGAAGCCTTCCGGCTGTACGCCGCCGCCAAGGGTCACCGGGACAGTGCCCTCTGCAGTCGTCAATATCCCCCTGGCTCCATCCTCAGAGGCAGTGTAAATGCCGGTTATAGTCACCTGGACGCCCTGTATCTCACCGAGATTGTCGCGCAGCGCGCTGACTGTTGTCGGCGTCGGTCCTTCAGGACCAGCAAACGTTTTCTTGATGCCAGACAGTAGCCCGCCTTTCGGCTTGGGTTCGTTTTCCTCGCCCCAACGCACCATCGCGTCGAGCTGTCCCAGTTGGTCGTCTAACGGAAGGTTGGTGTCGATCACCAGTTCGGCGGGCAACCCTTCCTGGAAGCTGATACCATCGGTATTCGTGTCAGCAACAACCATGCTGACACACGTGCAGTATGTCAGCATTAGCAGAAGGGCCACTGTCCAGATGCTCCGGCTACTCATGTATGTCAAGTTTACTGTCTCTCCGTCAGCTTGTTTTGATCAGAATCTGTTTGAGAAGCTGTGTTAGCCACTTCAGAATCGCCTGGCACCGGATCATGGCCGCCCGCATTAAAAGGGTTACATCTCCCTATGCGCAGGCAGGTCAGGTACAGCCCTCGCCAGAAGCCGTGCAACTGAAACGCACGAATGGAGTACTGCGAACACGAAGGCGTAAACCGGCACATCGAGGGCATGAGCCGAGATATGGACCGCTGGTACAGCCGGATGAGGCAGATGGTCAATCGTGCAAACATATCCCCGTCATCAGCTCTTCAGAAGCCTGGCGGCACACAGCAGGGAGACAAATTCCTCATATAGAGTGCGATAATCGGCTTCTACAGCCCCGGATTTAGCGATTAGAACTATGTCGCAATGTCTCGAGCAGCACGGAATTAGACGACGGGCCGCTTCACGCAGCCTGCGTCTAATGCGGTTGCGTTTGACCGCACCGCAGAGCCTGCCGCTTACCACATACGCCAGCCGGCTTCGCTCAGTCTCGGCAGCAGCAACCACCATCGTAAGCCGCTTGCTGTGGAACCTCCGCCCCCGGGAGAATATGCGCCGGAAATCTCTGCGGAGACGTATAGTGGGGACTGCGGTCACGACGCACACCGTTGGCGTTCGTTCGATGTCAGTTGAGTGACAAGTATAGCACACCGGCAAAAGTTCGGCAAACGGCTAGGATGGGCCCGATGTCACCGCTCCCCCCAGGCGCGCCTGAATGTACAGGGAAGATATGATGATTTGCATCATGATGTTGAGAATTAGCACTCCTGCAGCTTTCCACACAGTTGTTCGATAGATCAATTTGATGGCCATCACCGCACCGACTACCGCTGCCACCCCCACTGCTATCAGCGCGTTTTCTGTACTCCGCGATATCATGCTAACGGCACCAACGGTCAGAGCAGACATCATCAGTGTAGCGAACACAGTACGGCCAAATGTGGCATCCCTGACGTGGACGATGATAGCTGCCAACCACATGATCACTACACCCACTACTACGGCAATCAACCCCAACAACAGACTCGTCACTGGGTCCATGGCCGCGGTTTCGCTTAGCTGCTCTGCGTTCTCCATCATAGGCAATCACATCCGCAAAGGAAGACATCCATCTCGAATTCATGGTATCTCGGTAGACTATAACCGCAAAACTAGGACTGGACGTGCATGTGTAGAACATCATAGACTGTAGGCCAAGACTTAAGACCATGACTATAGCAATTAAAGCATTTCATCCGTATGAGCACAAGTGAGAGGACGATCGAACATGAAGTGTGCTCTTCACAGCCTGATCTGTCTCATCCCTGCTTTAACACTTGTGGCAATTCCTGCCCGCGGCCAGTCTCACCCGGTCTATGAGCCCGGTGATGTATCTGACACCTATGTGAAGCAGGCCGAAGAGTGTCTCGCGTTTACAGAGCAACAAGTGCGCAATATGATCACTGAGAAAGCTGGTTTCCTGGAGATCAAGTGTGCCAACTGCACTGCCGGCAGCCAGGGTGGCCAGCTAGAGTGGAGCACAGATGCCCCTGACCGGCTCACATGTGCCTACTGCGGACACGTCTATCCCAGCGAGAAGTATCCCATGGATAGGGTGTATGAGCACCTGTCTCCAACTGGCCAGATCCAAAGCTACCCGTACTATGACGGACCGGATGGTTTTCATCACTTCTTCCAGGCCAAGATTGATTACCATGCTCGCTACTACTGGGCCAACATGGCTTATAACTGCGCCCTGGCATGGTGGAAGACGCAGGACGCCAAATACGCACGCAGAGCGGTGGTGATACTGCACCGGATGGCGGAGATTTACCCTGGTCTACCCATACACGGGCTAAGCGACTACAGTTTCCGTGGGCCCATGTGGGCGGGAAATGAGCCGCCTTTTCCATATCTGTCACAGAAACTGGGCTCAACCTGGTTTTACGGTGAAATCGACGTCGACATGCTTCAGGCCTATGACATCCTGTATGATAGTGAAGAATTCACTCGCCTGAGCGCCGAGACAAATGTGGACGTCCGCGAACTGGTCAAGACCGATCTCATAGAGGCTATGGCGGACTTCACACTGACTTTTGAGCGCCACATCAGCAACATGACGCCATCATGGGCACGAAGGCTGATATCTGCAGGGCGGATCGTAGATCGGCCTGACTATGTCCATGAAGGCGTAAACATTCTGCGCAGAACGCTGAACGAGATGTTTTTGGCCGATGGTGTATGGAGCGAGGCAGCGGTATCCTACCACAGGCAGACTGCGAATGGCATCAGGTCGGCGTTCACATCAGCGCACGGATACTCTGATCCACCCGGCTACACCTGGCCACCAACGGGTGAACGGCTGGATGACTATGACCCATCCACATCAGAGCTGTTTCTTCAGAAGGTGCTTACCGCCATGAACCCGTTGGCTTACCCCGACGGATTCTACGCATGTGTGCACGATACCTGGGCAGGCGATCGAACGACACCGTCAACTCAGCCCAAATCTGTACTGTTGTGGAGTATGGGGCATGCTGTGCTCGAATCGGAGACAGGGCCGTTGGCGGCCGAAGCTCAGTTGCACTTCTCAGGATCTCACGGACATGCCCATCAGGATCCTCTCAATATTACCTACTGGGCATACGGTCATGAGTTGGTCTCTGACCTGGGATACACTCACACCAAGTACCGCCGCTACACCGCCTCGGCAGCCGCCCACAATCTGGTGGTCGTAGATGAGACTCCCGCATCCTACGGCTCACGCGAGGTGCCCTGGGCCGGTACGCTACGGACCTGGCACACCGGGCAACTCTGCCAGGCTGTCTGCGTTGACATGGCCGGTCCCCCTTCCTATGAAGCCTGCAGCACTTACCAGCGCTCTACAGTGCTTGTGAACCGCCCCGATGCGCCGGCCTATGTGGTAGATTTCTTCGATGTGCATGGTGGCTCACAACATGACTGGCTTATGCGTGGAAGCGCCGATCATGACCAGACAGCGGATGCGAATGTGCCGCTACAGCCGCTCGAGTACAGCCTATTGGGCCCCGGTCGGAAGCTTGTGCCGTATATCAACGAGGGCGGCTTTGACCTGGTGGCAGAAGACGCAGCTAACGCCAGTGAGAAGCCTGGAGAAGGCGCCAGACTTCAGTTCAATCCCTACGGATTGATCAAAGATTTGCGAAAAGCGGTCGACCTGGAGCACTTTGTCGCTACTTTTGCGTACGTCGAGCCCGACAAACCAGAGATGGAGCTGCACGTCCTGTCGGCTGCCGACAGTGAATACTACCTCGCCACAGCACCAAGCATAAAGCGGTGCAACAGAGATTCCGACCGAGTAGATCAGGTTCGTCAGCCACTGGTGATAGTGCGCCGACGTGGGGAAGAGGGCCTGCAAAGTCGCTTCACCGCTCTACTGTGGCCCTATGAGCAGGAGGCCGGGCTAGGGGCGTTTTCCACGCTGACCTGTGCCGGTGAGCTCGTGGGAGCACAGGTGGTTTTCGGCGACTATACAGATCTGATTATCGCTCCCCTGCAAAAGCCTATGCAACCCATCGCCCTCGACCAATTTGGGCTGCTCACAGATGCGGCGTTTGCGATCGTGAGGCTCCAGCAGGGCAGACCGATTGCTGCCGAAATGCATGATGGCACACTTCTACAGTTGGGAGATTTTGTGCTGGAAACGGCTCCATCGGTTACCGGTGACATAGCGCAGGCCAGCGGTAGCCTGGAGGGCTCCACCGCTGTGCGGGTGAGCACGGATAGAGATCCTGGAGATTGGCCTGCAGGCACACCAATTCATGTGACTCATGCTGACGGAGCGTACTCACTGATGTATCTTGACCGACTAGAAACTGATGGTGATGTGATCACCATGCACGTATCAGAACCGCCTGATTTCAGTGTAGACGGCGATGAGACGCACTTTCACTTCTACCCAATCAGGACGGCACCGGGCCACCCGAGCTTCACGATGTACAGCACCGCCTCATGGAGTAAAGGGGAGGGCAACTGACTGGACCCGCTTACCTGTACAAGTGAAGCACTGCCTGGCTGAGCGAGACAATACGTGTTTGAGTGAAGCAGTACTTGTGTGGATGAAGCGATGCCCAGGCAGGTGAAGCAGTACCTGTATGGGTGAGGTAGTACGTGTGTGAGTGAAGCACTGTCTGCTGAGCGAGACAGTATGTGTGCGAGTTAAACAGTACTGGGGTGATCGTGGTGTTGCTCTGCTGCCGATTTCATGTTATACTGAGCCCACAATTTAAGTCGTGACACGTAAAAGCTGTGAAGGGGACAAGTAGGGTCGGTTTATACCGGACAGCGAGCCCGGATGGTGAGAGCGGGCAGGTAAGTCCGATCTGAATATCACCCTCGAGCTGCGAATCGAAAGGCCTGGCCGACAACAGGCGGCCGAGTAGACTTCGTCGGAGCTTCTACCGTTATCCTGAAGACGACATCGGCCGCAGGTGGCCCGTGTTGGCAAAGTGGCTCCTCCTTTTCGGGGGGGAGTAACCAGGGTGGTACCGCGGATGACTCCGTCTCTGAATTGAACAGGGACGGAGTTTTGTGTTTCAGCGGTGACATCGCAGCCGAAAAGGCCCCGGCGTATCCAGGAGGAAAGACAAATGAAAAGAGTTGACGTATATGATACCACTCTCCGCGATGGCTGCCAGGCAGAAGGTGTGGCATTCAGCGTAGAGGATAAACTGCGCATCGCGCAGAAGCTGGATCAAGTGGGCGTTGCATACATCGAGGGCGGCTGGCCAAACGAGACAAATCCTCGTGACCGCGAATTCTTCCAGCGTGCCGCTGATATGTCCTGGCAAACCGCGCGCATCACGGCATTTGGCAGCACTCGACGAGGCAACATCAACGTCGAAGACGACAGCCAACTTCAGGATTTGCTGGCAAGCCGCGCACCAGTCATCACCATTTTCGGCAAAAGCTGGGACTTCCATGCCACTGAAGTGCTGCGTGTCTCTCTGGATGAAAACCTGCAGATGATCGAGGACAGCATCGCCTACCTCAAGGCTCATCGTGAAGAGGTGATGTTCGATGCTGAGCACTTCTTTGACGGCTACAAAGCTGATGCGGCATATGCTCTGGAGTGCTTGCGAGCCGCACAGCGAGGCGGTGCGGATGCACTGGTGCTGTGTGACACCAACGGTGGCTCACTGCCCGATGAGATACGTGAGATCGTCGAGACGGTAGCCGCAGAGTGCCAGATTGCACTTGGCATACACTGTCACAACGATGCCGGTCTGGCCGTGGCCAACAGTATGGCCGCAGTCCAGGCGGGCTGCAGCCAGGTGCAAGGCACCATCAACGGCTACGGCGAGCGGTCAGGCAACGCGAACCTGTGTGTCATCATCCCCAACCTCGAGCTCAAGATGGACACAGTTTGCCTACCAGAAGGCCAGTTGACCGAGATAACCGAGTTGGCGCATTTCGTGAGCGAGATCGCCAATCTCCCTGCCGACACTCGACAGCCGTACGTCGGGGCATCTGCTTTTGCCCATAAGGGAGGCATGCATGTCAACGCGGTGCTGAAAGAACCCTCATCGTTTGAGCATGTAGAGCCTGAAACTGTGGGCAACAGTCGGCGCATCCTGGTTTCGGACTACTCCGGAAGTTCCACCATCGTGCACAAGCTCCAACGTATCTGGCCTGATCTTCAGCGTGACGACCCCCTGGTGGCCACAGTACTGGAGCAGGTCAAGAATCTAGAGAAGAGCGGGTACGAATTTGATGCAGCGGAGGCTACATTTGAGCTTCTGGCACGTCGCCTGAAGGAGGGCCTGCTACCTCCATTTGACCTGCACGGCTATCGGATTACCGTCTACAAAGCTGATGAGGGCAGCGAACCGTACTCTGAGGCTACTCTCAAGGTAGCCGTCGGAGACAGAGAAGTACACACCGCCGGCGAGGGTACCGGGCCAGTGAATGCGCTCGACAATGCACTGCGAAAGGCATTGACGGAACTGTTCCCGAAACTAGAAGAGCTGAGTCTTGTGGACTACAAGGTCAGAGTGCTGCGCGCTGATGAAGGCACTGAAGCGGCGGTACGTGTGCTCGTGCAGACCGCCGACGCTGAGGATAGCTGGGGCACTGTCGGTGTCCACGAAAACATCATCGAGGCCAGTTGGCAGGCAGTAGTCGATTCGCTGATCTATGGTCTGTTGAAAAATGGAGGCTGAGTAAGCGCAAGCCGGTAGCAGGCAATGCGTGGGATGGGTGATGACATGAAATGGTCACAAGCTTGTCCGCATTGCGGTTACTATATGACGAGGTTAAACACGGCCTGCCGGCGGTGCGGCGCTGCGATTGGTCAGCCACCGCCGAAGCAACTCCAGCAACAACAGGTTGGGCCCTCGGAGCGGGGACACGGCGGCAAAGCTCCGCTCTATCGGAAGAGTAGACCGGCTGTCGTGCCTCTGGTGTGGCTACTGCTGGCAGGGGTGCTGCTGCTAAGCCTGGAGGCAGCAGCGTTGTGGCACTGGTGGCTGCGGCCGACCGCCCAGGATGTAAGCATGGTGCCGTTGGACGGAGGTGCCCTGACCAGCGTTCTCCCCCAACGGCCGGCTGCAAAGGCGCCAGCCGGGGCGCGTCTCCCTGCGGGACGAAACTCACCGGCAATCGGCTCAGGCTTACCTGTGCCTTCGGGCATCGGGACCATGTTCGAGGCGCGGCCGAGCGGACAAATCACGCCGCTGATCAGGATGACCAACGCCTCTGGCAAAGCCATGTACTTCAGTTTTGAGGGGCCAACCCGTGTTACTAAGGCGATACCGCCCTATAATTCAATTGAGTTTGAGTTGCCGCGTGGCGCATACCGCGTTCGCGCTTGGTCTAGCACTGCCTCGAAAGTGCAGACCGGAGATGCAGTCTTTCAGGAACGTACACGTTATACCAGCATCTGGCAAATTGTCTCAGTACCCTCATGGAAACCGGACAAGCCACTACGTATGGGCGACATCGAATAGACTGACGAAACAATAACAGGGAGATGTTTTGCTGTGACACGAGATTTCGATATGCTGTCCGCTCTGCAAATGGTCCAGGATATCACTGCAGAGGCTGGCCTGATCGCCCTGGGTATGTTCGGGCAGGTCGAAGGCCGCGAGAAGGACGATGGGACTCTAGTGACAGAGGCGGACAGGCGAGTAGAGCAGTACATCCGAAAACGCATCCTCGACCAGTACCCGCATCATATGGTTTTTGGCGAAGAAGACGGCTCCGGAGGCATGGAACAGTCGCCCTTCTTGTGGCTACTCGATCCGATTGATGGGACGAACAACTTCGCATCTGGAGTACCCATCTGGGGGATTTCAGTCGGACTGTTTTATAAAGGCAAGCCCTTTCTGGGGGTACTGCACATGCCCTGCCTTGACCAGACCTTTTGGGCGTCCGATGGGGAGGGGGCATACTGTGATGGCACAAGAGTCAGCGTGCGACGCACTGATACGCTTGCACGCAACGATCTGCTATTGATATCTTCCCCCAATATACCGCATTGGGATTTTTCAGCGCAGGTGAAATACCGCATCACTGGCAGCACCGCCTACTCCATGGCACTCGTCGCCGCAGGTAACGCAGTGGGGACTGTGTGCAATCACTGGTACGTGTGGGACGTGGGGGCAAGCATGGTGCTACTGAAGGAGGTCGGGGCACTGGTGACCGATATCCATGGACAATCGCTTTTTGACCTGGAAAACCGGGACTATCGGGCGCCTGGGCCCTGTATGGTCGCGGCATCACCGGAATGCCATGCGCTGCTTATGCAGCATGTGAAGACGTCATAGCATCTTCTCGACGGGAGCCGCCCTTCATGCGCGGCGAATCCTATCGTCTATCGCAAGATCATGAGCTGCACACTACGTAGACTTGGGAGGTTGTATGTATTCATGTCCGGACAAAGTGAGTATCCTGCAGGCCCCGCATGTCTGGGAGTGAGACGCCATCCTGCCATCGGCATCCGCATCCCTGAACTGTTTTTGCCAGGCATCCTATCAGCGTGCAGCCAGCGCAATACCGCGACTGGCTTGATGCTTTCGTTTGGGCGTGAAACCGCTCCTGAAGAGGTGATTGACGCCAAACCTGGAGCATGGGAGATCACTCGAGGGCATACCGGGACTTCTATCCGCAAATACATGACGATGGGTGCCAGTGAAGCGACAAAGGCGGGCGTGACAGCCGAAATCGAGGCGGACCACCTGATAGTTATAGGTTCAGCAGATGCTGCAGTGAAGAGAATTGCCGGGCACCATGTGGCCCATCATATCAGCCCCGAGGAATTGCAGGCGTCACTCGAGTACAACTGGGCCGCGATAGACGAAGCCGCTGAAACCGGAGTGGTCGGGTGCTTTACCACTGACACCTCCGATCTGTTCTGGCTCGATGCTGACCGCCTCGGTGAAGAGCAGGTTCGTAGCGAGTTTGCCGAACAGTACGATGCTCAAGCTGCTGCGGAGCTGTTACAGCGCTATGCCCAACCCCAGAGCTTCCCTGCCGCCTACGGCGACCCTGTTACTGTTACGCTTAGCCCTCTGGAGGCTATGCGGCTGGCACTGAAGTTCCGTGAGAGCCTGCGTATCAACGCAGACATATACCGCTATTGCGCGGAGAAGCTTGGCGATAGGCCGTTCAGCTTTGAGATATCTCTTGACGAAACAGAGGCGATGACTTCTCCTCATGAGACTCTATTCTACCTGACCGAATGGAAGGCGCTGGGATTGCCCTGCCACTACTTTGCGCCGAATATAGGTTTTGCCAAGCGAGCCGACTTCACGGGTGATATGGAAGCCCTGCGCAGCCGCGTCAAACAGCACCATGCGATAGCGCAGGGGGTATTCGGCGCAATGCTGTCCATACATTCAGGCTCAGGTACCACTCCATACAGTGGCAAAGGCGAGGGCACTTATGAGGCGGTGTTGGCTGGTGCCGGGGGCAGTGTGAAATACAAGATAAGCGGAGTGTATTTCGAACTTCTGATGGAACTGCTTGCCGCCCAGTCGGCAGAATCTGAAGGGCGCAAGATATACGATCGAATTTTTGATGCGGTATTGCAGCTAACCAGAGACGAGGTCGCCCAGGGCGGGCCACTGGCACAACCCTTGCTCATCCGGCAACTCGAAGAGTATGACCGTCAGATAGCACACGATCCCAAAATGAAGCGCGATCCCAGGGCGGATTTTTTCCGTTTCACTTCGTACCTGGCCCTGAACATGCGCGATGAGAACGGCAAACGGTATTTCCGCGAGGCGCTGGTGGAGTTCGTCCAGTCTGATGAGGCCTTTCGAGCCACTCACGACCATGAGGTAGAAGCTTTGACCCTGCGGCTGATTGATGGATTAGACTTCGCCAACAATCTGTAAGTACCATCTGAGATATAGTCCCAGCAGCGTATACAGAACAGGCCCCCTCGGCGTAGAGGGGGCCTGATGTATGTCAGGGAGTGCGGTGGATGCGAAGTGCTACTACTCTCGCGCGTGCTCTCCCAATTTCCGTTCAGCAAAATGCTTCTGGAACACCGGATACTGCGGCAGTCCTGCCGGCAAATCAGATACCGGAGTGTTGAGTAGGGGCAGGCAGTATTCGATGAACTCGTCGGTTACACCGTTGCGGTCAGCGTTGATCCACTCGTCAGGAACCAATTTGGTCTTGTCGGCGACGCTCATCAGAGAAGTGGTCGCTGTCTCAAACTCGAACGGGTCGTTCTGTTTGCGCTTGATGGTGATCATGACATCATTTTCTCCGGCAACAGCACGATTGACCGCATCTTCGCCGACTGCGTATGCCTCGTCGTTGTCTACCTTTGACATGCATGGGCTAAAGGCACGCTGCAGATTGCCCAGACAGTCAGTGCGGGCTCGCACACCGATGGATTCTTCGATCAGATGACCGAGGGCTTCAGCGACTCCGCCCAGACGTGCATGGCCGAATTCGTCGAGCTTCTCGGAGGTGGTGGCTTGTTCGCTTTCACCAAACGTGAAGCCTTCGGATACCGCGACGACTAGATATCCGTGTTCGTCATAGGCGTTCTGGCAGTCGGAGATAAACTTGTCAGGATCAACAGTCACCTCAGGCAAGTACACGAGATGAGGCGCCATCCAGGGCTCTTTCCGCCCACACTGGGTCGCACCGGTCAGCCATCCGGCATGGCGGCCCATGACCTCGACAACCTCCACGTTGCCGAAAGCCATGGCGTCGCGTGCAGCACACTGGACCGCCCATGCGGCATATCGCGCTGCGCTTCCAAACCCTGGACAGTTGTCGGTTATGACCAGATCGTTGTCTATGGTCTTGGGGATACCGATGACCTGCATCTCCCAATCGCTGCCCTTGGCCAATTCAGAGATCAGGTGGCAGGTAAGCTGTGAATCATTGCCACCGTTATAGAAGAAGTAACGAATGTTGTGAGCCTTGAAGACCTCCATGCAGCGTTCCAGATCGGACTCTTTGGGCTTTAGCCGGCAGGTACCAAGACCAGCCGACGGAGTATACCGCATTTGACGAATGACATCGTCGTCTTCACGAAACAGCTCTATCATCTCTTCGTTCAGAACACCAGTCAATCCGCATAGTGCGCCATAGAAGTGTTCGATTTCGGGATGCCTTTCTGCGGCTTCTATGGCCCCTACCATGGATGCGTTGATCACTATCGTCGGGCCGCCAGACTGGCCGATTAGAGCATTTCCTTTGAGCGCCACGTACAATCACCTTCCTAAACCATCAAGTACTGATACTACAACATTGCTCAGATTAACTCACCGATTGGTTTCGGTCGCGGATTATAGCACAATCATGCGACACTTATCAGAACCGGCGGATTGTCCCTACTTCTCAAACCGTACTGAGTCACGCCGAGACCGCAGCGTGCATGCTGCGGTCTCTTAATTCATCTGGAGGCGGCAACCGGAATCGAACCGGTGAATAACGGTTTTGCAGACCGTTGCCTTACCTCTTGGCTATGCCGCCTGAAATAATTGGAGCGGGAGACGAGACTCGAACTCGCGACTTTCACCTTGGCAAGGTGGCGCTCTACCAGCTGAGCTACTCCCGCTCGCAAACCATGCAAACGGATACTGCGCTGCCGAATTTTATCATGCTATGGAGCGGGAAACGGGACTCGAACCCGCGACCCTCAGCTTGGGAAGCTGATGCTCTACCAGCTGAGCTATTCCCGCGTATGGTGGGCGGTAGAGGACTCGAACCTCTGACATCTTCCGCGTGAGGGAAGCGCTCTTCCAGCTGAGCTAACCGCCCGCAAACTATCCTCAATGCTGGTGCCGAGGGCGGGACTCGAACCCGCACAACCTAGACGGTCACTAGCCCCTCAAGCTAGCGTGTCTGCCAATTCCACCACCTCGGCCTGACACGTATTATAGCTGTTGCTTTCTCAGTTGTCAAATCATTAGTTTGACAATGCAAAACGCCAAAACAAAATGCCTGGCTGAGCACCGGTGAGCACTTCAGTTGCTCAAATCAAAGCCCCGCCTACAAGCCTACATACTGTCGTCTTACGGGTCGAATACTATTCTTAATACTATAAACTATCTTCATGTGTCGAACACTATCTGGGTTCGCAACAGGCCAGCCGTGTCTCGGACTATCTCGAGGTTGTGATATGTCACAGCCTTAATCGGGCTGTGTAGATGCTCAGTCACATGGGCAATTGGCACTACGCCGATCTCCAAAGTAGCCGTTTCGGGGCTGCAATTGCCTGAACGGACTTGCACTGGCACAAGGCTCTCATCTTCAACCAGGTGGAGCATCTGCGCCAGGATATCGTGAAGCAGTATCTCCGGCTCGTGCTCATGCGAGGAAAGCCGTAGCCACTGCACGGGCTGGAGGCCGCTGGCTTCCACCAGCAAAGCCATCAGTCCGCGCGCCGCTTCTTCGATGAGACGCCCAATGTCGGCCGCCCAAACCTCAATTGCTTTGTCAGCGGTATGATCAATTATGCGAAAACCCGCCGTCATGTCCTCACCAGCATCATACGAAATCGTTGCGCAACAGCTTTCTTCTATCACATCCTGCTTAGATGAGCAAGCTCTCGGTCCACAATCTTCATGCAGGAGACAGCTGAGCTGCGGGAGAAATGACTCATGAACAGTCAGTTGTCCGCTGATTGGACCGCCCCCACCGAAGGAGGAAACGTCGTGGCAGCGCCTGCAGAATACCCCGAGTGCAGACCACTTACAAGAGGACCGAAGCATCACTACTTCGGTTACTATGACAAGTTCCCCTACGATATCACTGGCAGATATCTGCTTGCACTGGAGACTGATTTCATGGACCGGCCGCCTACGCCGGATGATGCGGCGCGGATTGGCATTGTAGATCTGGAGGGCGATGGCAATTTCGAACCGTTAGACGAGACTCGTGCGTGGAATTGGCAGCAAGGGACGCATCTGCAGTGGCTCGCCACCGCTCCGGACCGCAAGATCATCTACAACATCCGCGACGGCGACCACTACGCGGCGTGCGTGCATGACATACAAAGCGGTGACAAGACTGTCTTGCCACTGCCGATATACGCGGTCAGTCGAGATGGGACTCAGGCCGTATCCATCAATTTCTCACGTCTGCACGCCGGCCGACCAGGATACGGCTATAACGGAGTACCCGATCCGCTGCCCGACGAGTTGCACCCTGACCAGTACGGCATCTGGCGGATGGATCTGCAAACAGGTGAGCATGACCTGATCATCACCCTGGATCAGATCGCCGCCATCGAACCGGATGAGACCACCGAGCAGGGCAAGCACTGGGTCAATCACCTGCAGTTTTCGACTGACGATTCGCGGTTTGTGTTCCTGCACCGCTGGCGCCGAATTCTGCCCGATGGCAGAAAGTCTCACTATACCCGCATGTTCACGGCCTCTCCCGATGGCTCAGATCTGTACCTGCTCAACAGAGACGACATGACATCGCATTTCGACTGGAAGAGTGGCAACGAGATCCTCGCCTGGGCGCGGCGTTTTGACATCGGCGACTACTATTTACTGTTCACCGATCATACACAGGATGCGGAAATCATCGGGGAGGGTGTCCTGAATTGTGATGGGCACTGTTCCTACTCGCCGGACGGTCGCTTCATCCTGACTGACACCTACCCGCAAGGTGAGAGGCACCTGCGCACGATACTTCTCTACAACAATGCTGCTGGCGAACGTACTGATATCGGTGCATTTTATTCGCCACCGGAGCTTCAAGGTGAGATCCGCTGCGATTTACACCCACGATGGAACCGTGACGGCACCAGAGTGTGCTTCGATTCCATGCATGAAGGCAGCCGACAGATGTATGAAATTGATGTGTCTGGCATCGTATCAATATAACGGAAGCGGCAGGTGGAGGATTTTGTGGCACGATAGAGAACTATAGCACAGGCGCTGCTGCTAGCTCGTCGCAACCGATTGGGAGGGGACGGCAAACCGATGGAAAAATCCGACAACCGACGACACATTCCGTTGCCAAGGCTCTGGTTATGCCTCGCCATAGTGCTGCTGGCTGCCGCTACAACGGTGCAATCACAAACACAAAGCTCGCCACAGCCCGCTCAGCCGCCGGCTGTTGCTGCATCGGTGAACGAAGTTGACATCGTGTTGCCGCAACTCGATGCTGCGGTCACACAGATGTTCACGGGCAGCAGTCTGAAATGGCTGATCGACCGGGAATTGATACGCCAGGAGGCAACGCGAAACGACGTGTCACTTACCGACGAACAGCTCAATGAGTATATGGCACGCTCCGAGAGCCAGCAGACGCTACAGCAGCAGGCTGGACGCCGAGGTCTCGACGCGAATTCGTACCGTTCACGCATGGCATTTGAGGCACTGCTTGAAGTGCTGGCTGAACAGTTTCGCCAGCGTCTCATCCTGATGGAAGCGCGCGCCTACTACGAAGCTCACAAATCCAACTTCACCAGCGGTCCGGCCGTGCATGTTCTGGAATTGGTCACCGATGATATCCGAATGGCGTACCTGGCCACCGAACGGATCAAGAGCGGCGAACAGTTCATCACTGTTGCTCAGGAACTGTCGGTGGAAAACCAGGAATCGGGTGGCGACCTGGGATGGATGGCGCCCGAGGACTACCATCTGACAGAGCAAATCAACAGTCTGGAGATAAGCGAGGTCAGTCCGCCTATAGCCGAAGGCAACCGGTACTACGTGCTGTGCGTGGAGGATCGTGTCGCGGACAAGCCTCTCGAATTCGAAAATGTCAGAGAAGACCTCACCGGTCTTATCGCCACGATGCCGCGGATGGATTTCTCTGACGACGATTACCTGGAGCTTCTGGCACGGCGAGCCGATATCCGCATCAATCACCAGCCTCTGCAGTTCTTGAACGACTACTATAGGGAGCTGCAAATCATCCACGTGATAGTGGACGAGCAGCGGGTGGCCCTGACTACGCCGGTAGTCCGACTGGCATCAGGGGGGCTCATGGTGCCACTGAAGCCCATTTGTCAGGCCCTCCATGCGACAGTCACCTGGGATGAGGCCAGCCAATCACTGACAGCCGAGACACGTATAGGCCAGGTTACGGTCACAGCTGAATCGGCAAATGTTGAGGTGGGGAAAACCGAGCCTACTGCAGCGGACATGACAGAGGCAGCCCAGTTACGTGATGGTGTCTTGTATGCTCCACCACGTGACACCCTCGAACCGCTCGGAGCAAGTGTGGAGTGGGACGCGGTGCGTAATCGGTTAGTTATCACATCGCCCAGGTGCCCGGATGAAACGGGTGATGTCACGGGTTTGGAACTCGAACACTAAACAGAAACGGCAAGTTTGAGCTTCAGCAATTATAGGTGATTTGGCGGGGCGGCTGCAGCAGTCGCCCCGCTTGCCTGGCAGCATCTGGACAGTAACCGCCCATGGCATCGGGCGCAGGCCAAGAAGGGTTATCAGCCCACGAAGGCGAACCCGTCAGGTAGACTGGCCAGTTGGCAAGGCGAATACATACGGCGAACGTCAAGGAGCGCGATTTGGACGGCTCACCGGTCAATGCCTCAGACTCTGTGTTGAAGATACTGCATGAGCGGCCTGATGAGTGTGCCTATGAGACGCTGACAAGACGCCAGAAGATAATCCTGGGAGTCGCACTCATCGCCCTCGCGACGCTCGCAGTGCTGCAATTATACTGGTTGCTTCTTGTCATCAACGCTCTCGTGATCACCTTCTACATCGTGCATTCGACATACAAGTTCTGGCTGGTATGGCGATCGCTAGAACATAAACGCGAGCTCACATTCTCCGCCGAAGAGTTAGCCGCCCTGGATCCGGATAAGCTTCCCACCTACACGATTTTACTGCCACTGTATCGAGAGGCGGCGGTGCTGCCCAGTCTGGTGGCTTCGCTGACAAAACTAGATTACCCCACGCACAAACTCACCATAATGCTTCTAATCGAAGAGGACGATGAAGAGACCAGACAGACCTGTAGTAACCTCGAGTTACCCGCACATTTCCTGCCCATAATCGTGCCGCACAGTCTGCCCAAGACGAAGCCGAAAGCTTGCAACTACGGCTTGTACGCCTGCAACAGTGACCTTCTCGTCATCTACGATGCAGAGGATCGTCCTGAGCCTGATCAACTCAAAAAAGCCGCGGCAGCCTTTGCACAGCTACCTGACGATGTCGTCTGCCTACAGGCCAAGCTGAACTACTACAATCAACGGCACAATCTGCTGACCCGCTGGTTCACCGCCGAATACTCAGTATGGTTTGACCTATTTCTGCCGGGACTGACGTCAACTCGAGCGCCAATTCCACTGGGGGGAACATCGAATCACTTCCGGGTAGCCGTGCTAAAGGATTTAGGCGGCTGGGATCCGTTCAACGTCACTGAGGACTGCGACCTGGGGGTGCGGATGCATAAGCACGGCTATCACACTGCCATGATCGACTCTACGACCTGGGAGGAGGCCAACGGGGAGCTGTTTTCCTGGCTGCGGCAGCGGTCACGCTGGGTGAAGGGATATATGCAGACTTACCTGGTGCATACCCGCTATCCATTGCAGTTGCTCAGGCAACTGGGGCATGCTGACCACTTCTCGTTCCAGATGACCATAGGCGGCTCTATACTGTGTTTTCTGGTGAATCCGATTTACTGGTTGATGACCATAACATGGTTTACCATGCAACCTGAGATCATCTCAGCTATGTTTCCTCCAGTGATTTTTGCACTTGGCAGCCTCTGCTTATTTGTCGGGAATTTTGTCTTCGTCTATCTGTCAGTAGCCGGTTGCGCGAATCGTGGCTACTATGATCTTGTCAAGTACGCGGTGCTTACGCCGGTGTATTGGCTACTCATGAGCATAGGGGCCTACAAGGCGTTAGCACAGCTTATAACCCACCCTCACTACTGGGAAAAGACCGACCATGGCCAGTTTGGAGGCAGCAAGGGTGTCTCCGTTGAGTGAAGCCCCGATAGTGCTCTCGAAGCCCCGATTGCTTCAGCGCCTGGAATCGCCTCTCATCTTCCTGCTGGCTGGAGCAGTAGTGGTCTACGTGGGGCTGATGGCAATCGGCGTGCACGGACTGGCGAACTGGAACGGGTTGTCGGCGCTGGCCCATGCCGTAGATGTGCTGTATCGTGAGCCGATGGTTAACCTGGCCCTCGTTGGTTTCGCTGAACCGCCCGCAACTGCTTTGTTATACCTGCCGCTTGCTGCCCTATTTCCATACCTGCCCCGTGTGGACTATGTCACCTGTATTTTCGGTGCTCTATTGCTGGGCTGGTGCGCACTGCTGTTGAACGGCCTGGGGAAACGACACAAACTCGCCTGGTGGTTGCGCTATCTGGCCGTAGCAGTACTGGTGCTACATCCAGTGTCTGTGAGCTATGCTGCCCTGGGCTCTCCGATAGTGCTGCTTTTGACGGCATCTTTGGGCATGGCGAGCAGTCTGGCATCATGGGGTGAAAAACGACACTTGCGAGATCTGATCGCATGCTCGAGCTATGCAACCATCGCCCTGTTGACCCGCTACGAGGCGATTTTTCTTGTGCTTGCTGCGATCGGCTACATCGCGGCCACAGGACTGGGGCCAGGGGTCGAAAGATGGAGCCGTGTTGAGGGCTTGCTAATCACATTTCTCTTGCCAGTGGCATACTTTGTCGGTTTATGGCTAGTGGCCAACTGGCTGATCATGGGCAGCCCGTGGCATTCACTGAGTATCATGTTCGGGACCACCGGAGCGCCCCCACAATCATGGTCAACCGGAGTACTCGTCACCGCACTATTGGCCTGTCCTTTCTCGTATGCTTTAACGTATCATGAGCTGCGCCCGCCGAGACCGTTAGGAGTTGGCGTCGGTCCCGCGTTGCTGCTGGTGGCAGCAATTGCAGGCGCGTTGCTATGGCCCCGACTGTATATCGCAGCAGGTGCTGGCGATATGGTGTCGTGGTGGTCAGCGCTAGGCGGCATGAGTGCTGTAGTGCTAGCGACCAGCCTGGTTCTGGCGGTTCTGGTGGTGGGGCAGTATCTGCAGCCATCTCGCGACGCTTCGTCCGTCAGCAGTCGCAGACCTCTGGCTGGTACGGTACTGTTAGCTGTGGCGAGCATCTTCATCATGGCAGCAATGCGACCTGCCGATATGGTGATCCCCGCCGGGCCGGGAGCGGTGTTCCAGGGTCATGTTGCCTTCGCCCATTCAGCAGAAGCAGAGCGACAAGTGGCCGACCTAGTAGCCCGTGAAGTGGCCCACGGCACACGGGTAGTCATCGCCGGCTGGCCCGGATTCGCCATAGCCCTGTATGCCCATGTAGTAGGCCAAGTCGAAGTATTGCCCGCGCATACTCCGGATCTGCAGGTTGCGGAGCAGCTTGGCACTGGCGACCTGTTGGTGCTACTAGGGGACAAAGCACTGTGGGCGGGCGCCATGCCCCACCAGATGTTAGCACAAGAGTGGACAGTGGGGGAGTGGCAGGGGTTGCGTGTCACTTCACCTGACGCAGCGCCATCTACTTCAGAAGAACCCTGATAGACAGCGGCCGAAGCAATCCGGACAAAGTGCATAGGCCTCATGCTAACAGCGTGAGTGTGCATCCAGATGCTGAGCCTGCATTTACGGCTGCAGTGGGCATATCGGGGGATTTGAGCGGGGCGGGGATACCGCGATCTCCAGTCTGTGGCAGGGTGAGCTCGATGCATGTGACAGTATGCCATGTAATTCGTACACCAACCCGTTCAGTTGCATGTCCAGCGCAGAAAGCAGTGCAGCCACAGCGACTTGACATCCGGTGAACATGGGACGTAGCTTCCGCTCTGCAGCGTGGACTGAGTACAGAAAAAGCTCGGTTTTTATGTCTCAAAAGCTACTATTGAGAGTGGTGCCTACCAGTCAAACTGTAAATGAAGAAAGTGTTCCCGAAAGCAAATACGGTGCCAATAGGCAACATAGCATTGACAGCACGTATAATTTGATATACAATCCACAAGCGCTTCCGGAAATCGGTAGCGTAGTCGGTATGTCATGTGCCGTTAGCTCAGGCGGTAGAGCATCTGACTTTTAATCAGAGGGTCGCAGGTTCGATTCCTGCACGGCACACCAATCCAGTGGGTGGTCCCATGGTCTAGGGGTTAGGACTCCGCTCTTTCAAGGCGGCGGCACGGGTTCGATTCCCGTTGGGACCACCATACCGCATCCATGCCGTACAAGGCAGTGCGGCTGATGACAATGAGGTATCAGGGCGGGTAGCTCAGTCGGCAAGAGCGCATGCCTTACAAGCATGATGTCGCAGGTTCAAGTCCTGCTCCGCCCACCACAGTACACATCGCCGGAGCGCGATCCAACTGGCGGTTTTTTGTGTTCAAACGAACACTGAATGATTGCTTGTCACACTTGTGAATTTGTCCCGCAGACCGCCGGAATGCGATAGGCTGTGGCCAGATAGCTCAGTCGGTAGAGCAACGGACTGAAAATCCGTGTGTCCCCAGTTCGAATCTGGGTCTGGCCACCACCATATCTCATGCATTGCGTGCGGCCATCGGCGCGCATTCCAGCGTGCTCCTCGCAGTGAAGCCGACGTAGCTCAGATGGCAGAGCGGGTCACTCGTAATGACCAGGTCACCGGTTCGATTCCGGTCGTCGGCTCCATGCTCTCATCACCCCTATATGACAGTAGGACAGTCGTGTGTGCCTCAGACAGGTTTCTGCGGGTTGACCGGCGAAAATGCTCTCAATTCCACACACAGCCCTGAGCTTTGTGAAATATGGAGCAGTTGCATGAAATCTATGTGCGCAGTTATCCCTGCTGCCGGCAAAGGTACGCGACTTCACCCTCTGACGTACGCTGTGCCCAAGGAACTGTTGCCTCTTGGAGCGTGCCCCACAATCCAGCATGTGGTGCACGAACTGGCCGCTACAGGTATCGGCGAGATCATCGTCGTGACCAGCGATGGCAAAGAGGCTTTGCAGCAGCATTTCGATGTTTTGCTTGAGCACAATCATCTGAACGTCTCCCTTCGATATGTCATCCAGGATAGACAACGCGGCCTGGGTGATGCAGTGCGCACCGCCAGAGAAGCTGTGGCAGAACGCGCATTTGCGGTGGCATTGGGTGATGCCGTGATTGTCGGTTCGTCACCGGGTGAGTTGCTGTCTCGCATGTCGGGGCTTTTCGAGCGCTACAGTGCCGATGCGGTAGTGGCAGTGCAGCAGGTAAAGCCAGCTGATACCTCCCGCTACGGGATTGTTGCACCCGCACAAACCACGGACGAAGGAGTGAGATTGGCGGGTCTCGTGGAAAAGCCGGGGCCTGAGCATGCTCCCAGCAATCTGGCCATCTGTGGGCGGTACCTCTTCAAGCCTGATGTTTTCGATTATCTGGAGCGACTGCAACCAGGTGCTGGCGGCGAGCTGCAGCTAACCGATGCTCTGGAGGCGCTGGTACAAGACGGTGGCGTGGTATGGGCCTGCCCACTCGAGGCTCCCGAGCGCCGCCTCGATGTCGGTACCGTGGACAGCTATTATCAAGCAGTGCGTGATATGCTGGAGATCGAGAAGCAGGGCCGTCCGTAAGAGATCTGAACTACACCCGTAGCTGGGGATCATGATCAGTAAGCGGTGAGCAGTAGCGACACACAGTTGGCTCCATGGACGTACAGTTGAGAATTGAGTATCCGACACTGGCAGAGCGTGCCAGTGCATCGGCCCTTCCGTTGCGCCCTGAGTTGGGCTATAATGACGTCGCGACAGATCTTCAGCACCAGAGGAGGATCCCTTATGCGCAAGGTCAGTAGCATGGTCGGGTTGTCAGTCATATCCACTGCCGATGGGGTGAACATGGGGGCAGTGACGGAAGTTGTTGTGGATCTGTCCCAGGGCGCTATCGTAGGCCTGGTTGTGGATCCACCTCCCGCCGAAAAAGGGGTCATGGCCGAGGACATAGCCGTGATCGGGCCCGATGCAGTGATGATCAGCGATCGGTCCAAGATGGGCCCTGTAGCTGATATGCCTGAGCTGACCGACAGGAGACGCCTGTCAAAAGATAAACCGGTTGCTGTAGTGACCAAATCGGGGACAAAGCTGGGCACTCTTGCCGAGATATACATCAACCCAGCCACGCGCGAGGTGACGCAATACGATGTCTCCGCTGGGTCGGTACGAGACCTGACAGACGGGGTCTTGTCATTGCCTCTCGTTAGTGGCATCGTGCACGGCCCTGACACGGTGATTGTCCCCGACACGCTCATCACCAGCCTGGAAGATCAGGTTGGCGGCCTGCGAGGCACCTGGGCTGCGGTATCTCGAAAACTGCGCCAGGATTTGCATCGGGCATCACAACAGGCGAGTGTTCTATATCAGCGCTCCAGTGAGAGCATGAAGGAAGCCGTGGAGCAGGCCAAACACAAGTCAGAACAGGTTGCCAAGACCGTATCCGACAAGTTTGAACAGGCTCC
>JAAYSP010000042.1 GCA_012518355.1 candidate division WS1 bacterium | reverse complement strand
CGTCTCGAGCGCTGACTGTGATGTTGTGTATCAGTGAGCCGGGACGACGAGGGTTGGCTTGTCTTCCTCACGCACCTGCAGAAGTTCAGCGACAGCATGTATCTGGACAGCTTCCATCGGCCGGAGCCGATTTCGGTTGCAGTCAACCCGGGCTGGCAGGTGCAGGCGGCCTATGACTACCTTCAGTGGACAGAGATACTCACTACGGACGGACGGTGTGTGGACCGACTTCACCATACCGGGCATCCGTGAGACGCTGATCGTGCGTCTCGAGCGCTGACTGTGATGTTGTGTATCAGTGAGCCGGGACGACGAGGGTTGGCTTGTCTTCCTCACGCACCTGCAGAAGTTCAGCGACAGCATGTATCTGGACAGCTTCCATTGGCCGGACCTGATTTCGATTGCAGTCAACCCGGGCTGGCAGATGCAGGCGGCCTATGACTGCCTCAGTGGACAGAGCTACTCGCTACGGACAGACGGTGTGTGGACCGACTTCACCATACCGGGCATCCGTTGAGACGCTGATCGTACGTCTCGAGCGCTGACCGCGGGACATGCAGAGAAAACGTACTCAGAGCGCGAGTGATGGGTGATAGGTTACGGAGCGGTCCCCTGTGGCAAGCACTATCTACTGCTGCGGTGAGTTGCTGTTGCGTCGCATGTATCGTGACGCGGCGAAAAGTACCACAACCATAGCTGCCATGAGCGAAGGCAGGACCAAGATACCCGCCCGCAGTCCCGACAGATTACCGAGTGCCCCGATAGCCCATGGTACTAAAACCGCCCCGAGGACCCCTGCTGCAGCCATCAGCGAGAAAAGCGATGTGGAGCCGATGCTGATGTGGTCTGAGGCCATGGCTAGCAGAGTGGGCCAGAAACAGGCTATGAAAAGCCCACCCAGCGCGAAGAGCACCCAGGCAGTCGTGAGAGTAGACACGAAATACAACCCCAGCATCACTGCGCCGCAGAGTACCGCTGAGACTACCATCAGCCTGAACGGTTTGATCCTGGTCACCAACGCACCGGTGCCGAAGCGGCCTGCGGCCATCAGACTGCCGTAGAGGATTGTTGTCCATGCACCACCTCTGGCCGATGCACCCAACTCTTCAGCGGCAAAATTAGGCGCCCATGAGGTCAGTCCGGCCTCACAGCCGCCAGCCAGGACCATACCAGCAGATAGCAACCAGAAAAGTGGACTGGCCAGAAAGCCTTTCACATCCGGTGTCACGTGAAAGCTGTCTGCGTGTGGCGACGGAGTCGGATAGCGTGGCGTCATGTACAGAAAAGCGCACACTGTTGGTGGGAGTATCCATAGCCAGAACGAAATGCGCCAACCGTACCCTGCTTGCAACAGTTCTCCTGCACTGAGCGCTCCGATTACCATACCCAGTGCGAAGACGGCGTTGATGATGTTGAGCGCCCACGCTGAACGCTTGGGATACAGTTGTGCGACCAGAGGTGCCACGATGGCCTCAACCACTCCGAAGCCCACTCCTGAGATGGCCATCGCCGACAACAGCGGCCCATATGCGACTGCTTCGGCAGTAAGGATCTGTCCCAATACAAGCGCCATCAGTCCCCAGAACAGGATATGGCGCTTGTACGGTCGCTCCGCATAGTGCCCGATGAGCAGAAGGATGGGTATAGCCGTGAAGATTCGCAGGCTGAACATGAGCCCTTTTTGCTGGAAATCGAGGCCGAGATTTTCGCCCATCATCTCCAGAGCTACCGCAGGTAGCACTTGCACTGCGCCAAGCGTGGTCATACCCAGCAGCGAGGCGATCATCAACCGCCGACGCGCCACTGGTTTTCGTGCGATTGGGCTTTTTACTGTCGTATCCTGCATATCGGTTTCCATAAGAGATCGGTTCATCTGAATCCTCTGCGGCACTTGAACACACGCTTATCTGAGACGCGCACAGCTGCTCCACGTTCTCACCAGAAGCGGTGCATTTTGGGTGTATGGGACAGTGCAACTGCTGAACGACTTGAACACAGGCAGGGTTATCGCCCGCATGCTCCTCGTACTGCGTCATCCGGGAGGGGAGGCAGGTTTGGCTTCAGTGATCGAAGATGAAGCCGAGACGAGAATCGGCAGTCGAGGTGGAGCCTCTGATGTGCGAAAAGCAGGGACTGGGCAATTGCATCACAAATCGTGCTTGCTGCTCTGCGATATCGCAGAGCAGCAGTGAACGTACTACGTAGAGGCCCATCACTATGCCGATTACTCTAGGTGAGCTGTGGGAGAGCGCTAGCTAAAAGTTATCGCACTGGCCTCCGGACTTTTGCCAAGTCCTGACTGGCGGTGGCTCACTTCCCTGATTGGGTCGAGATTACCAGCAAGGCGTTAGCGATCCGGCGCTGGCCTCCATCGGATGGGCGGTTGACTACCTCGCCATCAACCCATGCAGTGGTAGAGCCGCCGCCATCGAGGTTCAGCGCCTCTGTACAGCCCAGTTCTGCCATCAGCCTGGCTAACTCCACCATGGTCATGCCCACACTCCAATCCTTCTGGCGGCCATCCACGGTGACCAGCAGGATCTCATCAGCGTTGAAGCCCACTGCTGTTCGCGGATGGCGAGGACTCTCTGCGGCTACTATCTCGCCTTCACGCACTAGCGTGGGCCCTCCGCCGATTGCCGTTACAACTGGCTCAGTGAAAGGTTCGGTGGCCAGTTCGATTTTGACCTGTTGGCCTGCGGTCAGGCCAAGCAGTGCCTTTCGTGTCGCTTCCCCTGTGGAAGTCAGCAGTATCTCTTCACCTGCTGCCTGGCGGGGCTGTTCCGCCGGGACAACCTCGGACACCGTTCCAGTCCAGGTGCCCTGCGTGCGCAAAGGACCGTCCTGAAGTGTCACTGCCAGGCAGCCTTCGGTGAGTGTCCAGCCGCCGCTAGTGGTGAACAGCTGTAACTCGTCCTCGGTTCCCTGGAGCGGAGTGTTGATCGGCCCGACCGGCCAGGTGGTGTCGCCTACTGTCACCGTGCCCCTGGTTTGGGCTGCCTCGATGTGCAGCGTTCCGTCGGCACACAGGTAGAAACTTGGGCGTCCACGGGGGGTGCTGATCAGCTCCCAGCCGCGCACCATCACACCGCTGACGGCACCCGGGTATGGCCGATGGCCCATCTGGAAGAAGTCTCCATTTACCGCGGCGACCACTCTAGCGTCATCACGGCTCTCCCGCGCGATGATGCCGGAAAGTGCCTCGACACCGCTGACTAACCCCATCCCCATGGCCGTCTCCAGGTGCCAGTTGGGCTCGTTGCGCTGCAACCGCACCACCCTGACCTCCCACGGGCCCTCAGGCTTGCTGATCTGCTCGTAGGTAACGCCTGGCGCTACTGCCTTTAGAGGGCGTTGGGCGGTTGCAATTGTCGGCAGAAACACTGCGCACATCACTGCTGCCAACAGTACACCTATAGTCAGCGGCAGCCTTCTGGCCTGCCACAGGTTCCTACCGAGTTTGCCGTTTGGATATCGCCGGGACGACTGTATATTTTTCATACTTGCCATCTCCTCAGTTAGCCACGTTGTGCTTTAGCAATCTGGCAGACTAAGTCCGAACGGATGCTCTTTTGCACTTCAAATCGTGTGGCCGTGCAGGCCCTGCAGAAAACGCTCGCGTTTCTGTTTGTGGAGAACTTCAGGAGCACACATGTAGATGGTGCTCCAGGCGATTCTCTGTAGGAGTCCATCATGCGCTCTGCTATGACTTCGATGTCCACATGGTGCCGACAATCAAATCTTTGACCGTCTGCACTCGCCGCAGTGGCCTGCGCCCGTGCTGTCTAGCCCCAGCTTCACACCGTGATCAATCGGTCAGAATCGCGTACTACTTCATAGTGGTCTTTCAGGGTCGAAAGCGGACATAGTTCTGAGCCGTCGGAGTTACGCAGCTTCAGACACGTGCCGCAGGCCAGGAATTCTCCGCCCGCCTCCAGCACCTTTTGTGCTTCGGCCTTCACGTCAAATCTGGCGTCCTCTATCTGGTCAATCTCAACGCCTTTACCGGACAGGAAAATTTGCACCTGGTCTCCGTTTTCCAGGCTGTACAGTGCCAGTCGCAAGACGTTGAAGACAGTTTCTGGGTCCGTCCGAGTGATGACTATTCCCAGCTTCATAGGGCAACTCCTGTGTTTCGCATTAAGAGTACGGATACTCTACAGTCCAACCTTGCGACTGTCAAATCGGGCACACGATGCGACTGCAAACCTGTGAGGTTTGGGCGACTGAAGTTGGCTGAACTCCGGCGAGATGCCACTGTGTTATGCTTGACCATTCCAAGAGGTATTCTGTAGACTGTCCTCTGTACAGAACACTCAGGCATCCAAGCATCCCGGAACGTAGGCTATGCACCGCCCCTCATGACAGGTGAAGGCCGGTCAACTTCTGGTCCATCATCTCGATCCGCAGATTATCGTCGTTTGTGGCTTCTGGTTTTCGTCTTCTGTGTAGTAATCTACACGGTAAATCTAGAGTCTCTCCAAATCGGCCAGCATGTGGATGATGGTGTCTATGTAAGTCTGGGACGTTCACTTATCTCCGGCCTGGGCTACGTTCGTTTTGAGGACCCGGCACATCCGGCCGAGCCTCAGTATCCCCCTGCTCTGGCATACCTGATTGCTGTAGTGCTGGCCCTGTCTGGCGGAAGCGTCAGGGCCCTGCGTCTGATACCGCTTCTGTTCTCGCTTGCATCCCTGCCTCTAGCATACCGCTTCTTTGTTCGGCGCATTCCCTCCCAACTCGGTGCCGTTCGCCATACCTGGGCTGCAGTGCTGCTGGCACTGTTCGGGTTGAACCACCTGATCGTCGGCTATGCCGGCATGATCATGACTGAAGCGCCATTTGTATTTCTCACTCTCGCTGCCATAGTCTGGCTGGACCGCCTTGATGGCTGTAGCCGAAGCATTGATGGTCGGCTGCAGGCAGGCAGTAGTCGGCCAGCTCCGTCAGTGGGCTGGAGTCTGGGTATGGCGGCACTACTGGCACTCTGCTGTCTGATGCGCACCGCCGCCTACGCATACGTCATCGCAGTGGCACTGTGGCTATGGTTTACTCGGCGTCGGCAGGCTGCAGTCGCAGTGACGGCACTGACCTCACTTATGCTGATACCCTGGCTGGTAGCTCAGCACCAGAGTACCGGTGCGTGGTTCGGGGGCGGCTATGTGGCGGACATCCTCGGTCAGGGCCATACCTTCTGGCACCCGCTGATGCGTCCAGTCGAAAACCTCGTGGTGTACTGCATAGAATTGCTGCCTGCTGCGCTGCTGCCGTTTTTCGGTGACCAGGTAGCTGCAGTTGCGGGCCGTCTTCACATATCGTGGCTGCCGCCTGTGATGGGGCTGTCGGTGACGGGGCTTGTCATAGCCGGTGCATGGTGGCGCCGGTCCGTGAAATCCGACCCAGCAGTATACCTTTGCGGCGCCCTTGGTGTGGTGCTTCTTGTCTGGTCGTATCGCTACACGCGCTTCTGTCTGCCGCTTGTGCCGCTGTGCCTCATCTATCTGCTCACATCCGCAGCGCACCTGAGCCGGCCTCTGGCGCCCCGTGGCGCAACGCCTTCTCGCCCTGTCTGGCCCTGGCTACTGGCAGCCATCACTCTGCTCGGCTTTGTCGCTCGTGATGTGCACATGCTGTATCGTCCGCCCAGACGCAACTACACTGACTTACAGGCGGTGGCCCGTTTCGTGGAGATTCATACTCCGGCGGAGGCGACCATCATCACCCCGGCCCCGTGCTCTCTGGCGGTCTACACCGAGCGTTCCTTTGTGGATCTGCTGCCTCCCAAGCACCCGAGCTCACTTTCGGTACCCGAACCATCAGAACTGCTATCTCGTACTGCTGCGTACCTCCCCCGCTATGTTTGCATCTATCCATTTAGAGTAGATGAGCCGCTGGACGCGCCCGATTTCTTAGGCCATCCCCCCTTTCGGCTGCGTGCGAGAGATGATCAGCTTGGCGCAGTGATCTATGCTGTACAGCCCTGACATCACGATGATGCTCACATGCATCCACCCGGAAGTCTTGCAGATTCCTCCCAACTGAGTTCTCCCAACAGGACACTTGTGACAGGACACTTGCAGGTAGGACACCTGTGACAGGACACTTGCGACAGAGTACTCGCAGGCAGGAAGGCCGGGCGTTTCCGCGAATATCTCTTGAGGGAAAAGATGACTCACAGACAGTATGCGTTCAGGTGAGTGGTGCTTCCCCATACCAGACGCTTCGTACGGCTTGTAATGCCTGAGAGAAAGTGAAACTGATATCGTCAAGGAGGGGTGCATGATGCAACAGGGTGCACAAGAGGGGCCTCTGGCCGGTAAGGTAGTTGCTATTCTCGTCGAAGAAGGCTTCCATGATCAGGAGTTGGACGTACCTCGTCAACGATTGCTCGATGAAGGCGCACAAGTCGTGCTGGTCGGTACAGAGGCGGGCAAGACCTATGAGGACTACAGGGGCCAGAAATTTTTCGTCACGGCTGACATCTCAGCACAGGATGCTGATCCTGGCCAGTTTCATGGTCTGGTCATACCTGGGGGGAAGGCACCTGGTCTTATGCGAGAGAACCAGGCTATGCTGGACCTGACCGGCCGTCTCGATGCAGCCGGCAAACCGATCGCCGCTATCTGCCATGGGCCGTGGGTTGTGGTCGCTGCCGAGATAGTCCGCCGCCGTCCCATGACCAGTGTGGCGAGCATTGCCGAAGACCTCGTGCAGGCTGGAGCGCAATACCGTGATGAGCCTGTGGTGATCGCCGACAATCTGATTACCTCGCGAACACCGGCTGATTTACAGCCCTTCTGCGATGCTCTGGTTGAGGCACTGAAATCCTGATAGCGCACCTGACCTGTGCGCGGCTGGTCGATTCTGTAGGCATGGATAGGTTGCTTTTTGCCCAGGGCATGTATCGTGTTTTCTGCATTTGGCCATAAAGCAGATGATAGCCGCGTATCAGGAGATTGATGCTGGGCATCCATCCGGGCGACGGCGATGCCGCGCCCGGCATGAGGCAACAAGTGACGGGCAATGCCAGGATATGCGTGGCTGATTGCTCGACGCCGCAGTCATGCTGAGCAATTGCCGCGCCCGACTCTGGACATGTGGCCCCCCGTGAGAGGGGCGGACCCTTGATGCATTTCAGCAGATGACAGGCGGTAGCGTCAATTCGAGGGAGGTTTGTGATGAGCGAGCAGGTTGTCTTCACGCCGAACGATTTTCAAGGCTCAGATGCTGAACGGATCAATGCAGCGGTCAACGCGGCAGCAGAGGCTCGTGGGCGTGTTGTCATCCCCCGTGACAATCATGCACAGGATGGACATCGCGAGATCTGGCTGCTCGACTCCGCCATCCTCGTACATAGCAACACCACTCTGGAGCTGAACAACTGCCACATCAAACTCTCCGACAGGTGCCGAGACAACATGATCCGCAGCGCCAATTGCGGCCTTGGCATAACCGAAATCGAACCTATGCAGCGGATCCGCATCTATGGCGTCGGAGATGCAGTTCTGGAAGGCGCCGACCTCCCCCGCGCCACTGGCGACAGCGGCAAGGCACTGGGACTGAACACCCGCGCAACCGACGCCGGAACGGCTGGGGAAAGCAAGCAGCAGTCTACGACGATGGGGCACAAACGCCGTTGCAGTTACGGAACCGATGCCGAAGTGGCGGACGAAAGCCAGATCAGTGACTGGCGCAACATCGGAATACTGATGGCCTTCGTCGAAGACTTCAGCATCAGCAACCTGACCATCAGGGAGTCGCACTGCTGGGCCATATCACTGGAGCGCTGCGCTCACGGGACACTTCGTGATCTGGATTTTGCTTCCACCGGCGTGAAGATGATAGATGGCACTGAACAGGAAATACTCAACCAGGACGGGATAGACCTGCGCATCGGCTGCCACGATATCCTCATCGAAAACATCACCGGCTACAGCGGGGACGATCTGATCGCCCTGACTGCTCTGGGGAGCCCCGATAGCGTCGCGGGCGCCCTGGCCTCTACCCAGGTGAGCGGTGGAATTGGCCGCAGCGATGGCTGCGATGATATCCGCAATGTCATCATCAGAAATGTCAGAGGCTACAGCGCGGGAGCCTGCAGTATCATCAGACTGCTCAACAGCTCAGGTCTGAAATTGCATGGCGTGCTCATAGATGGGCTGGTTGACACCGCACCACCGGGAAAACAATCGAGAGCTGCTGTGAGGCTGGGTGACTATCGATATGGCACCGGAAACCCTCCTGTGGGGGACGCCAGAGCGATCATCGTGACCAACATATCCAGTCGAGCGCGCCAGGCCATACTGATAGGCGGTTCGCTGTGCGATTCTGTCATCCACAACGTCATCTCTCACGGGGTTGACAGCCAGGCAGTGACCATCGAGTCCGATGAAGTGGTGGTGCGCGATGTCACCATGACGAACATAGTCTCGTGCGCTGACGAGCAGTGATCGGCCCACCACGCCTTGATTGCGGCATCTCAGGATTGTTTCTGGAGCCATGCTCTAGCATTAGCAGGTGAACTCGGTGCACTGGTAGAAAGCTGCATACGGCTTGCATGTGGCCTGACATAATCGCATATAGCGCGGTGTAGCTGCATGGGGCCGGACATAGCCGCATGTGGGCGGATATAGTTGTTTGTGACGCTACGATACTATCGGGCTGGTGTACGGCCAGGTAGGACAGTATGCGAGCGAACTCAGTCGCCGATTGGGAGGCCTTGATGGCAGTTGGTATCAAATCTTTGGAAGTGACGGTTGGGCCGGAGAAAGCAGATTTTGTAGGTGCCGATCATCTCGTCTTGCAGGCGGCAGTTGATTACGTGACCGCTATGGGCGGTGGCACAGTTCGAATTCTGCCTGGCACTTACGAGATGGGCAACTCCGTGTTTCTGCGCAGCAACCTGCGCCTGATCGGCAGCGGTGAAGACACTGTCCTTCGCAAGTGCGAATCTGTATGTGAGCTGCTGACCGAGGACACAGACTGGTACTCGAACCGTGTGATGGTGAAAAACGCATCGGCATTTTCCGTGGGCGGCGGTGTTTTTATACGTGGCAAATGCCCGCACTCGGGCAAGCCCCAGTTCGTCAAGCGCACGGTTGTTGCCGTAGATGGCAATGCATTGTATCTGAACCAGGAACTACGCATGAATTTCTGGCTGGAGACAGCACCGGAAGCGGCCACGCTGTTCCCGGTCATCACAGGCGATTATGTCAACGACATAGCCGTCGAAAACCTGATCATAGACGGCAACCGCGCCAACAACGAAAACCTGAACGGCAACTACGGCGGCTGTGTTTTCATCCAGGACTGCAACCGAGTAGTCATGCGCCATGTCACGGCCCGCGACTACAACGGCGATGGCTTCAGTTGGCAGATATGTCACGATGTGACGGTAGACAAGTGTCAATCTGTGAACAATTCCGACCTCGGCCTGCATCCGGGTAGTGGGTCACAACGCCCTATCATAACCGACAACACAATCATCGGCTCCAGCCAGGGGTTGTTCTTCTGCTGGGGTGTCAAACACGGTGTTGCAGAAGGCAATATAATCGAGGATTGTGACAAGTACGGCATCTCCATCGGCCATCACGACACCGACAATCTGGTGCGAAATAACTGTGTCCGACGCAGCGGTTTGCATGGTGTATGGTTCCGTCAGCATCCCAACCCGGCCCGTGACTCGCACAGAAATGTTTTTGAAGGCAACCTGATTGTTGACAGCGGTGTTCGCGACGAGTGTGTGGCCATCGAGATGCTCGGGACGGCCACCGGTGTGGTGCTGCGCAATAACCGTATCGTTGACACCCGCCGCAAACACGCCAGTCGCAACCGGATAGGCCTGCGAATTGGCGAGCAGATCCAGGACCTGGTGACAGAGGGCAATTCTTACTCAGGCATGGAGACCGACATCGTGGATCTGCGTTGACTGAAACGATGATACGGCTTTGCGCCGAAGCCGGGGTAGTGTCACGCACCACACCGGGCACTCATGCGCAAGCCCTCGTTTGCTCCAGAACACGCAGTACAGAACCCCGATGACTGATAGGCATCTATGAGACAGCGGGAGGTGACTTGAGTGCAAATCTATCTGCTACGACACGCTGATGCGGCCGAACAGGGACCTGGGCAAAGTGATGCCGAGCGTCCGTTGACCGATAGAGGTATCAAGCAGACCGCCGAGGTAGTTGCCTGGATGACAGGTCATAGAGTCCGGGCAGAGTATGTGGTTGCCAGCCCTCGGTTGCGCGCTATGCAGACCGCCGAACCGGTTGCTGATGGACTTGGGGTGCCGATGTTGACCGACTATCGGCTCGATGGCGGCAGACTCACCGCACAGGCGGTGGTCGACTTGGTGGACGAATTGGGCAGCCCGGAGACCGTTGTGTTGGTGGGACATGAGCCGGACTTGAGTGGTTTAGTCGAGGAGCTGACCGGAGGCCACGTACAGATGCGGAAATCTTCAGTGGCCGCTATCTGGTGCGAGCGTATCCGTGCGGGGCGCTGTACACTGACGCTGCTGGTGCCGCCTCGGGGGACCTGAGGTCACAAGTAAGTGGCGCCATGCTAGTACCTGCAGCAGATCTCGAGGATTATTTTGCAGGTCAAAGCTGCAGTGCGCTTGCATTGTTATGCGGCTTGCATACTGCATGCTTTCTGTTGAGGACAGAGGCAGCAAGTGATGATGCCAGTTGTCCTGTGCAGTACGTTGACGAACGGTTCAACCGGTGGCTACCGGTCCTGGCATACGCATGCACCAGGGTGCGCACGGTAACTGCCAGCATAGTGCAGGTTGTACTCACGAAGTAGTCTTCTCCTCGCAGTTTGTAGTCAACTGCGGCAATTTGTGTTACCATAAGCCACTGGCCGTCACAGTCAGCCCGGCCGTCGGTCTTCGGCCGGGACTTTCTTTTATCGGGAGCAAACGCCGTGACAATGCGGGCCATTCTCATCGCCATGATCCTGTCAGTAGTTTCGATATACTGGCAGCATCTGTCCAGTGTCATCGAAGGGGGCAGCACACTATACGCGCTGTCCACACCACCAGTGCCGGCCATATTCTGTATTTTACTTCTGATCGGTGCGGCTCCGTTGCTGGGCAAGGTGCTGGGAAAGCCGCTTAGTAAGCAAGAACTCATCGTCATTTTCATGTTCCTGGTCCTGGCCATTCCGCAGGTCACCTGGGGCGTCACTGAAATCCTCCTCCCGTGGATGACCACCCACGTGTATTTCGCCACTCCGCAAAATGATCTTCACAAGATCACTGAGTTGCTGCCCAAATGGTACTACCCGTCCGATCCGGACCTGATCCGCGAGATGTATGAGGGCAGTGCCGATGGCTCTGTGCCCTGGAAGCCATGGCTCTACCCGCTAGGCATGTGGACCATCCTGATGACTCTGATGTTTTTCACGGGGATGTGCCTGGTAAGCATGTTTCGCAAGCAGTGGGCGGATCGAGAACGGCTCCGTTTTCCTCTGCTGCTGCTGCCTATCAGTCTGGTGGAAAAGGAGTCTCCGGGCTCACATGTGCCGTTTTTCCGCAATCCACTGGTGTGGATTGCCTTCGTACTCGTGTTCACTCACCACATTCTGAACGTGATGAACGCCTACAACCCTTCAGTCGCAGCGCTCAAGGACTTCTACAGAATCGGCGCGATTTTCACCGAAGAGCCCTGGACTGCATACCACAACGTACGTTTCTTTTACCGCCCTCAAGTGCTTGGCCTGGCTTATTTCGTATCACCCGATCTGCTGTTTTCCACCTGGTTTTCTTTCCTGATGCAGCCGACCAGCACAGTCATCGCCGATGTTTTCGGTCTGCGTCAGGACCCCAGCTTCCCGTTTTCAGTCGAGCAGGGTTCGGGTGCGTTTTTGGCCATGCTTTTCGTGCTGTTCTGGGTGGGTAGAGGCCAATTGGCTCTCATCGCCCGCAAAGCTCTCACAGGTGACCCCAGCATAGATGATAGTGATGAGCGCATACCATATCGCTGGTCTTTTTTCGGTGCGATTGGTGGATTTACAGCCATCATCATATGGTCACATTTCTCGGGCTTCTCACCAGTTTTTAGCATACCGTATGTCTTCTTGCTTCTCGGGTTCGGCCTGGTATACTCGCGGGTGCGTGCTGAAGGTGGCATACCTGCGGTGTGGGCGTTTCCCTTCAACGAACACAAACGGATGATGTTCCAGCTCCTGGGGACACGTCGATTCATCCGCAGTGGCGACGCATCCGACCTGGTAATGCTGGCTTCATACTCATGGATGGGGCGCGGCTATTTCACTTCCCAGATGGGCTATCAGATCGAAAACGAGGCACTGTCAGACCGCTTCGACATCCGGACGCGACGTTACGGACTGATGGCGGTGCTCGCTTTTGTGGTCGGAGCTGCGGTAGCGTACTATGCAACACTGAGCAGCTACTATAAGTTTGGAGCTGTCACTCTGGGGGGCGGCACCACCGCCGGTGGGGGAAACGTATCCAACGCGCGCACCCAGTGGGAAGAGATTGTCGGCTACATAAACAATCCCACCGGTCCCAGTCGGAACCGCAACATCGCAATCTCCGTCGGTGCGGTAGTCACCCTCGCCATGGTCGCGCTGCGATTTTTCTGGCTACAGTCCCCGTTCCATCCACTAGGCTACGCGATATCGCTCAACTACGGTTATGCGCTATGGTCCAACTTCATGCTGGTGTGGATCGTCAAGTTGGCAGTACAACGTCTCGGTGGCGCGCGTCTATACAGGCAACTGATGCCGTTCTTCCTCGGATTGGTCATCGCAGACCTGGTGGCAGGGGGGCTCAGTTGGCTGATCCTCCTGGCTTTCGGCCCGCGAGCGCTGGCAGGTTATGTGGTGCAGTTCTAATCGACTGTGTGCCTATGGCGTAGTGTGTTGACCCTGGGAAGTTGGAGCGTTGTTGGGCAGAACACCGACCGGCATTCGCAGCCGGCAGTTGGTACCAGATGGGCTCAGTTGGCTGATCCTCCTGGCTTTCGGCCCGCGAGCGCTGGCAGGTTATGTGGTGCAGTTCTAATCGACTGTGTGCCTATGGCGTAGTCTGTTGGCCCTGGTAAGCCGGAGCGCTGTTGGGCAGAATACCGACCGGTATTCGCAGCCGGCGGTTGGTACCAGATGGGCTCAGTTGGCTGCTCTTCCTGGCTTTGGGCCCGCGTGGCATGCTATGTGTTGCAGTTCTAATCGACTGTGTGCCTATGGCGTAGTGTGCCGATCCTGGGAAGTTGGAGCGTTGTTGTGGCAGAACACCGGCTGATATTCGCGGCCGGCGGTTGGCAAGGAGCAGTGGCGGGAGACGCTTCAAACGCAGGTAGTTTTGAGCCAAGTTGGCAATACTGTGGCTCTGACGGGGGGCATGTTGTTGCCTGACGGGCTGGTGTCGATGATTCCTCTGCGCCAGCAGTGTTGGCCCCAAAACGAAGGGGTCACACCATTTCCAAAACTTGCACCAGATGGCAGTTCGCCATCGGCGGGTCGGCATGAGGCTACCTCTCTCTCCTTAGCCTGCCGTGTGCCAAGTGCAGACATTCCCGACGACAGTGAAGTGAGATGCGCAATTTATCTTGTCAGTTCTTCACTATATCTTTATGTCCATGAATCAGTCTGTTAGTTGCATAGTTGCATATTTTGTCTGCATGAAGTACAATCGCAACACAACTTGATAAGCGTTGTGTCTATCGGACCGCAGATACCCAATATTCGCAGTAACGCATATAGCATTCCACCTACTGGCAGCACTGTACCTGACATTTTATATGCACCGACATCGGTAGCGCGGCAGCCGGTGGCTTGACAGGCCATTGGTTTCATGCTGCGTGCCGGCGCCAAATCACACCACTTCATCACAGGAGACTGCGCCGACCATGCGCGTCCGAACCATGGCTGTACTGGCTGCATTGATCACCCTCGTTGCTGTCGGCTCTGCAACAGCACAAGCGCCTGACCTGGAGTCGTACGCAGTTTCACACCTGTTCGCTCTCCCCACTGCTACTACCGCTCGACTGTTTGGCATGGGCGGCATCGTCTCATGTATTCCTGACGACGGTTTTGGCAACCCTGCTTTCGCCGGTACGCTGCAGTCCAGCCATGCTACAGGCCGCTTTTCCAGCACGCGATTTAGCAGCGGTCTCAAGCTGTCCACCGAGCAGTATTCAGTGGCAGCGCCACTTGTAGCTGGTCGAAAAGGCCTGCAGATTACCGGGCTACGTATGGACAGCACCGCTGGCTCTCCTGTGGGCATGTCCGATGCTCCTGCAGTCGGCTTTCAGGAGTGGGATATGGCCATCCACTATGGGCAACGCCTGAACGACCGATGGAGCGCGGGTATATCCGTGTCACCAGTCTTCCACAGTGCAACCGATTTCGCCTTGCCTGCGCCGGTAGGAAGCATCGCCCACCTACGCTCCACCGCTGATCAGGGTTACCGCCTGGGTGTTCTCTGCCAGATAGATGAACGCACTCGCGCAGGTGCTGTCTACGACAAGTACCACGAGACAGTTGCAGCCAGCGGCCCGGCCTTCGGTGGCCACCCTGTCGAAGTAGGCTTTTCGTCCGAGACGATGATCCTGGGCGTATCTTACCAGCTAAATTACCGGCTCCTGGGAGCCCTCGAATGGCAGCAGGTCAGTGCCAGAGGGGCGGGCACGAAGACCGGCGATTCGGGCTTCCGTTGCGGCCTGGAAACCATCGTCAACGATGCATGTGCGGTTCGGATAGGAACCAATGATGGCGCCTGGAGCCTGGGGGTTGGATACGAAAAAGGCCGATGGGCTGTTGACTATGCGTGGTTGGATGACTGGAATGACGACTTCGTCGGCTCTGCTTTCGGCGGTTCAGACACTCATCAGTTGGAATTGACTTATAGTTGGTAAAATGCGTTGAGGGAGGCTCACGGGATTACTGCTCCCCCTTTAGTTATTGCACCGCTGTCGCCAGAAATGTAGTGATTAGGCAGACGGCCTGGACGCACACTATGTGAAGTAGCAGTACTGGCAGGGATATATATGCGCATGGGGCTGCCGTTGACGGACCCTCGGCAACAGGTGGTTATCACCGGTCTTGGAGTTGTAGCGCCTAACGGTACGGATAAAGACACCTTTTGGAATGCCGTTGTGGAGGGCCGTTCGGGGATTGACTGGATCACTTCGTTTGACACCTCAGAGATCTATTGCAGGATCGGCGGCGAGGTGCGTGACTTCGATGCCGCTGACTACATGCCCTCCAAGACAGCTTCCCGCACTAGCCGTTTCTCAGCTTTCGCCGTGGCTGCTGCCCGCCAGGCAGTAGAAGACGCGGGCCTCGATGATCCACCCACAAATCCCTACAAATGCGGTGCGGTGTTTGGCACTACTCTCGCCTCGATGGGCAACATCGGCGATGACATGTACTTCGATTTCGTGCAGAACGGTGCCAGGGGCCTCGACCTGCTGGGGCCGAGTCAACTGGCCGCGCACGCAGCGACTGCCAACGTTTTCGTAGAATTGGGCTTCAAGGGCCCCAACACCACCAGCGGTGCAGGCTGTGTAGCCGCTCTTGACGCGGTAGCCGCTGCTGCGACTATGCTCCGCTCGGGACAGGCAGAGGTCATGGTGGCTGGGGGTACCGAAGCCTGTCTTAGCATCGTGGGGATGAGCCTGCTATGTGCACAGAAGGTGCTTACACACCACAACGATCCGCCACATCAGGCATCCCGACCCTATGACGACACCCGTGATGGTCTGGTTCTCAGCGAAGGCGCGGGCGCAGTGGTGCTCGAAACCGCCGCACACGCCATGGAACGGGGCGCCCACATATACGGGCAAGTCATGGGCTACAGCAGCACCACCGAGGCCTATCACCTGCTGCTGGCTGACCCGGGTGGGGAAGAGTTGGCAGTGGCATTCCGACGTGCTCTGCTGCAGGGCAAAATTGGCCCTGAAGAGGTGGACTATGTGTGCGCTCATGGTATCTCCAACCGCCAGTACGACATCGCTGAAACGCAGGCTGTCAAACAGGTGCTTGGCCGCAGGGCATACAATGTACCGATGAGCTCCATCAAATCGAGTACCGGGCAACCGTTTGCTGCTGGTGGAGCCTGGCAACTGCTAGCTTCGTCTATGGCGATACAGGACGGGCTGATACCGCCGACCATCAACTACCGAGTACCTGACCCGGAGTGTGATCTGGACTATGTGCCCAACTATGCACGCCGGGCACGTGTGGAGACGGTTATGGTCAACTCACATAGTGTTGGCGGCACCCATGGTTGCCTAATTATACGCAAGTTTGAAGGTTGAACCCTTGACAGATAGCGGGCAGGCTGAGCAGAGGACGTGTATCTTGGCCAGATATAACGCGTCAAACTACTATTGGAGGAAATGGATCAGTTGACACTGTTAGCTGTGTCGCTGGCCACCGTTGTTCTCGGAATAGTTGTCTATCACCGCGCTCCAGACCGCGTCTGGAACCGGCTTTTTACCGTTCATGCTTTTGCTGTGAGCCTCTGGGTGATGCTGAACTATCTCATCCAGAGTGCATCAACCGTTTCGGAAGCTGAGTTATGGATTCGGCTCAGCCATCCCGTGGTAGCGGTAGTCATCTGCACTTGTCTCGACCTGTTCTGGGTCTTCCCTAACCGCATAGATCTGGCTCCTGGGAAGTACCGTCTAATTCTCTACAGTGTCGGGGTAGCATTCAGCTCTCTGAGTATGCTACCGGCACTACTGACCTCCATAGAACTATCCCGCGGTACGGTGATGGCAACCTATGGCTGGCCCTACATTGCCTTTGGTGTTTTTGTAATCGGCACTCTGGGTTATGCCGATTACGTGCTCATTCGCAAGCTGCCTACTCTCACTGGCTTGCAGCGGGCACAAGTCATCTATGTATTAGTGGGTATGCTGCTCAGCCAGTCTATTGCGGTCACCACAATGGTTATCCTGCCGCTGATATGGGACAACACCTTTTATGCCCGATGGGGGTCGGCAGCGTACATCTTCACTGTCGGCGCGATGGCGTATGCTATTGCCAAGCAACGTATTGTCAAACCTATAGTGGCATTCTACCGCATTTCAGCGCTAGCGCTGACCGGGGCAGTGGGCGCAGCCTTGATTGTGGTGGTGTTTAGAGGCTTCGACTCAATCGCCATTGCCACCAGTGTATCACTGCTTCCCGGTTATCTGATCGTAGGACTTTGCCTCGGACTGCTGGCAGTTCCGGTATATGAGTGGTTTCGCCATGTGTTGGAACGCGGGCTTGCTAACGAACAGGTCCCTGAGGTGGTCAAGCAGGCATCAGACTCCATACTTCGCACCCTCGATGTCGAGCAATTGCCGGGTTTCTTGTCAGAAAACCTTGAGCGGCTTCTGCATCCGGCCCACCTTCGCGTCTTCGTCAGAGACCATCTGGATGACACTCTTCAACTGCGGGCCTGGCAGACTACCGTACCCACCTACCATTTCGACACTCTGACTGATTCTCTGCGCCCAGGCTCAGTCCTGTTGAACGCAGCGCTAGCTACACGCGGCCCAATTGAGCGCTCTCAAGTATTGCGGTTTCACTCCCTTGAGGAGGCTGTGCAGATCGTAGGGGAGATGCGCCTGTTGGACATAGAAATCGCCGCACCTATAATCTGGGAGGACGAACTCATCGGTATGGTTCTCATCAGCGAAAAGTCTACCGGTGAGATGTATGCGCCTGAAGAGCTGGCCATGATAGGCAACATGATGTCACAGGCCTCACTGGCGGTGCGCAACGCCCAACTGTATGACGAAGTCGTGCGGATGAAGGAGTACAACGACAACATACTTTCGGAGATGAACAGTGGCGTGATTGCCATTGATGCCGATGAGAACATCGTTTTATATAACCCTGCCGCCGAAAAGATCGTCCATTTGCCCACAGAGCAAGCGTTGAACCAGCATCTTACGGTGCTACCGGATCGAATTGCAGACTGCTTGAGAGATGCACTGGAGGAGCACGCCACACCGGGGCAGTATCGTTTCCAACTAGCTCGCTTAGATGGCACGCTTGTTCCAGTATCTTGTAGCACCACCGGCTGGGTAGGTGGAGCTGCATCCCAGAAGGGTGCCATGGTCGTGATAAGTGATCTGACTTTGGTGCAGGAGCTGGAGCGCGAGCGCCAACAGGCTGAGCATCTGTCGCTCATCCGCGTTCTATCAGCAGGCATGGCTCACGAAATCCGCAACCCTATGGTAGCTATCCGCACTTTTGCTGAGCTTTTGCCCACGCGGTGGGAGGATGCAGATTTTCGCGAAAGCTTTCTGGTGATGGCACAGGGCGAGATAGAGCGTATAAACCTCCTTCTTGCCGACCTGTTGATGCTGTCGAAGCCTGCCGATGCTGTCACCGAACAGATTGACGTGGACGATGTATGCAGGGGAGTAGTGCGTGCCCTGTCTGCCCGTGCCGAGACTCTCAAGGTCGAACTACAGATGGATCTGCGATCCGCCGGTTGCGAACCAGTCGGTGACCCCAGCCGCATCCATCAGGCATTGCTGAACGTGGTAACAAATGCAGTTGAAGCTGAACCTGTTGACGGTAGCGTCAGGATAGCTACTACCAGCATTTGTGACAATGGCAGACAGCGGAAAGTGTTGGTAACCGTGCATAATCCTAACAGCCACATCCCGGCTGACCAGCTTGACCAGATATTCAAGCCGTTCTACTCACGTCGTTCGGGAGGCACCGGATTAGGGCTCGCCATTTGCCAGACAATAGTAGAGGAGCACAACGGAGATATTTCGGTTCGCTCACTGCCCGGATTTGGGACGGAGTTTTCGATTCATTTGCCGTTAGGCCCATCGAACGGAGAACCACCTTATGTTACTGGTATTAGCCAGTAATCTGACTGCTGAACTACTCCAGCGGGCCAACGACTACCTGGCAGACCGTGCCGTGCTGCTGCCGGCCTCCGACGCTGCGGAGGCCCTCGACATCGCACGGCGCTTGCCGGTGGCATTGGTGCTGGCCAGCATGACCCCGCTGACCGCTGAACGGCTTGCTGCATGTGCCCAGATTGTTGTGGCTGCGCCTGACGCTGTTTTTTGTTGCGTTGCGACCGAGCAGGTCAAGGAACAGATCAAGCTTGAGCATCTGCTGGAACCTGATTTCTGGCTTGATCCAGAAACAACTGACATGGAGATAGCGGAGACGCTTATAGCTGCAGTTGACAAAGCACGGCTGCGAGTGGATGTAGTGCCGGCTCCACCTCCGCCGGACCGCTCACAGCTCCCGCCAGCGATCGTTTCTGACCAGACCGAACAGGAGGTATTTCGCCGCCTGTTGTCCACCCTGGCGACCGAGTCAGAGCCCGACCGGTTGCTGGTAGCGTATGCTGACGCGGCCGCCGAGCTGGTGCGCTGTACCAGTCACTGCCTGTTGGTGCGCTCCCCAGAAGATGGGCATTTTGTCGTCCACGCCGCTTACGGACTGCACTCTGGCATCGTCGTTCACGGGCGTCTATTGCGCGATGACCCCCTGCTGACATGGTATGACCGCAACTGTCGCGTACTTACGGTCGAAGAGCTGGACGCATGGCCAGAGCCGCGTCAGGCCGGCGCAATTCGGCGCGAGTTAGGAGTGTTTCGTGGGCAGGTAGTGGTGCCGCTGGTAGTTGCCGGCAGTCTCGAAGGGCTGCTCATGCTCGGCCAGAGGGTGCTCGGCGATTCCTACACTGTAAGAGAGCTCGAGACACTCTTCAGTTTGTCACGCCATGTGGGTGTGCAACTGGAGAGCCTGCGTCATCAACGCCAGCACCATCACCTGAGCACCCACATGCACCGCTCCATAACTGCGATGGACCTGGGGCTCATTTCGCTCGGCAGTGATCAGCGCATCGTTCTGTGCAATCCAGCCGCGGCACGCATATTGCGGCTCCGATGTGCAGACATCGAGGGAGCAGATTTGCGCTGTCTGCCATCGCCCCTGGGGGATCGGCTTTACGCAGCCTTCGGTTCATCAGCCGCCGAAGTGACGGATGAAAAGCTTCGGCTTACCGGCCTGGACATCTGGGTTAGTCTTAACACATTTCGTCTACAGGACGACGAGGGAGAGCCTTTTGGCGCGGTTATGGTGTTGCAGGATATCACCGAAGCGATTGCTGAGCAGGAGCGGGGCGCGGAACAGGCCAGTCTGGAGCTTCTTGGTGATCTGCTAGGCCGGATCACGCACAGTGTGAGAACCCCTATGACGGCGATCCGTACTTATGGACAGCTCATGAGCGAGGGCAATCCGGCTCCCGAACTGGCGCACTTCTGGCACAATTCCGTCGCGCCGGAACTGGAGAGACTTGACCATTTGCTCGAACAACTGGTACAGTTGGTACAGCAACCAGAGCCAAGTCTGCAGCTTGTGGATCTGGAAAGCCTGGTTGTGGATACGATACGCAAGATTTCCGGCAGTGAGAGTGGATTGCGGGCGGCGCCAGTGTTGCGCATTACAACCCCGGTGCCACACATAGTGGTGGATCCGGCGCACACACGTGATGCCCTGTCGTACCTGTTGCGGTATTTAGAGGCTGCCGGCGAAGCTCCGGTGACCGTTTTTGTCGACCAGCAGCATGATTCAGGCGGCAGCAACGCTCGTATCAGGATGCGCAAGTCTGCAGGCTCTTCAAGTTTGACAACAGAGCAGCTCTTTGACCCTCTACTGGCTCTACGCCAGCCCCTGGCCGATCTAGGTCCGGTCATCAGCCGGCAGATCGTGGATCGACAGGGGGGCACCATCGAAGCCCGAAACGAAGACGGGGGCATCGAAATTACGATTGCCTTCCCAGTTGCAGCAGGTGATATGGCCGTGAGGCCGGAGGGAATGGCCAATGGACAGATCTAGAGTTCTCGTCATTGACGACGAGGCGGGGCCACGCGAGTCGTTGCGCATGATCCTGAAAGACACCTATAACGTCACCCTCGCCGAAAACCCCATTCAGGGCCTGAAATTAGCAGACCAACAGCGACCGGATGTGGTCTTTCTCGACATCAAAATGCCCGAGATGGACGGTACAGAGGTCCTGCGGCGCATAAAAGAAATCGACCCTGATATCGAGGTGGTGATGTTTACCGCCTTCGCTGCGGTCGATTCAGCACAACTGGCTCTGCGGTACGGCGCCATTGACTATCTAACCAAACCCTTTTCCGTCCAGGATATCGCCGATGTGGCTGAACGTGCGGCCCGCCGCCGTACAGACAAGCTCAGGCAGCGCATTTTGCTTCAGCAGCTCCAGCCGGCAGCTCGGGCGCTTGTGGGGCAGTTGGCTGCCCTTGATGAGCCTACAAGCAGTGGCCCATCCAGCGCTATTCGTGCGAACCTCACCGAAGCACACAACTCCATCGAGACACAGCTGAGCAAAGTTGCGCGCCTAAATGCCATCGGTGAGATCGCCGCGGAAGTGGCCCACGATGTCAGCAACTTCCTCACCGCCATCCTGCTACGTATAGAGATGCTGCTGATGAATCTCAAGCAGACATCCGAGGTGGACGCTGAGACAATCCGTGACGCTCTTGGCGATATCATACAGGCTGCCAGAGACGGTGCTCAGGCAGTCCAACGCATCTCAGGCATCTCTAAATCCGACCCTTATGAGCCCGCAAGTATGGTTGACCTCAACACTGTCATATCTGAAGTGGTCGGGCTTGGGGTTGGGCAGTCCAGCAGTGACGACAGAACACGGATAACTGTGGATACAGGTTCTGTCCCCCCAGTGTTTGGTAGCCCCAGTGCTCTGCGAACCGCCATCATGAACATCGTCATCAACGCTCGGCAAGCGCTGGGAGAGGGGGGAGAGGTGTCCATCCACAGCTTGACCGATGGAGACGACGTAGTGGTGCAAGTGGTAGACACCGGCTCCGGAATTCCCCCGAATATACTGCACCGTCTCACCGAGCCGTTTTTCACCACCAAGGGTGAGTGCGGTTCAGGCCTGGGCTTAAGTGTCGCGAGAAAAGTAGTCGATCGCCACGAGGGCACTCTCAGCTTCGAGAGCGAACAGGGGCGAGGCACGACTGTGACCATCCGGTTGCCAACTGCTACTACAGTGCCCGTTGAGCAAGCTATATCTCGAGGTACTGAGACCGTGCCTGATGTGCTTTTGGTAGATGACGATCGTCGGTTGCTGGGCACACTTCAGGCATCACTTATCGGAGCTGGATTGACCGTAGAGGGTGCAAGCGATGCTGCCACCGGCCTGCGCAAGTTTCAGGATTGTCTGAAGGAACACGGCCATGCCCCCGCCGTTGTCGTAGTTGACCTGCGCATGCCCGGTCTTTTGGGCACGGACATGGCTCGACGCATCAAGGCGATTGCCCCGCGTACTCGGATAGTGCTGATAAGTGCCTATATCGCAGATGACAGCGACATCCGGACAGACCCGTATCTGGATGCGGTGATCGAGAAGCCTTTCCCGATAGCTGAATTGCTGCGGGAAATTCGGGTAGCCACACTGAGCTAGCTATCCGTGTTAACGCATTCGTGGACTACCTGCTCACCGACCGCGATGTGCACAGTTCAGCGCTTCTACCATGGCGGCGTTTGCTCGCGCCACCATGCCGCCCATGCTTTCAGCGTCTCCGGTCACACACCACAGTTGCGACATGTCACGCAATCGCCGTGGTTCCATATCTGCTGAGTGCGCTATCGCGGCCAGCGTGTGGGACAGGTTCGTGAGCAGCCCCGCAGCCTCCAACTGGCTGGCAAAGCGCATCGTCACCGCTGTCAGCCGGGCAAAATCCATACCGTTGATGCGGTAGGGCAGCGGATCCCAGAACTGAGGCGGGAACAGTAGCTTCACCCGGTAGTCCAGGTTGTCCAGCAGATACTGCTCCACGTCATCTATCTCTATGCCGTACTTCTCAGGCTCCTCTATCCATCGTGTGCCGGGAAACACACCGGGAAACTGCAACGGCACCGCATCCGGTCTCACACGCTTGACGAACTCCAGGCTCTCCGCCAGCGTCTCTGCAGTGTCGAACGGCAGGGGTACGATCATCGAAGCGGCCGCGAAAATGCCTGCCGCCTGCGCGGCCTTGATGGTCTCTGCGGCCGCCTCAAGCCTGATGCCCTTGTGAACTGCCCGATCCAGTATCTGCTGTGAGCCCGACTCCAAGCCGAAGAAGAGTGAGTACAGCCCCGACCGAGCCAGCGTTTCGAAGTGACGCGAATTGCTGCTGCGGAAATGCCCGAAGCTGTTGTACTGCACACGCAAGCCGCGCCTCAGTATTTCTTCGGCGATCTGATGCATCAACTCTCCTGGTGTCGAAGAGCCGCCCAAGCGAAATACAGACATACCCCATCGCTGTTGCATCTCCTGCATGGTGTCTACGATGCGCCCTGGGGAGGCCAGTCTCTGTTTCCCTCCATCTTCCATTGGGTGCACGCAAAAGGCGCAGCGGTTTGGGCAGCCCCGGCTGTCAGTCAGCACCGCCATCTTGATTTTTTCGTCCTCACCCATCGCTGGATATACGTCGGTATCGTATTCGGGCATGGCCAATGCATCCAGGTCGAGAGCATCATCACGCGGCATTTCTGCCGTCTGGTCACCTGTGCGGTATACGATGCCGGGGATGCTCTCGAGACTCCGTTCCGCCTGTAGACCGGCCAGCCCGGTCAGCGCAGGCTCAGGATCGCCGTAGATGATGGTATCGAAAGCTGAGCTTGCTCGCAGAAGCAGCGCGCGAAACCATGCGGCTTTGCGGCCGCCGGCAGTGATATGCACACCTGGCAGCGCATCACGTAGCCGCCTGGCCATGTGCACTGACCCCCGGTAGCCGTCGCCATCGGACAACTCGAAGGCGACTACGTCGGGCTGCCAGCCACGGGTGTGGGTGACCAGCTCCCGGGCAAGCTGCTCGACTGTCTCGTTCTGGTGCGCTTCAATCGCATGTGACCACTCCTGCAGTCTGGCCAGTTGTGCTGTATCGGGCCCACGCGTGCCGCTCATCATCTCAGCAGCGAGAGGCTTGAGTTGTGTGGTTATCTGTTCAGGGAAAAGCCGCCGCATCATGCTCACTGTACCGAAGTCTACTACACGCACCTCATGACCGGCCGCCAGAAGTGCTCCGGCGTTTCCGGCCAGCCAGTGATTTGCCACCAGGTGCGCCGGAGTGGATGGATAGCCAGGGTAACTCACAAGCAAGACTCGACTCATCTATACTTCACCTGTTTTTCTGTGCGCACATATCATCCGGCATGATGCACGGTCGGATTTCGGCCGGGTCAGTGAGGCATGGCAATACATGTGATTTGCCATTTCGTCATGCGAAGCCGCCTCCGCCAGGAAGAGGGATATCTGACTACGTTGACGATGGCTACAAGAGGGCAGCGAAAATCATGGCATCACTGCGCCCGACATGCAGACCTCGGTGCTGCGTGCACGGCGTCGTCTCTGTGATACGCTATGCCCGGGGAGCCTGTCACAGATTTCGGCGGTCTCGACTATACTGCCACTACAGTCGGGTTCTGACCGAGAAACTCGTCCAAGGCGGCCAGGCAGCGTAACCCCTGCTGCTCACGGCGCTCCCGCTTCGATCTTTTGCCGTCCTTCGGTATGGGTGGCAGCAGCCCGAAGTTAGCGTTCATCGGCTGGAAGCTCGCAGCGTCGGCGTTGCAGATGTGAGATGCCAGGGCACCCAGCATGGTCTCACGAGGCATGGCGATAGGCGTGTGTCCCTGCACCATACGCGCCGCGTTGACACCTGCCAACCAACCTGATGCCGTAGAGGGGACATAGCCCTCTACACCGGTGATTTGCCCGGCGAAATAGAGGTCTTCGCGTGTGCGGAACTGGAAGGTGGGCTGTAGTAGTGTGGGTGCGTTGATGAAGGTGTTGCGGTGGATTGCCCCATAACGCAAAAACTCGGCTTGCTCCAGTCCCGGGATCATCTGGAAGACACGCTTTTGCTCGCCATACTTGAGCGAGGTCTGGAAGCCTACGAGGTTGTACATGGTCAGTGCGTTGTTCTCGGGCCGCAGCTGCACGACTGCCCACGGCTGTCTGCCTGTCCTCGGATCTCGTAATCCTACAGGCTTCATAGGGCCGAAGCGTAGTGCATCCTCGCCCCTGGCAGCAATCACCTCTACTGGCAGGCAGCCTTCGAAGAGTTCCTTCGGGTCATAGTCGGCATGCAGCGTCTTTTCTGCGCCCATCAAAGCCTCGTAGAACGCATCATAATCATCGCGTTCCATGGGGCAGTTCAGATAGTCGGCCTCGCCCTTGTCATACCTGGAGGCGGCGAACACCACCTCGCGATCTATGCTGTCGGCATCTACGATGGGAGCGATAGCATCGTAAAAGAACATGTACTCCCGGCCTGTCAGGTCGAAAATGCTATGGGTGAGTGCATCGGAGGTGAGCGGACCAGAAGCGATGATCGTCGGATCATCAGCCGGTACTTCAGTCACCTCTTCGCGGATGAGCTCGATGTTCGGATGGGATATGATAGCGTCAGATATGTGGCCTGCGAACAGGTCACGATCTACCGCCAGAGCCGCTCCGGCAGGCACGCGGTGGGCGTCCGCAGCCTGCATGATCAGCGATCCTAAGCGTCGCAGCTCTTCCTTCAGGATGCCGGTACCATTGCCCAGACCCTCGCCTTTGAGAGAGT
>JAAYSP010000127.1 GCA_012518355.1 candidate division WS1 bacterium | reverse complement strand
GCGCTACTTGTCCAGTTCGTCCAGCGCCTCCAGCAGATACTGCATGTAGATGAAGCCGGGGCCGCCGCCCATGAGCACGCCCATGTAGCCGGCTTCGATGATTTCGGCACGGTTGGCACCTGCGGCCAGTGCCTTCGACACGTGTGCGACGATGCACGGCTTGCAGGACTTGGCCACTGCCGCACCGATGCACACCAGCTCGCGAATCTTGAGCGACAGCACGCCGTCACACAGGCATTCGCCCATGAAGTTTGTGAATGCGGCCTGCATGGCGGGTACTTCTTCGGCCAACTGTTTCGTCATTTTGGCAAGTGCGCTGAGTTCTTTCCGGACATCGTTGCGTTCACAATCAGACATCATGCACCTCACAGTCAGTATTGGTACTATCACCGTCGCAGCGAAGTACTGCGACGGGCCCAGCCAGATCTATATCTATGTTTGCCGTCAGAGTGTGGATTGCCGTGTGAAACGGCCCATCATCTCCGCTTCAGCCAGTATCTTGCCTTCCACAGCCTCGAGTAGCTCGACTTTGGTGGCGCCTGATTGCAGCTCCAGTTTTTCGCTTAGCGCGTATAGTCGGAAGTAGTACCGGTGCGCCGGGCCCGGAGGGGGACAGGGGCCGGTGTATCCGGCTTTCCCTGTATCGTTTTGTCCCTGAAGTGCTGACACTTGCTCGTCCAACCGCTGCTGAGGCGGCAGGTTTTCCGGCAGCTCGCGCACATCGGGTGCTATCCCGTATACGACCCAGTGGACGAAAGTGCCGCCAGGCGCGTCCGGGTCATCGCAAATCAGAGCCAGCTCAGCCGTGCTTGCGGGTGGATCGGTCCACTCTAGTTGTGGCGATATGTTGTCACCATCGCAGGTATACCTGGCCGGTATCTGTCCCTCCTGCTCAAAAGCGCTACTGGCGATGCGCCACTCCACCTGCTTTTCTTCCTCTCCAACCGGCGATATGGGCGACTCCGGCGGCATCTGCACCGTCAGTGGCGGCTCCGGCGGTGCGGACGACGGCTGTTGTCTTGCGCACGAAGCCATCAGTACCACGCACACGGCGACCACAGTCGCTGGCACCGGCCGAAGATGTTTGCGCTTGCGTGCAGTCGTAAGTCGGCTCACCTCACTCGCCTCTCACCTGCGCGTTAGTACTGCCTTGTAGCTGCCATCAGTCTTCTTCCGGCTCCAGCACCTGGTTGTCAGGCACGGCCACGTTTACGTTGCCCACATGGGTCAGCGTGATGTGCTGCTCTTCCAGTGGATCGGTCCCGCCGGTCTCTGCAAGCCGCTTCTGTATGTGCTTTTCCATCTCGCCCTGCAGCTTTTCGACCATCTCAGGCTTACTGTCAGCCAGGTTGTGCTGCTCCTGAGGGTCTTTTTTCAGGTCATACAGCTCGAAGGGCTCTCGCTTATGCAGCTCATCGTACAGGGATTGAATGAACTTGTACTGCTTTGTGCGCAGTCCGCGCTTTTTCATCCATGTGCACTCGCAAATGTACGTGTAGTCACGGGCCTGCACTTCGGCTCCTGACTGAGCGGCTTCCAGTAGACTGTGGCCGGGAAGCTGCTGCTCAGTTATAGCCTGCTTCAGGCCCGCCGCTTCGAGGATAGTCGGAGCTAGGTCCTGATGCACCGTCAACCCACCGATGGATTTGCCGCCGGAAAATGCGTCGGGATGATGCATGAGAAGCGGGACCCGTAGATTTGTCTCATACAGGCCGTGGTGGTCGAACCACATCTGGTGTTCGTCCAGCTCCTCGCCATGGTCGGAGGTGATCGCGATCAGAGTGTCCTCACCTCCGGGCATCTGTTGCAGGTAGGTGAAGATATGGGTCAGACAGGTGTCCACATAGGCGATTTCGGCATCGTACTGTGCTTTGGGGAACTCCACATCGGTGATACCGGGCATCCACTCCGCGAAGTAGTACTGGAAGGCCGGGTAGTTGTTCATCATCTCGTATGCCGAATTGTTGGCCGGATCCTTCTCGTTGCCGCTGTAAAACATGCGATGAAACGGTGCCGGAGGCAGATACGGTGTATGTGGATCCCAGTAGTGCAGGAAGGCAAACCATGGGCGGTCTTGGTCGGCACAGGCCTTGAGCACTCCTCTTGCTGCACGATTTACGGCCTCCGCTTTGCGCCACGGCCGCTGTGTGTTGCGGCCCCAGCGGTAGCCCTTGTACAGGTCATAGCCACGGGTGAACCAGCGTCCCAGGTTGTCGGCTGCTACCGTGAAGTAGCCGTTTTCTTGCATGATCTCAGGGAGGAACTTGATGCTGGCGGGGGGCTCAACCTGGCCGCCCTGGGCAACGATATGGTGATCGAAGACATCCTTGCCGGAGAAAAGTGTGGTGTAGCCCGGGTGAGTGGGTATGTGAGGTGCGATGAACTGATCGAAGCGCACTCCGCGCTCAGCAAGGCGATCCAGATGAGGGCTGGTGGGGCGCCCGTAGCCGTAGCAGCCTAGATGATCTGCGCGCAGAGTGTCTATGGCGATGAACAGTACGTTCATGTTGAAGCTCCTGTATGGTCATTCTCAGGGGCGCGTACTACCTAGCGGCCGCGTACTATCTCGCGGTCGCCGAGGTAGTGTAGAGTTACGCGATGATGGGCCGGCCAGCGTAGAGGCGCGCGGCTCGCCAGTGTCGGTGCGAAAACCGCCGCGGACAAGCAGGATCGACAGTAGGATGATGATCATGACCAGACAGCCGTCGGTGAAGGTCACGTCATCGTACAGGCCCAGGGCATAGGTGACCCACTGGAGGAGAAGGATGCCGGGAAACACAAGCACCACTCCCAGGATGATACCGAGCATAGTTCGCATGTTTGCGTCAGCTACTCCCTGCAGTTCGACTGTACACAAATAGATGGGGCACTACAGCTCAGATGTCTGGATGCCAGGTGCACCATCCTAGCTCACAGGCCCGATAGTAGGCGGCCAAGAGCGTCGGCCAGGGCTTGATGGCCCGGTCCGGACAGGCTCAGGTTGTCGGCATACAGCTCTTCGGGCCCAGAATGAGCCGCGGTCAGTGCAGCTCCAGTTCTCACAAGTGGAAGTGTGTGCTGCTGGGCTAGCAGTTCCATCTGCCAGGCATAGGGGCGAGTGTCTGTCTGTGCCACCACATCGTGCCCCTTCATTTTGGGATCGTGGTTGAGCGGCATTGGCGTCACCAGCACCAGAAGCGCCCCGCTGTCGCCGCCCAGTATGCGGATCATCTGTTCGACCGATGAGCGGAACTCCGAGATGGGCAGCCGGGCAATCGCGGCATCATAGCCCATAGCCAGCACTATGATGTCTGGAGCATCGTCGCCTGTCTGCTCCATGAAGCGTCGGCAGTCAGCGGTGCTGAAGCCAGCGACCGCTGCGGACTGGCGCTGGACCGGCTTATCATACTGTTCCTGCAGCCGGTCGGCAAGGCGCTGTGCCCAGTGCTCTTCGGCTTCGCCGGCTGCAAACGAATCGCCCAGCACGGCCATATGCAGTGAAGTCGTCGGGCCCATGAGGCAGTAGCGGCGGAAGATGGACAGTCCGGTAGATGTCATGTCCGGTGACTGGCCCAGGTACGCTGCCAGCGGGTTTTCCGTATCCTGCGGCCTATCCCCTGATGTCACACCGAAGATCTCCACTTCGCGCAGGAACATAGTGTGATCTCCGCCCAGCCCCTTGCCGTAGCTGTCATGGAAGGTGACGCGCACGTAGCGGGCCTGGCGAGCCTCGAACTGGTGTGACAGGACTTGGGCCGTGCGGTCCGGGAAGATGAAGCCCTGACGCAGACTCTGGTAGTTTTGACCGTCCACAGAGCGCTCCAGTGACACCTGGCGGGTGTTGCCGTTGGAAGAGTTGTGCACCACTACCCGCTGGATGGTGCACACCGCGCCCAGGTCAATCGTGACGTACTTGGGGTATGTATCCACATTTGCGGTAGCGAAACACTCGGGGGCGCTGTCACTGTCATGATCCCCGTCGGTGAGGCCCGTCCATCCAGTCATGATGGGGACCGAGCAGCGGTAGGGGCGATGCAGCGCGAGGTTCTCCTCTGGTGGCGCCGCAGCCACCATCGCACTAATCAGGGCGGCCAAGAGTATCACAGCCATGCTCAGTGAGACGCTTTTCGACATCATCCTCCGTCCCCCCCTGCCTAAATCGTTGGCCGTCCGCCCGTCCTCACTTATGTCGGCTGGATATCGAAGCTGATATCTATCGCCGGTGCCGAGTGTGTTAGAGCTCCGACCGATATGTAGTCCACTCCTGTTTCAGCGATCCGGGCTACGGTGTCAAGTCTTACGTTTCCGGACGCCTCAGCAGGCACGCGCCCGGCGATCATGTTTACCGCCTCGGCGAGCTGCTCTGGTGTCATGTTGTCGAGCATGATTATGTCTGCACCCGCCGCCAGTGCCTCCTGCAATTGCTGCAAGTCACTCACTTCGATTTCCACTTTCAGCATGTGCGGCCTGCCGTCTCTGGCAGCAGCGATGGTTCGGGCAATTCCGCCCCCCAGAGCGATGTGGTTGTCCTTCAGCAGTATCCCATCATAGAGCGCAAAGCGGTGGTTGTATCCACCACCGGCGCGCACCGCACGCTTTTGCAGCAGCCGCAGGCCGGGGGTGGTCTTGCGCGTGTCTACGATGCGAGCACCTGTCCCATGCACTGCGTCCACGAATGCGCGTGTGAGGGTGGCTGTGCCGCATAGCCGCTGCAGGAAGTTCAGTGCAGTGCGTTCTGCTGCCAGCAGTGCACGTGCTGATGCCTGCACGGTTGCGATGGTCGCACCAGATGTGAAGCGGTCGCCCTCCCGGGCAAGCGCAGTGAAGTGGCAGTTCGGGTCTAGCTGCGCAAAACACTCCTGGCACACGTCCAGGCCGCTGAGCACTCCGGTCTGCTTGGCCAGAAAGCTGCCCTTCGCCTGCAGAGCGGTCGGTATCGTCAGCTCTGAACTGATGTCACCGGGGCCGAGATCCTCAGCGAGGGCCTGGGCGACGATGGCTTCGATCGGTGCTGCAGCGGCGGGCATGTATTCAGTCACCTGTCGGACGATTTTGCTCATCCACGTGTACGATTGACGGCTGCAACTGCTGCGCTTCCTGAGCATCGCAAAGCGCGTAGCTGAGCACGTGTATCCTGTCACCGACCTGCCCCAGTCGCGCAGCCGGTCCGTTCAGGCAGACATCGGTGCTGTCAGGCGGCCCGGCGATTACGTAGGTGCTCAATCGCGCACCGTTGTTCAGATTGACCACATCAACTAACTCTCCCTCCAGCAGGTCTGAAAGCCTCATCAGATCTGGTGGCAGGGTGATGCTGCCCTCGTAGTATAGAGCTGTTTGCGTTAGTGTGACACCATGAAGCTTGCTTTTGAGCATGCTGCGAAACATGAGACTGCATCTACTCCCTGAACACTACTATATTGTCTATCAAGCGCGTATCTCCTGCAAAAGCCGCTACTGACAGCAACATCGGCGGACCGGCGTGGGTTGGCTCCTGCAGAGTGTATGGGTGTACGGCCTGGGCGTACTGGAGACGCAGGTGTGGCTGGGCCTGCAGCAGCTCGGTCATGATCTGCTCAGCTTCTGGAGCGGTGGCGCCCCGGTGCACGGCAGCCGCGCCCGCCTGCAGGGCCCGGTAGATCGCAGGTGCTGCCTGGCGCTGCTCGCGGGTAAGCATTCTGTTACGCGAGGACATGGCCAGACCGTCTGACTCTCGCACGGTTGGGCATGACACGACCTCTACGGGCATGTTCAGGTCGCGGACCATCCGTTCGATGACTATCAACTGCTGGTAGTCTTTTTCGCCGAAATAGGCATGGTCGGGTGTTACGATGTTCAAGAGCTTGGCCACTACGGTAGCCACGCCACGGAAATGGCCCGGGCGCATAGGGCCGCACAGGGTATCGGTCAGCCGCTCGACCTCGATGTGAGTGCAAAAGCCGTTGGGGTACATCTCTTCCACTGTCGGGGCGAAGATCAGGTCGCCCCCCACCTGCTCGACCAGCGCCGCATCATCGTGCGGCTGACGTGGATAGCGCTGCAGGTCTTCGCCGGCGCTGAACTGAGTGGGGTTGACGAAAATACTGATCACTACGAAGTCGCCGGCGTGACGGGCCTTGCGCACCAGCGACAGGTGGCCCTCATGCAAAGCGCCCATCGTGGGCACCAGGCCGATAGAGCTGCCGGTACTGCGCGCACGGCGGATGATGGCACGGATTTCATCAATTCGATCGCTAATTCGCATGATACGAAGCCAGTAGCCTTCTGTCTACAGTGTGATTGCCACAGTCGTACACGCTACTCCATCAGTGCATTGAAGTAGCCGCCATAGGCGCCTATCGCCATCATGAGCACGACGATACCCATTATAACCGTTGCTAGCGGGACAATCAAAAGCGCCATGCGGTGTATCGAGGTGCGTGACTGGGCTTCGAAGTACTCAGCTACCTTTTCCAGAGAGGTATCTATGTCGCCAGTCTGCTCGCCGGTGGCGAGCATCCGCAGCGGTAGGTCGGGCACGTGACCGGTGGCGGTGAGCGCCTCAGATAGCGGTAGGCCCTTGCGCACCTGAGGAGCGGCTCGCCGCAGGGTCAGTTCGAGAGCGTGATTGCCGCTGGCAGGGCCGGCTAACTCGATCGCCTCGGCACTGCTCACTCCAGACTTGTACAGAGCAGCTATGGCGCGGCAGATCTTGGCCCAGGCTAGCTGGGAGATGACCGTTCCGAGTAGCGGTATGCTGAGTTTGGCCCGGTCTACGCTGATACGGCCCTGGCTGGTGCCACGGTATCGTGAGTAGGCAAACCAGAGCGCAAGCAGACCCACTGTGAGTGCCAGGTAGCCCCCGAGAGTATGTAGTGCTGCTGTGACCGCCGCACCGGTGCCCTCGCTGAAGGCGGCGATGAAGGTGCGGGCACTCAGCGGGATCAGGATAGCTGCGGCCACCAGTATCTTCGGATAGAAGGTTTCGCGCGAGATCATCCGGCGCAGCTCCTGCTCTCTCTCCAGGTAGTCAGCTACCTCCTCGAGCACTTCGTCGAGGCGCCCGCTCTGCTCTCCGGCAAGCACCATGGCGCGATTGAGGCTGGAAAACACCTTCGGATGGTCGGCCATGATATCTGACAGCCTCTGCCCATGCGACACACGCTTTGCGGCATCGGTGATGGCCAGACGCAGCTCAGGACCGGCCGGACGCGTCTGCAGGATGCTGAGCGCCTCGCCCAGGCTGACGCCTGAGCCGACGAGAGTGGATAGCTCCTGGAAAAAAGTCACGCGATGGTCTATGCCCAGCATACTACCGAGCATCGCAGGATCCCTCAGGACTGCATTGTGATTTGTGCACCAGAGAAGCCAGTGGCCCCAGTCGTACCACTCCGGCATCGCGGGGGCAACTAAGCGCTGCAACTGGCGTGCCATCGGGCAGGATGAGCTTCGGAGCTATCTCGCACAGCGGTACCAGCACGAACTGACGCCGGTGCATACGCGGATGGGGTATGGTCAGTTTGGGCCGCTGACAGACTGTCTCACCGCACAGCAGGATGTCCACATCTATAGTGCGAGGGCCGTCTGCGACGGTACGTACCCGCCCCAGTTGCTCTTCGACAGCCGTAGTGATCTTCAGAAGCACCTCCGGAGCCATGTCAGTACGGACCGCGATGACCATGTTCAGAAAGTCAGGCTGGTCGGTTAGCCCCACCGGAGCGGTGCGGTATACCGAAGAGAGGCGATGCAGCAGCAGGCCGGGTGTGGCCGCCAGCGCGGAAATCGCTGCCGCCAACTGTCGGGCAGGCTCGCCCAGGTTGGCCCCCAGACCCAGATAGCAAACCATGTCTGCTTCTCTTCTTCCGTACCCCTCTGCCGGTGCACTTATGGCCTCATAGCGTGTGTAGCTGCCAGTTCGGATGTGGGCTCCAGCAGTTGCCGGACAGGTTCTCCCTGTTTGTCTCCCGGCCCCAGATAGCAAATCATGTCTGCCTCTCGTCTTCTGTGCGCCGTTGCCAGGTGTACTTATGGCAGCGTAGCGGGCGTGGCTGCCAGTGAAGAAATCGCAGCCAGCTGACAAGCCGGATTTCCGAGGCGAGCACCCAGCCCACATAGCAGCTCATGTCTGCTTCTCATTTTCCGCGTCCCGCTATCGGGTGCACTTATGGCGTCTGGGCTTCGGGCAATCGCGGTGCCACAGGTTCGGCGACCGGACGCTCTGTCGACCTGACAGCTTTGGGCTTGTCAGTGGCTGGTTCACTTCCCGCAGGTGGGTCGCTGTCGGGCGGAAGCTCACCTGTCTCGATGATGGCCTCGACTTCCTCCTGATTTAGCGTCTCGCGCTCCAGGAGGACCTCCACCAGCTTGTCGAGAGTCTCTCTCTCGTCGGTGAGTATTTGGCGGGCGCGATCGAACGATTCCTCGACGATACGGCGCACCTCGGCGTCTATGCGCTGGGCGACGTCCTCGGAATAGTTGCGCTCCTCTGCCAGATCGCGGGCCAGGAAAACAGGGCCATGCTTTTTGCCGTACGTTATGGGCCCCAGCTCCTCACTCATGCCATACTCGGTGACCATGGCGCGCGCCATCTGCGAGACGCGCTCCAGATCGTTTGCCGCACCAGTGGTTACGTCATCGAAAACCAACTGCTCAGCGGCACGGCCTCCGAGCGCCTGCACCATGCGATCGAGCATCTCACTTCGGCTCATCAGGTAGCGGTCATCTTCGGGCAGGCTGATGGTGTAGCCCAGACTCTGGCCGCGTGGCAGGATAGTGACCTTGTAGGTGATGTCGAAATCCGGCAGCATACTGCCGACCAGCGCGTGACCGGCCTCGTGATAGGCCAGTACACGGCGCTCTTCCTCGCGTATGACGCGGCTTTTGCGTTGTGGGCCGGCGATGACGCGCTCGATGGCTTCGTCAAATTCCGTCATGTCTACGCTGCGCTTGTCACGGCGGGCGGCCAACAGAGCCGCTTCGTTGACCAGGTTTTCTATGTCGGCACCGGAAAATCCGGGAGTGCGACGCGCCAGTGTGGATATGTCCACGTCATCTGCCACCGGCTTGTCTTTGGTGTACACGCGCAGGATAGCCTCCCGCTCGCCGACATCGGGGTTGGGCACGACGATTTGGCGATCGAACCGCCCGGGACGTAGCAGCGCCGGGTCCAGTACGTCAGGACGGTTTGTGGCCGCCAGCAGGATGATATTGTCGTTGGGGTCGAAGCCATCCATCTCCACCAGCAGAGCGTTCAGGGTCTGCTCGCGCTCATCATGACCGCCTCCGAGCCCTGCGCCACGCAGTCGCCCGACCGCATCGAGCTCATCTATGAAGATGATGGCGTTGTCACTCTGCTTGGCCTGGTTGAACAGGTCGCGCACACGTGAGGCGCCTACGCCGACGAACATCTCGACAAAATCGGAGCCGGACATATAGAAGAAGTCCACCCCGGCCTCACCGGCTACGGCGCGTGCCAGCAGGGTCTTGCCACATCCGGGTGGCCCGACCAGGAGCACGCCTCTGGGTATCTTGGCCCCCAGCCCCCGGAATTTCTCAGGCGCTCGCAGAAACGAGACCACTTCCTGGAGCTCCTCTTTGACCTCCTCCATGCCAGCGACGTCGTTGAAGGTGACTCTCGGGAAGCTGTCGGACATCATCTTGGCCTGGCTGCGGCCAAATGACATCGCCTGGCTGCCGTTGGCGCGCATCTGGCGCATCAGGAAGAAGTAGAAGATGAAGATGATAAGCAGGAAGGGCACCAGGTTGAACAGGGCCATCATGATCTTGTCTGACCAGCCGCCAGAGGAGGTCGCAACCTTCGTATCGTCAGGAGCGACTTCGACCAACTTCATGGCCAGACCCTCGTCGGCCGGTATGGCGACGGTGAAGACCTGATACGGGGGCCTGGCACCCTCGACAAACTTGCCCTCGGCGCGCTCGCCTCTTACCAGTGTGACCTCGGCGACTCGACCGCCAGTGAAATCGCGGTAGAAGTCTGAATAGTGTTCATAGGTGTAGCGGGTGTTAGCCTGCTGCGAGAGCTGAGGCACCATATAGAAGGCGTATGCCGCCGCCAGCATCACCAGTAAAAGTACAACGGGACTCTGTCTCATCACGATTATCCTCGATTATCCGGGCGTTCACTCAGAGCTGCAATCAGTCTCACGTTCGGTATTGCGTTCCGACTTTCTCGCGGGCTTGAACCGCGCCTGGCTATCAGGCGCGGCCTCGATTGCAGGCCCCACTTCGGGCTCCGTCAGATGCACCCGGTAGTGCTTTGTGGTACTCGGCCCGATGGCTACCAGTTGGCTTAGCCGGTGACCGACCAACCACAGCAGCCGGTCGTCTGCGCCCACCAGCGCAAGAGTAAGCGAGCGACGGTGGACCGGGACCTTTTCATCTGTCAGCAGATCGCTGACTTTTTTGCTGCCATTCATGCCCAGCGGCACCAGTCTGTCGCCGGGTTTTATCTGCCGCAGGTACAGTTCGATGCCCGCTGCGTCGGCGTCCATAACCGCACACAGCTCATCGGACCGCGGGAAGCAGTCCGGTGTGCCGCTGTGTCTCTCTATAGTAACACAACGCCCGTCAGGAAGTTTCGTCTCCCCGGGGATTGCCAGTCGTATACTCTCATGCCATAGAGGGCATCGTGGCATCGGGCGCGTAGGCTCCACCAGAAATCTATCGTACTCCCTGCGCGCCGTCCAGTCATCGGGCAGGTCTACCTGACCACTACCGCTTTGCCCTACTATGAGGTTCGCCATGGACTGCCAGTGTTCCCACCGCAGTGTGCGGACTTTTGCCCCGGAATTGCTGAGAGCTTTGCGCAGCACTCGATGCAGCAGGCCAGCCGGTAGTGCAGCGGCGGCTTCGACGCTAAGGCATAGCCCGCTATCAGACGGCTTCTGGCAGCTCTCGAGAGCCTGGCAGACGTGCTCCTCAGTCCACTGCAGCTCATCGCGCACGGCCAGTGCCGCTCTTAGCAGTGCCTGCTCGACTCCGGGGCCGTAGTCGCGCTCCAGAAGCGGCATCAGATGATGGCGGATATGGTTGCGATGATGCCTGTCAGCGTCCAGATTTGTCGAGTCGGTGCGAAATTGCAGCCCGCGCGCCTGGCAGAAGCGCTCAGTCTGCTCACGAGTCAGGTATATCAGCGGGCGGATGAGGCGTTCGCGCGTCGGAGCGATCGACGCCAGCCCTTCGATACCGGCCCCGCGCAGCAGGTTCATCAACAGCGACTCGGCGACATCAGTGGCGGTGTGGCCCAGCGCGATGCGGTCGCAGTGGGTGGCATCAGCCTGCTGACGAAAAAACTCATGTCGTAGACGGTGACCGGCGACCTCCAGGTTCAGACCGTGCTGCTCGGCATACGCGACCACAGCTTCGCCACCTGTGACATACTCGCAGCCCAGCGCCGCCGCAGTGTCACAAACGAATTGCTGATCAGCGTCGGCTTCGGGGCGCATGTGGTGGTTGAAGTGCGCCACCACCAGTTGCGGCCGCTGCCGGGGAGGCAGCTCGCATAGCATCTGCAGCATCGCCAGCGAGTCCTGCCCACCGGAGACGGCCACCAGCAGCCGCCCGACGCCTGCCAGCATGTCATAGTCGGCCAGTGCGCGGCGAAAAAGCTCGGTTATGCGGGCGACACCGTCTGCCATCGGCATAGTAGTGGGGCGGCCACTTCTGCATGGCAGCCCATGTGACTGTATTTCACCACCCCGTACAGAGGGACGGTACATCTGTGCTCATGTTTTGACGTACAGTGCGGGAAAGCCACTGGCACCATGCCAGGCACAGGCCTTTTCGTGCACCCGTGTCTGATCAGGTCCGCTATACTGTCTACCACACTGGCCAGTGCAACTATCCTGCCGCGTATGTCCTGATAAGTTCACGTGCCTCGAAGTCTCGCCACGGCCCGACTCGGTGTCGTACCTGATCGGGATACGGGCATTTCGTGTATAGCTGCTTCGGTGTCATGCAGATGACGATATCATGCGGGCACATCGGTCCGCCCGCGCATCATGCGAACTGCCGACTGACAGCGTGCTCGGCTACGGTTAGCTGTGGGTCAGTCCAGGTCGGTGCCGGTGATACGCCGGTATATAGTGCGGTAGATACGGCGAGTCTCGGCGATGACTTCACCGGGCAGTTGCGGTCCGGGGGGCGTCTTGTCCCACTCCAGCCCCTCCAGATAGTTGCGTACGAATTGCTTATCGAGCGACTCCTGCGGACGGCCGGGCACGTACTTTTCGGCATCCCAGTAGCGCGAGGAGTCAGGCGTGAGCGCCTCATCCACGAGCGTGAGGGTGCCGTCTATCATGCCGAACTCAAACTTGGTGTCGCAGAGGATCAGCCCGCGGTCTGCTACATAGTCGGCGGCGGCCTGATAGAGCTGCAGAGTAAGCGCCTCGAGTTGCTCGGCAGTCTCTCTACCCACGATCCGGGCACAGGTTTCGCGGTCTATGTTTTCATCATGGCCTGTCTCGGCTTTCGTGGCAGGCGTGAAGATCGGCTCAGGTAGCCGCTGGGAGTCGACCATATCCGGTGGCAGCACGTGCCCGCAGACCTCTCCGGTAGCCTGGTACTCCTTCCACGCTGAACCGGTCAGGTAGCCACGCGCGACACACTCGATAGGCAGCACGTCAGCCTTGTGCACCCACATGGTGCGCCCGGACAGGATGTCAGCATAGTCAGCGACCGCCCCAGGGAAGTCCTCCACCTCGGCGCTGATGAGATGGTTTGGCACGAGACCGGTCAGCCGATCGAACCAGAAAAGCGATAGCTGTGTGAGTATCTTCCCCTTTTCGGGGATACCGTTTAGCAGGACCACATCGAAGGCGGAGACGCGGTCGGTAGCTATCAGCAGCACGCCGTCTTCGTACTCGTAGATATCACGCACCTTGCCCTGGCTGCGCTTGATGGCACCGGGCAAGTCGGTGGCCAGGATGGCCTGTTCGGGACGCTCGCTCATAGGTCTGTTCCAGTCTGTATCCGGTATCTCTACGTCTAGATCTCCCGCGTCTACAGTTGTAGCAGCCGTGCCAGTGCGTCAGTCTGTGGAGGGATGCGTTCTGGCTGTTGCAGCAAGCCTACTGCAACGTCAGGATCCTTCAGGCCGTGCCCGGTCACGGTGCATACCACGGTCTGCGGCCCGTCGCGGAAGTAGTCGGCGGCTGCCAGTTTGAGAAGTCCTGCCACCGGGGCAGCCGAGGCAGGTTCGACGAAGACACCCTCGCGAGTGGCCAGAAGCTGATAGGCCTGCAGGATTTCCTCGTCGGTCACCGCGTCTACCAGTCCACCGCTGTCGGTCATGGCCGTCATGGCGTCGTTCCAGCGTGCCGGATCGCCGATGCGGATGGCTGTGGCGACTGTCTCGGGCTGAGCGACTGGTGCTCCGTGCACCAGCGGTGCTGCACCGGCGGCCTGGAAGCCGATCATGCGCGGCAGGTCGGCTATCCTGCCGGTCTCTCGGTACTGTAGATAGCCCCACCAGGTGGCGGTGATGTTTCCGGCGTTGCCCACAGGCAGGATATGGATATCAGGTGGGCGGCCCAGCTGGTCACATACCTCGAAAGCGGCGGTCTTCTGGCCCTCCATGCGCATCGGGTTGAGGCTGTTGAGGAGCTCGATAGGATAGCGGTCGGTGATCTCGCGCACGATCGCCAGGCACTGGTCGAAGTTGCCCTCGACCTGGATGGTGCGAGCGCCGTGGATGAGCGCCTGGGACAGCTTGCCGAACGCTATCTTGCCCTCCGGTATCAGCACTACAGCCTGTATCCCGGCGCGGGCGGAGTACGCGGCTGCGGATGCGGAGGTGTTGCCGGTAGAAGCGCACATGGTATGCTGCACGCCGCGCTCGACGGCTTTTGAGACCGCCATAGTCATGCCGCGGTCCTTGAAGGAACCGGTCGGATTGAGGCCTTCGAACTTGAAGTACAGATCCACCTTGCCGCCCAGCGATGGCCCGATGTGACGGCTGGGCACCAGCGGTGTGTTGCCCTCCAGCAGGGTGATACGCGGGGTGGCTTCGGTCACCGGCAGCAGGTCACGGTAGGCCTCGATCAGGCCGGGCCACGGCCGGACAATTGCGGCAGAGTTGCATGGTGATGCAGATGAGTTGCTCACGCTAACTTACCTCGAATAGTGCAGATACAAGGCAGATACTATAGATTGATGCTATCAGATATCTACTCAGACACTCACTATATGGTGTATGGTGCAGGCTCAACCCTCGACGCGGATGCGGGCAGGTATCGCCTCTACTATAGGCAGAGCCTGTATGGCAGCTAGAGCGCCGGTCAGTTGGTCTTCGCCACACTCGTGCATGATCCATACGATGTCGGCGGTCTGACCGTCGGTGTCTTCCTGCATGACGCAGGCGATGCTGATGGACTGGGAGCCGAAGATGGTGGAGATGGCGCCCATGACTCCGGGCTGATCCTTCACCTTCATGCGGACATAGACCCGTGAGCTGACCTCACCCATCGGCACTATTTCGGCCTGACCGGCACATACGCACGGTACGCGCCCGGCAGCGTTTTTCGTGAGGTTGCGGGCGCTGTCTATCACATCACCGGCGACTGCGGAGCCGGTTGGCAGCGATCCGGCACCGCGACCGTACAGCATCACCTCGTCGCATGCCCGTCCGCGCACGAAGATGGCGTTGAACGGGCCGCTCACAGATGCCAGAGGATGCTTTTGGGACAGCAGCACAGGATGTACGTGCGTTTCTACGGAGTCATCATCACGGCGTCGTGCGATGGCCAGCAGCTTGACGACATAGCCCATGCGGTGGGCGTAGGCGATATCTTCGGGCAACAGTTGCGAGATACCCTCACGGTATATCTGGTCTACATCAACGCGGCGGCCGAAGGCGATGGCAGACAGTATGGCGAGCTTGTTTGCCGCATCTATGCCCTCCACGTCATCGGTCGGGTCGGCTTCTGCGTAGCCAAGCTGTTGTGCCTGGCCCAGCGCCACCTGGAAGTCGAGGCCCTCGCGCGACATCTCGGTCAGGATATAGTTAGTGGTACCGTTGACGATGCCCATGATTTCGTATATGTGGTCGGCATCGAGGCTTTCCTTGAGCGTGCGGATGATGGGGACCACTCCACCCACTGCGCCCTCGAACTGGACGTCTACAGAGTTGGCCGCAGCGGCTGCGAGGATATCGTGGCCGTGACGGGCGATCATCTCCTTGTTGGAGGTGACCACCGATTTACCGGCAGCTATCGCGTCCATGACGAACTTCATGGCCGGCTCGAGGCCGCCGATAGTCTCGGCGACTATGTTGATCTCGGGATCGTTTATGATCTCGTAGGCATCGGTAGTCTTCAGCTCGTCGGGGACTGTCACGTCACGGGACCGGTCCCAGTCCACATCGGCGATACGTTTGACCGTGACCGGGCGGCCGACACGCTGGATGATACTGTCTGAGTTTTCCGTCAGCACCTGATACAGGCCGGTGCCTACTACACCGAAACCGAGGATACCGACACGAATTGGCTGCAAGTTGGACACGAACTGATCACCTCCGATGATACTGCGCACCGCAGTGGGCGCGTCATGCTCACATGCTCGCCCCGGGGTGTAGGATGACGTGGCGGATACACGGCTTCAGACTTCCGGCTAGACAGGTGAAGCAGTGACTATGTAGCGGGCTCGATGCAAAAGCGTACTAGCCACGACGGTCTATCAGCATCAGCGGCTGCTCGGCTTCCACCTGGCTTTGGTTTTCCACCAGTATCTGGGCGATGCGACCTCTGAGAGGGCTGGTGACATCATGATACAGCTTCATGGCTTCGACCAGCCCGACGGCGTCGCCGACACTGACGATGTCACCGACTTCGACGAACGGTTTGGCGTCAGGTGAGGGCGCACGGAAAAAGGTGCCGGCGATAGGCGCCAGCAGTGGGTGTATATGGTCTGGCAGAGGACCGTCAGCGGCTGCAGACGGCGCTCTTTCGTCAGAAACCGGGGGCTGCGCAGACAGCTGAACAGTGGCTGCGGCTTTTAGCAAAACGCCGCCATCGCCGCTTTCAACCTCAATCTCGGCGAGGTCTTCTTGCTCGAGCAGTTGCAAGAGCCACCGGATGTCGTCGTTAGATATGTGACTCATCGCACCGGCCCTTCGCATGTACGCCCGCACAGTAGCTGTGACACTACGAACGACGGGTGATCACCCGTCGCTTATGCAGGCAGGGGATTGGTCAGTGAGTGTAGTCTGGTAGCGGGGGAGGGATTTGAACCCCCGACGACGCGGGTATGAACCGCGCGCTCTGACCTCTGAGCTACCCCGCCACCGAATTTGACCTACCGCGACTGACTCCGTCTGCGGCGCTTTTTCGCCTTACGGGTCTCCTCAGCCTTCTTGGCTTCGGCTTCGCGGCGGACAAGCTCTTCCATGCTTTCGTCGAACTCGCGCAGCGCAGTAGCATCGAACTGCGCCAGTCGCTCATAATCTATTTTGCGCATCATTCGTCCTCCAAGGACACACACTATACAAGAGCTATTTGGGCAAGTCAATAGTGAGGGCTGAATACAGCTGCATCAGTGCACCAGCCTCGCACACAGGTTACATCAGGATTGCAGTAAAATCAACCAGAAGCACGCATGGCTGACAGGCATGCAGAAGCGACAGATGCTACAAGTCAGTCGCCGGACACTTGCAGGGCAGCTCTGATGATGATATCGAGCCCCTCATCTATCTCCGCTTTGCAGATGTTCAGCGCCGGCGCTATCCGCAGCAGATCTTCGCTCAGAGCGTTTATGATCAGCCCCTCGGACAGGCAGGCGACCTGGAGTTTGCGACCATCGAGCCCTCGTAGTTCGAGCCCCAGTAGCAAGCCACGTCCTCGCACGCCTCCCAGGAATCGATAGTCGGCCTGCAATTCGGCTACGCGCTGCCGGAAGTATAGTTCCATCTGGGCGGCGTTTTGCACCATGCTTTCACGCTCTATCGCCTCGATGGCGGCAAGAGCAGTGGCACAGGCAAGATGATTGCCGCCGAAAGTGGAGGCATGATCACCGGGTTCGAAGGCTTCGGCCGCTGTTCCTTTTGCCAGGCAGGCGCCGATGGGGAAGCCGCCGCCCAGGGCCTTGGCCAGTGTGATGATGTCAGGCACTGCGCCCTCTTCCATGTAGCCAAACCAGCGTCCGGTGCGCCCCATGCCAGTCTGCACCTCGTCGAGGATCAGCAGGATGCCGTGGCTGTCGCACAGGTCACGCACTGCAGGCAGATAGCCCGGCTCAGGCACGTTTATGCCGCCCTCGGCCTGTATCGGCTCGAGCATGACGGCACAGGTGCGTTCGTCCACTGCGGCCTGAAGGGCTTGCAAGTCACCGAAGGGCACGTACTTGAAGCCGCCGGGAAGCGGTGCAAATGCCTGCTGATACTTCTTCTGGCCGGTAGCTGTGACGGTCGCCAGGGAGCGGCCATGAAAGCTCTTTTCGGCGGTGATGATATCGCGACAGTCGGGCTCTCGGTGTTTCCCGGCCCATTTGCGCGCCAGTTTTATGGCTGCTTCGTTGGCCTCAGCACCGCTGTTGCAAAAGAATGCACGGTCAGTACAGGAGATCTCCACCAACTTCTGGGCCAGACGGCCCTGCTGCGGTATGTGGTACAGGTTGGATGTGTGCATAAGTGTCTGAGCTTGCTCACATATGGCGGCGGTGACACGAGGGTGACAGTGGCCGGTGCCCAGAACAGATATGCCTGCGACGAAATCCAGATACTCCTTGCCATCTGCATCCCACAGGAGACTGCCACGGCCCCGTACGAAGGCTACGGGCAGTTGCGCGTAGGTATGCATCAGGAATTGGTCGGTCAGTTCGGCAGCTTCCTGGTTACTCATCAGCGAAATCTCCTTCGACGGTGATCATGGTACCGATACCTTGCTCGGTGAACAGCTCTAGCAGTAGAGAGTGCTCGCGGCGACCGTCTATGAGATGGACGCGCCGGACGCCGTTGAGCACTGCCTTCATGGCAGCCTCTACCTTCGGGATCATGCCGCCAGCGATTGCGTTGGCAGCGACCAGTCGTCTGACATCCTCGGTTGTGAGTACGCTGATGAGGCTAGATTCGTCTTCGACATCGCGCAGCACACCGGGGACATCACTGAGTATGATCAGCTTTTCGGCCTGGAGCGCCTCCGCTACAGCACAGGCGACAGTATCGGCGTTGATGTTGTAGCTGTTGCCCGCCTTGTCGGTGCCAAGAGGGGTCAGCACTACCATGTATCCGGCTTCGTTCAGGGTATCTATCAGGTGGGTCTCGATATGGTTTACCTCGCCCACAAAGCCCAGGTCTCCATCAGGCGACTGCTTGCGGTCGGCGACGATCAGGCCGGCGTCCTTGCCGGAGACGCCAACGGCCTTGCCGCCCTCGGAATTGATCAGGGATACCAGATCCTGGCCGATGGAGCCGACCAGCACCATCTGCACGATGTCCATGGTGGCCCGATCAGTTACCCGCAAACCGTTTATGAACTGCGGCTGATGGCCGAGTCGCTCCATCATGTCGCTGATGCGAGGCCCCCCGCCATGCACGAGGACTATGCGCACACCCAGATAGTGCAGCAACACCAGGTCTTTCATCACACTGTGCTGCAACTGAGGATTGGTCATGGCCGCCCCGCCGTACTTGACTACCATAGTCTTGCCGGACCACTGGCGCATGTATGGCAGCGCCTCGATAAGTGTGCTCACCCGGCCGTTGGGAAGCGGCCCGGAGCTGCAATCATCCATCATGATTCACCTTTTTCTGCTTTCTCTGCTCTAGCTCTGAACTATGGCTAGCTGACTACATACTCACCCATCCAGGCTACAGATAGGCTACATATGGACTATAGTATAGAGCTTCAAGCAGTCAGTCGCTATCTTCGGCGCCTGACAGAGCCGATGCGTCGTACTCGGCGTTGTAAGTCACATAGCCTGGAGTGAGGTCACAGGTCCAGAAAGTGAGCTCCTCGTCGCCTCGCTTCAGGTCTATGAGTATCTCGATGTCCTTTTGCTCCATGCGTCGACGTCCCTCGGCGAGGTCAAAAGGCTGCACCTGACCGTCGGCAAATACAGGGATCCCGCAGACGGTGAGGCTGATTTTCTCCGGATCGAACGGCACCTGGCTCGCACCTATCGCCGCCGCGACACGGCCCCAGTTGAAGTCACCGCCATACACCGCGCATTTGAGCAGGTTGTAGTTGGTCACTGCGCGCCCGGCGGTGCGTGCCTCCTGATAGTTGGCTGCACCACGGATCTTGACCGTGACTAGCCTGGTGGCCTCTTCGCCATCGGCGGCGATCTGACGCGCCAGGTTCTGGGTCACATACAGCAGAGCAGCACGAAACACCGTCGCGTTCGGTGAAGTAGAGTCCTCGATGAGCCGGTTTCCTGCCACACCGTTTGCCAGCACCGCCACCGTGTCGTTCGTACTCATGTCGCCGTCTACGCTGATGCAGTTGAAGGAGCGGTCCACGCACCACGACAGGGCCGCCTGCAGCGGTTTGGCCTCGATGGCTGCATCGGTGGTGATGAAGCATAGCATGGTAGCCATGTTCGGGCAAATCATACCCGCGCCCTTAGTTATGCCGCCGAGATGGACGGTCTTGCCGCTCAGCTCGAACTGGACTGCGCACTGCTTGGGCACGGTGTCAGTGGTCATGATGCCCCGCGCGATGCGCTCGGGGTCCTTTCGGGAGAGCTGCCCGCCCAGTTGTGCGATGCCCGCGGACACCGTGTCCATAGGCATCAGGTCACCGATATGACCGGTGGAGCACACGACCACTTCCGAGGCCTCTACGCCGGTGGCATCTGCGGCCAGCTCCGCCATCTTGCGCGCATCTGCCATGCCCTGCCGCCCGGTAGCCGCATTTGCGTTGCCCGAGTTGCAGATGATGGTGCGCGCTTTGCCGTCGGCCACCGCTTCCTGAGTCACATACGTGGGAGCGGCGCGGAACTGGTTTTGCGTGACCGTTGCGGCCGCCACTGCCGGATGCTGGGAGTGGATCATCACCAGGTCGAGCGCCGGGGGTGGCTTGATGCCGCTTGCCATCGCCGCGGCTACGAAGCCCTCGGCAGCCAGTACTCCTCCGCCTATCTCCTCTATCTGCACCTGCTTTGCCACAGTGAAAGCCTCCTGCCAACCAGATATGGATACGCGCGTACTACGTATATGCCCACTGCGCTACGCCCGCTATGACGTGCGACGCCTACACAGACTGCACCACACTAACCGTGCTACACCTGCGCTACTGCGGCCAAGCCAACCGCACTGCGCTGACTGCATCGTGCCGACTGTACTACACTGACCGTACCGCGCTGACCGTACCGCGCTGACTGTACCGCGCTGACCGTACCGCGCTGACTGTACCGCGCTGACTGTACCGCGCTAGGGCCACTGTGCGACGACGGGCAGTGCGGTGGTCTCGTCCCAGCCGCAGGCCAGGTTTATGCACTGCAGCGCCGCGCCAGACAGTCCTTTTATCAGGTTGTCCACCGCCGACACCGCGATGAGACGCCCTGCGCGCTGGTCCATGGCGATGCCTATGTCGCAGCGGTTGGTGCCGGTGACATGCTTGGTGGCCGGGATTTGCCCCGGTTCGAGCAGGCGTACGAACGGCTCATCTGCGTAGAAGTCGGCGTAGATACTGTGGATCTGCTCCACCGTGGCCGACTTGGTGAGAGTGGCGTAGCAGGTGCTGAGGATGCCGCGGATCTGAGGTACCAGATGCGGCACGAAAGTCACCTGTACAGGAGCGGCGCCTGCCTGCATCACCGTGCCCAGTTCCTGGTCCATCTCAGGCGTGTGGCGGTGTTTCGCGATGGCGTATGCGGTAAACGATTCGGTCAGCTCGGAAAAGTGTGTGCCCAGAGCGGCTTTGCGACCTGCCCCTGATACCCCGGATTTGCTGTCTGCGATGATGTTGTCGGTGGCGATGAGCCCGGCTGCGACCGCCGGTGCCAGGGCCAGTATGACCGAGGTGGGGTAGCAGCCCGGTACCGCGATGAAACGCGAGCCATGGATCTCGTCGCGATGCAGCTCCGGCAGACCATACACTGCAGTCTGAACGTACTCGGGCTGAGTATGCGTCACCTGGTAGTAGCTTTCGTAGTCCTCCACGTTTTTGAGCCGGAAGTCGGCGGAAAAGTCCACTACAGTCTTGCCCATCTTGTAGCCTGCCACCATCATGTCCATGGCGGCCGTGTGCGGCAGGCAGAAGACAAGTATATCGGCCAGTTGTGCCGCCTTCTCCACATCCATGTCGCCTAGCACGATGTCAGCCAGCGGGGCCGGCAAGTGTGGGTACAGACTGCCGAGCTTTTCGCCAGCGGAGGTGTGGCCCGCGCAGTAGGTGACTTTCAGGTGCGGATGGGCCGCTGCCAGCCGCAGGAATTCCACGCCGCCGTAGCCGGAGGCGCCGAGAATAGCGATGCTTTTCTGTGCGTTGTCTATCATTTTCATGCTCCCAAAATGAAAAATGCCCCCCTGAGAGCGGGCGGCATCGGTGTGCAAACATGCCTTACTTGTCACGACGCAGGTTGTACTAGGCGCGCCTGGCGCGCAGCACCCGCGACTCCATATCGACGTGACAGGCAGTTGTATATGACATATCGTAGCTCCTCCAGCAGTGCCGCCAGCATAGCACACAGAGACGGGGCGGTCAAGAGTGAACTGAGCGGGAGCCCGGCAAGTGCACTGCTATGGCCAAGGCCAAGTCGCACATGCGGGACTGAACCCGGCGGCTCCATTGCACGCTCACAGAGATGGGTAGGGCCATGAGCAGTGTTGCTGCTGCCCAATGGCAAACAGAGTCTGGGGCGGCAGTCGCACGCGCATATGGTGGGCCATGTAGGCGGGTTTGCGATACGTGCCTGCGTCCCCATCTCTTTCTCCGACACGCAACCTCAGCCATCGCAACCGCATGATTTGGCAGGTGTTACCGGCCGCTCAGACGAAACTGTGTGCGGGCGACCGTCCACATCTGTCACCGCATCGGACCTGTTCACACTCATGAGAATCGCTGACCGCTACCTGCTCCGAGAAATGGCATGGCCGTTTTTTGGTGGTCTGCTGGCCTTCGTGGTCATGATCACCGGCCACATGCTGTTTCAGGCCGTGGAGGTCATGGTAGACTATCGCGTACCACTGCAGCAGGTGCTGCGCTACCTGGGCTATCAGGTGCCGAGCGCGGCGGTGCTGGCGCTACCGGTGTCCACGCTGCTGGCCGTCGGTCTGAGCACAAACCGACTTGCTGCAGACAGCGAGCTTCTGGCCATGCGCACTGCGGGCATGAGCAGGATCCGGCTGATGGTGCCGGGCCTGTACCTGGGACTGCTGGCGACGGTGCTGTCACTGGGGCTGTACCATCACGCGGTGCCGTGGGCCGAGGGGCGCGCAGATGAGCTCATAAAAGAAATCGCCTTCGGTCGTCGGGCACTGTTGGTTCGGCCCGGCCAGTTCGTCAACGCCGGGCAGGGTGTGGTGTTTCTGGTAGACGACAACGACCCCGCCTCCGGGGCGCTGAGCAACATCCGCGTGTTTTACAGCCAACCGGACGGCTTCCCCATCCTGTTTTCAGCGCGTGCCGGGCGGCTGCATGATGCCATACTGGAGATAGATCGCGCCGTTTTCTATGCGCTGACGCCGAAGGACGATCCGACCTGGGGCGAGGTCTCTGACATCAGCATCTCGCTTGCGGAAGTCAGCCGTGCCTTCTTGCCGACCTCAAATCGGCT
>JAAYSP010000231.1 GCA_012518355.1 candidate division WS1 bacterium | reverse complement strand
TCACACAGGTATCGCGTTGATGTCGCGCAGGCGTATAGATATGCCTGTAGACACGCAGATATAGAGGCCTGCAGACATGCTATGTACGCAGGCGTCATGCGCATGCGGCCTGCAGGCGTGTAGATACCGTGTAGATACGTAGCATAGACATACATAGACATACTGTATGTGCTGTATACGCAGGCAGAGACGTTGTAGCAGGTCACCATTCCGAGCAAAGGTGAGATCCGTCCATGATCAACTCCGTGGTACTGGTAGGCCGTTTGGGAAACGATCCCGAGATGCGATATACGCCCAGCGGGGTGGCGGTGACCACTTTTCGGCTTGCAGTGAATCGTCCGCCACGCGCTGATAGCACCGAGCAAGAGACCGACTGGCTGAACGTGGTCACCTTCGGTAAGGTCGCCGAAACCGTGGCCCAGTATCTGGACAAGGGTGCGCTGGTGGGCATCGAAGGCCGTGTTCAGTCGCGCACCTGGGAGGGGCAGGACGGCCAGCGAAGATACGAGGTGGAAATTAACGCAATACGCGTGCGGTTCCTGGAGAGCCGCCAGGAAGCAGAACGCCGTCGTGGCGGTCGCGCGATGCCCGCTCAGGCAGCCCAACGTCCTCCTGCCCAGCAGCCAGAAGCGTCATCAGCCGCGTTCGGCGACCTGGATGTCGGTACCGATCCGTTCGGAGATCAGTAGGAGCATCCGGTGACGATCTCTCCTGCGGCCACAGAAATCGCTGTCGGCATAGACGTCGGCGGCACGAACTGCACTACCTGTGCGATTGATCGTGGCGGAGTCATGCTCGGGGAACTATCGCACCCTACTCCGCAGACAGATGACGGAGAAGCCCTGCTATCAGCACTGGCTGATACTGCCGAGCAGCTCATCGCCCGCCTGAAGCTCCGTTCGGTGGCGGGTATAGGTATCGGAGTGCCCGGCACCGTCAGCGCTGATGAGCGTCAGGCATGCGACTGTCCGAACCTGCGAGCACTCGACGGTACGCGGCCGCCGGACTATCTGCAGGACCGTCTCGGCGTGCCCGCCTGGATGCAAAACGACGCCTACTGTGCCACACTTGCTGAACTACGCTATGGTGCGGGCCGTCCATACGATAACCTTGTGATGCTGACCCTGGGTACTGGTGTCGGGGGAGGAATTGCGCTCGGCAACCGCGTGCATCGCGGCCCGCGCCAGGTGATGGGGGAAGTCGGCCATATCATCCTGGACCCCAACGGGCCCTCATGCAATTGCGGCACTGAAGGCTGTGTAGAAGCCTATGTCGGCAAGGATGCCCTGGTCCACCGTGCGATATCACGGGTACCGGCGTATCCGGGCTCGGCACTATGCGAGTATGCGGGCGAGGAGGACCGAGTCAGCCCAAAACTGATCGCTGAGCTGGCCGCACAGGGAGACGAGCTGTGTCGCAGTGTGATGGACGATGTGGGCTTTTACATCGGCCTCACTCTGTGCAACATCATAGTGGTGTGCGACCCGGACGTGATACTTATCGGCGGCGGAATAGCCGGGGCTGGAGAGCTGCTTTTCGAGCCTATCCGCCAGACGGTCAAAAGGCGCACACCGATCAGTGGTTTTGACCCGGCCAACATCATCCCCTGTGGGCTGGGTTCCGAGGCTGGAGCCATAGGTGCTGGAGCGCTCGTGTGGGAGCGCTCTTGCTGTATGCAGTAACTCTGCTGCACATCTTGCCCTGATCGGCTCAGTCTCACTGACGAGTTATCAGACTGTTCAGATTGTCCTGACCCTGATGTGTTCGATTATGTCCTGTACAGATCAAGCTATTGAGAGACAAGCAAACACTCAGACTCTGTCTGAGTTGTTGGACTTGACCGAAGGATTTTCGCGCGCCAAAGAAGCCCTGGCTGAGAGCACAGCTTTGTGCCTGCAGGGGCTAAGTGGCGGTGGGAAATCCGCGTTTTGTGGTGCCTGGCTGCAAGAGGTGACAGGCCCCTGCGTGGTGATCACCTACAACGAAGAGCGCGCGCGGCAGATCGCCCAGGACCTGTCCGGTCTGCTTGATGGCAGCAATCGTGACCGACTGACCCGGCGGGTACTGCTGTTCCCCTCCACCGCCTCCGCACTGTATGACGGCGTGACCCCTGATCCCGAGACGGTGGCAGACCGGCTGCTGGTGCTCGAGCGGCTATGTGCTGGAGATCCGCTGGTAATGGTCTGCAGCGTCATGGCGGCGACCACTCTGACCATCCCCGGCGCGACTTTTGTGGCCAACCGTGTGGAGCTTAGCCTCGGTGCAGAGTGCCCACGTGACAGCATCGCTTTCCGTCTGGCCGATCTGGGCTATGAGCGTGTGGATCTCGTAGATGATGTGGGCCAGTACTCGGTGCGCGGCGGAATCGTGGATGTCTCTCCGCCGTCGCTTGAGTTCCCTGTGCGGATCGAGCTGATGGGCGATGAGATAGATGGTATCCGGCTGTTCGACCCGGTCACCCAGCGCTCGGTGGAGAGCATCAAGCAGGTGGGGATAGGCCCGGCCGGAGAGGTGCTGCTGACCCATGATGCGGTGCAGCGGGCCCTGTCGCCGGTCAAGCAGGCTTACCGGCGTGAGCTGGACATACTTCTGGAGGCTGGCAAGGCGCGTGAAGCTGAGCATCTGAAGGAGCGCATGGAGCAGGACTTCGCGGACCTGGAAAATCTGCACCCCACGGCCAGCCTGGTGCACTATCTGCCCTATCTATATCAGGAACGCGAGAGTTTCCTTGACTACCTGCCCTCCGACAGCCCGCTGATAGTGGACGAGCCTGTGCGAGTGAAGGCTGCTGCCGAGCAGTTCACAGAGGACGTGCAAGATTCGCATCGTCGCGGGGTAAAGCTAGGCCGCCACTTGCGATTGCCGCAGACTGCCTGCCTGAGCTTCGACGAATTCGTGGCACGCTATCTGCGCAAGTCCCGTCCCACACTGTATCTGAACATGCTGCAGAGGGAAGTGCCCTGGGAATCGCAGGTAGCTGTGGCCAGGCTGTCATCACCTCCGACAGAGACCTTCGGTGGCCGTTTTGAGCTGGTAGTCGAGGGCCTGAGAGAGTGGCAGGCAGAAGGCAACTGTGTGCTGGTATGCGGCCAGGATGTGGACAAGACGGTGGAGGTGCTATCTTCGCGCGGCCTGCAGCAGGTGCGAGTCGCCGCAGACCTCGATGACCTCATATGTGGGGCGGTCAACGTCGTGGCCACCGATCTGGCCAGCGGCTTTTCCATCCCGGAGGCGAAGCTGGTGGTACTCACTGCGCGTGAGATCTACGGCTGGCGCAAGCTGCATCGCCCTGAAAACAGCGCCTACCGTCGCGGCTTTTCGCTCACCAGCCTGCGGGAGCTTGAAGAGGGCGACTATGTGGTGCACATCAACCACGGCATCGGCATCTATCAGGGGCTGACCAAGCAGACCATAGATGGCATGGAGCGCGACTATCTGGTCGTCGCCTATGCAGGTGAGGACCGCCTGTACATACCGGTGACGCAACTGGATCGGATTCAGAAGTACATCGGACCTGAGGGCGGGCAGGTAACCGTCAGCGCCCTGAAAAGCACCTCCTGGCAGAGCACAAAAAAGAAAGCCAGGCGCTCCACCCAGCTTCTGGCGCGTGAGCTGCTCAAGCTATATCGGGACCGCGAACAGGCAGGCGGCTATGCCTTCGGACCTGATGGCCCGTGGCTGAAGGAGCTCGAAGAATCGTTTCAGTACGAAGAGACGCCCGACCAACTCCGCGCGATTGCTGATGTCAAGCGCGACATGGAGGCGGCCATACCTGCTGACCGGGTCATCTGTGGCGATGTGGGTTTCGGCAAGACTGAGGTAGCCATCCGCGCAGCGTTCAAGGCCGTATTGGCTGGCAAGCAGGTGGCCATCTTGGTGCCGACCACAGTACTTGCCCATCAGCACTACAACACCTTCCGCGAACGGCTGTCACGCTATCCGGTAGAGGTGGAGATGCTCAGCCGTTTTCGCAGCCCACAGGAACAGCGCCGCATCCTCCACAGGGTGCGCGATGGGGCAGTGGATATCGTCGTCGGCACTCACCGGTTGCTGGGTAGCGACGTGCAGTTTGCCGACCTGGGGCTGCTAATCATAGACGAAGAGCAACGCTTTGGGGTAAGGCAAAAGGAGCGTCTGCGCAAGCTCAAGGCATCAGTGGACTGCCTCACTCTGACTGCAACCCCCATCCCGCGGACGCTGAACATGGCGCTGTCGGGCATCCGCCAGATATCGCTGATAAACGACCCTCCGGAGGGGAGACGTGCAGTACGAACCTTCGTGCGGGAGCAAGATGACGCCCTGATCGCTGAGGCGGTGCGTCGCGAGCTGGCCCGTGGCGGACAGGTATACTATGTGCACAACCGCGTCCAGTCTATCGGCCATGCCGCATCGAAGCTGCAGAGGCTGGTACCGGAAGCACGGGTGGCTGTGGCCCATGGTCAGATGGAAGAGGGCGCGCTTGAGCAGGTGATGCTGGCGTTCTATGGCGAACAGTTTGATGTGCTGGTGTGCACGACCATCATCGAAAACGGTCTTGACGTGCCTAACGCCAACACGCTGATAGTGGATGATGCGGACCGACTCGGGCTGTCGCAACTGTATCAGTTGCGGGGGCGAGTGGGCCGTTCCAACCGCCAGGCTTATGCCTATCTGCTGTACCGATATCCTGACCGCATGAGTGAGGAAGCCGAAGAGAGGCTCCGCGCAGTTGAAGAGTTCAGTGAACTGGGCAGCGGCTTCAAGATAGCGTTGCGGGATTTGGAAATACGTGGTGCCGGTGATATCCTGGGAGCCGAGCAAAGCGGTCAGGTATCCGCTGTCGGTCTCGATCTATACTGCCGCATGCTGGCTGACGCAGTCAGCACGCTCAAGGGCGACAACGGCCGTTCGTCCGAGGGCAGTGCGGTGGTAGATTTGCCCCTGGAAATGGTCATCCCCAGCCACTATGTGCCTGGCGAACGCCAGCGCATCGAACTGTATCGGGCACTGGCCAACGTGACTGATGAGGGGGAGTTGAGCGAGCTGGTCAAGGAAATGCGCGATCGCTACGGAAAACTGCCCGCACCGGTGCGAAATCTTGCCATAGTCGCGCGGATGAAGCTAAAGTGTGACAAGGCCGGAGTGGTGGAGATCAGTACTGCCAGGGGTGAGGTGACTATGCGCCTGTCCCCTGACCAGAAGCTCAGCGAGACCGAGCGCGCCAGGCTGGAAGCGCTGTACGTACCTAACCGACGCCAGATCCGCCAGGGGGCAAAACCTGTTTTGCCGCGCATAGTGTTTCGCGAGCAGCAGTTGTGCCTGGGCTTTGGCAAGCGTGATCTGAAGGCCTTACTACAGGTCATAAACGATATCCTGGTACGCCTGGCTGATCGCAAGCAGACAGCCACCGCCAGGTCAGCGGCGCGTCGGACAAAAGTGACTGTACGAGAGTAGGCATGACAGAACACATAGACCCCGCAAAACAGGCAGAAGAAGAGCCGCAAGCGTGTGGCTTTACCAGCTCCAGGCCAAATCCTGCAGCCGTGGGGGTCTCTTTTCGCCGCGGAGGCAAGATCTACTACTTCGACACGCAGGGTATCAGGCTGCAGCTTAGCGATCATGTACTGGTTGACAGTGAGAAGGGGTTGGACATCGCGGAAGTGGTCAGGCTGGCCCATGACCAGTCCACAGTAGGAGTAGAGGGCCCGCTCAAGCCGATCGTGCGCAAGGCTACTGAAGAAGACATGGCGCATGAGCAGAGACTGCGCCAGAAAGAACGCAAGGCGCTACGCATCTGCGAGCGTAAGATAGCTCAGCATGGGCTGCCGATGAAGCTGATAGATGCCGACTACACCTTCGAAGGCCGCTGTCTGGTGTTCTTTTTCAGTGCTGAAGGGCGGGTGGACTTCCGCGATCTGGTGCGCGATCTTGCCAGAACGTTCAAGACGCGCATAGAACTGCGGCAGATCGGGGTACGCGATGAGGCCAAGATGCTCGGCGGACTGGGCTCTTGCGGGCGGCCCCTGTGCTGCCAGACCTTCCTGCGTGCCTTCGACCCGGTGAGCATCAAGGTAGCGAAGGATCAGGGGTTGTCGCTCAATCCGAGCAAAATCAGCGGAGTGTGCGACCGGCTGATGTGTTGTCTGCGTTTCGAGCAGAGGATGTATCAGGAAATCCGTACACAGATGCCGGCAATTGGTGATAGAGTGGTCACTGCAAGTGGCCCGGGGCAGGTTGTGGAGCAGCATGTGCTGGCTGAGGAAGTAGTTGTACAGCTCAGAGATGATAGCCGGGTGACAATTGCACTGGACGAGCTCAACCCGAAATCTCGTGGCCGGAGAAGACGGCGATAAGCCTCCGACCGATTGCCGGGTTGTGTCAAATCGTATCGCAACTGACGTGAGAACTGCCGTAGACTGTCAGCGTAGTCTGACTGCGGTCCCAAACTGCGGTGAGATTCCTGCCGGAATGGACAGCCCGATCGGGAGGCAGCGAAGGATACATGAGTGCATCAGAAGTCAACAGCAAGGTCTTCTATATCACGACGCCGATATACTATGTGAGCGGCAAACCACACATCGGCAGCGCCTATACCACCATCGCCGCCGACGTTCTGGCCCGCTATCATCGGCTCCGCGGCGAGACGGTGCTTTTTGCTACCGGCACCGATGAGCATGGCCAAAAGGTGCTTCGGGGCGCTGCACAGGCGGGCAAGTCGCCTCAGGATTTCGCCGACAGTCTTGTGGCCGAGTACCAGCGCGCCTGGGAACGGCTACATATCGGTTACGATCGCTTCATCCGCACCACCGAAGAGGTACATGTGACGGTGGTCCAGCGAGTCTTCCAGCGGCTGCTGGCCCAGGATGATATCTACCTGTCCGACTACACCGGCTGGTACTGTGTCCCGTGTGAGACCTACTTGCTGAAAGGCGACCTGCAGGATGGCAACTGTCCGGACTGTGGCCGCCCGGCCGAGCAGGTGTCTGAGCAGGCCTACTTTTTCCGCAGCAGCAAGTATGCCGACAGGCTGCTCAACTACATCGAAGAGCATGAAGAGTTCCTTGGCCCCGAGAGCCGACGCAACGAAGTGCTGGCATTTATCCGCTCTGGCTTGCAGGACGCGTGTGTCAGCCGAAGTCGCACTGACTGGGACATCCCGGTGCCGGACGACCCCGAGCAGTCTATCTACGTGTGGCTTGATGCACTGACAAACTACCTCACCGTGGTGGGCTATACCGAAGATGCGGGCAGCTTCGAATCTATCTGGCCGCCTGATGTTCAGCTCCTGGGCAAGGACATCCTCACTCGCTTCCACGCAACTCTGTGGCCCGCCATGCTCATGGCCCTTGACGTGGCGCTACCAAAACGCATCTTCGCTCACGGCTGGTGGAACGACGACAGTGGCGAGAAGATGAGCAAGTCCAAGGACAACGTCATAGACCCCTTCGATGTCGTGGACGCTCTGGTGGAGCACTCTGGCGTACGTACTAGCTTTGCGGTGGACACACTTCGATACCATCTGCTACGGGAGGTGCCGTTCGGTCTCGATGGCAGCTTCTCGGTCACCGGCCTGCTATCACGCTTCAATGCAGACCTGGCAAACGACCTGGGAAATCTACTCAACCGCAGCCTTCCACTGGTGGAACGCTACATGGAGGGCCGCGTGCCGGATCCGGGCCCGGCATGTGGTGCACTGACTGCAGAGATCAACTCGGCTGTCGAGACCACCGAGCGCTGTCTTGAGCAGGTCAACTTCCGTGACACGCTCACAGCCATATGGGAGATAGTGAAGCGCTGCAACAAGTACATAGATGAGCGGGAGCCCTGGAAGCTACACAAGCAGGGCAAAAGAGTAGAACTCGACGCGGTGCTTTATGATATACTGGACTGCATCCGAATCGTCGCCATTTTGATTAACCCGTTCATGCCCAGGGTATCAGAAGAGATATGGGACCAGTTGGGCCTGGAGAGCGCACAGGTGCCGCAGCGATGGGCGGATACGCGAACGGGACGGCTAACCTCGGATATTCAGATCAATCGAGGGGCTCCGATTTTCCCGCGTATAGATCTGGAGCGGGTGAAGGCGTCCATGGAAGCCGAGAGCCAGGACGCCGAACAGAGCTCCGCTGCACCGGTAAATGGTGCTTCCGAGAAGGCTGACATGGACACGATATCCTTTGAGCAGTTCACAAAACTTGACTTGCGCACAGGCAAGGTGCTGCAGGCCGAGCGAGTGCCGGGCACCGATAAGCTGTTGCTGTTGCAGGTCGACATCGGGGAGGCCGAGCCCAGACAGGTAGTGGCTGGGCTGGCCGAGCAGTTCAACCCCCGGCAACTGTTAGGCAAGACCGTGGTGGTGGTAGCCAACCTCAAACCGGCGACCATCGCAGGGCAAAAGTCCGAAGGTATGATTCTTGCAGCAGGCGACGCGCAACCGTTGGCACTGATTACCACCGACGCCGAAGTCGAACCCGGAGAAAAGGTCCGTTAGCCGGACGGTGGGCAGATCGGCGATCTGCGGGGAAATGTGAATCCAGCATTGAGTGCGAAAACGAAGAGGACAATTCTGTGGCCTCTGTTGGGAACGGCTGTGGCGGTAGCCGGTATCACCGTACTGGTACGCTATGCCGGCACCGACAGCATCGCCGTGCATCTGTACTACCTACCGATCATGTATGCCGGATACCGTTTCGGCGACTACGGTGCGATTTTCACTTCCCTTCTGAGCGCGTTGCTCTGTGGCCCCTGGATGCCTGCCAGGTGGGAGGCCAACGAGAGAGTGTACCAGTCGGCTGCAGACATGGTCGTACGCATGTGTATCTTCTATGTGGTGGGGCTATCAGCCGCGCGCATGTCGTTGGAGCTGAAAAGGCGTGCGACCGAAGCGCATCGGCTGTATGAGGTGGCCCGCAGCATCACCAGCACGCTACGGCTGAACGAAGTACTCGAACTTATCAGCCAGAGCGCCATGGTGGTCATGAACGCCAAAGGCTCGGTCATACGCTTGCTGGACGAAGAGAGTGATGAACTGGTTCCTGTGGCCATGTCTGGGCTCAGCGATGAGTACTGGAGCAAGGGCAGAGTGGTTGGCATGGCAAGCGAGCTCAACCGCCGGGCGTTGGCAGGCGAATCTGTGCAGATACTGGATGTCAAGGATGAAGAGGCGTTTCAGTACCCTGAAGCCGCTAAATCTGCGGGCCTGAGCTCAGTGCTCAGCGTGCCCATGCGTACCAGGAGTGGACGGCGTGGTGTCATCCGGGTGTATGCCAAACGCCGACGTCGCTTCAGTACCGGCGAGATCGAACTGCTGACCACATTTGCAGAGCAGGCAGCGGTGGCTATCGAAAACGCTGCACTGTATGAGGATGTCCGCCGCAACTACTATGAAACGGTACGGGCACTGACTACCGCCGTGGAGGCCAAGGACGGGGCCACGTACAGACACTCTGAACGGGTAACCGAGATCGCCGATCGGCTGGCTGAGGCCCTGGGCATGGATGAGCACGAGCGCGAAATGCTGCGCTTTGGCAGCATCCTCCATGACATCGGCAAGATAGGTGTGGAGGAGGACGCTCTGGAAGCCCGCGAGGGTGAGACGCTCGAACAAGTTTTCTATCGGATGCACCCCCTTATCGGTGTGAGCATACTGGAGCCAATCACGTTTCTGCACTCTGTTCAGCCGACGGTCAAATACCATCATGAGCGCTGGGACGGGAAGGGCTTTCCCGAGGGACTATCGGGCCGTGATATCCCCCTACATGCCCGGATTGTAGCTGTGGCTGATGTTTTCGATCGCATCCAGCGGCCTGAAGGCGCCTCCGGTGCCAAACAGTCCAGCCAAGAAGCCCTGCTCGAGGTGGTATCACGGGCCGGGACCGAGTTGGATCCGGAAATCGTGGGTAAGTTCCATCGCATGATGGTAGCCGCTGAGCAAGCTCATGCAACCGAAGCCACAGATGCCGAGGAGCGCTCCGCAGGTGAAGCGGGACAACGCGCAGACGCGTCGGCCCCGTCTGAGGATGGTGGTCAGCCGCCGGTCTTGCCACAGTCGGATTCAACCGAAGGTGACCAGGCGCCCGCTGACGATGATGAATAGACTGCTGTCCCTGGGAGTGCTGAGCTTGATGGTGTGGTGCGCCGGTATTGCCGCGGCTGACACGCCCGTCCCGGACGTGGCCGCGCTGGTGAGTAGGTTTGGTGGGCCGCACTGGTATACCGTGCATCTGATGGGCCGACGCGCTGGCTATGTGCGCTGGCAGGCCCATGCTGATGACACCCCTGCTGGCCCTCGCTTGCGTATCGAAGAGTACTCCAAGATATACTTCCGCATCGAAGCCGGTCCCCAGGAGATGGACAGCCGCCAGGTGGTGTACTACGATGCTCGGCTGCGCCCCCACAGCATCCGCCTGTGGCAGAACTTGATGGGGCGTCTGTCCGAGACGACAGTGGACGTCGACCGAACCGAACTGCATGTCACCATCAGTCAGCCCGACGGGGTCCACGAGCGCCGTCTTGCAGTCCCCGACGATTTCGGCTCTGAGCTCTCTGTTATGCTGGCGGCTGCCTCCGGGCAGATAGGTCCCGGATGGGAGACTGCTTTTAGTGCCTTCGACCCGTACTCTGGCCATTTCGACCGCTACCTGGTCAGCTTCTCCCGATGGGAAGAGACCAATGAGGGGCGCCTTGCGGTGCTGCAGACTCGCCTGGAGCAGTTGGGGCTGGCGGTAGAGAGCCGCCTGGACTCTGATGGGATGCTCATACGCCAGGGGCTGTCGGAGCTGATGGGCATGGAGATGATCCGCTCCACCGAACAGGAGGCCCTCGCCGAGATCGTGGGCCCTGCACTCGGCAGCGGCATAGCCGTGGGCATGGCACCTACTGACCCCCATAAAGCCGATCAGGTCAGTCTGCTGGCCAACGCGGCCGGGGGTGCGGTGACTGAACTGGTACCGACGACCTCCAGGCAGCAGGTGCTCACTCAGTCTGACGGTAGCGCCCTGATCGTCACCACGCCTGAGCAAGCGCCTGCCGAGGCCCTGCAGCTACCCATCACAGACCCGGAATTGGCCGTCTATCTGGAGCCAAACGAGCTGACTCAGAGCGATAGTGATGCGATCAAGCGGTTGGCGGAAGGCATCATCGGCCAGGAGCGTGATGCCTGGCGCTGCGCACAACTGCTGCTACGCTGGGTTCATCAGAACCTGCGCAAGCTGTCCAGCGAGCCGCGCCCACTGTCGGCCCTGGAGATACTGCAGGCCGGTGAGGGCGACTGTAGCGAGCATGCCGTACTGTTGGCGGCACTTGCCAAATCTGCAGGCATACCGGTGCGGATTGTAGTGGGGCTGGTGTATGTCAACGGCAGCTATGGATACCATGAATGGAACGAACTGTTCGTGGGCCGGTGGGTGCAGATGGACGCCTCCTGGGGCCGCGAAACAGTCGGCGCCGGGCATGTGGAGTTGGCCAAAAGCGCCTCGGATCGTGATGCTATGCTCACCAGTCACCTGGCCATTGGCCGGACTATAGGGACACTTTTTCTGAAATTCGATCACTCAAGAAACGCTGAATGATACAGTTATGACACAACACGACACAGTAACAGATGTACTACAGTTGGCACGAGACAAACGAATAGCAGTCCTTGCCGGTGGTCAGTCCGGTGAACGTGAGGTATCGCTGCGCTCCGGTGCCGGAGTGCTGGAGGTGCTGCAAGCCGAGGACCTCGATGCGCTGATGCTTGATCCGCAGCCGAATCTGGCGGGGCAACTGCTCGATGCCGGAGTAGACGTGGCGTTCGACGCCTTGCATGGTGGCGCAGGCGAGGACGGCACAGTTCAGGGCGTGCTGGAGATGCTCGGGATGCCGTACACCGGCTGCGGAGTGCTGGCCAGCGCTCTGACGATGGACAAGCTGCTGACCCAGACGGTACTGCAGGCACACGGCTTGCAGGTGCCTGACTATGAGCCGCTGTGCCCGCATACGACCACCGAACAGATGCAGCAGGCCATACAGCGCCTAGGGATACCGGTGGTGGCCAAGCCCGCCTGCGAGGGCTCCAGCCTCGGCGTGGTCATCTGCAGGAGCGAGCAGCAGGCACTGGAGGCCGCACAGGCAACGGTACTGGAGTATGGGCGCGGTTTGCTTGAGAAATACATAGATGGAACTGAGATCACTGTTGGTGTTTTGGGCTGGTGTGAGCGGACGCGTTCGCTGCCGGTGCTGGAGATCGTGCCTAGGAGAGAGTTTTACGACTACGAGGCCAAGTACACTCGAGGTATGACGGAGCTGATCTGTCCGGCTCGCATACCGCAGGCTGCGGCAGAGCAGGCCATGCAGTCGGCCCTGCACGCCCACCGCGCCGTCGGGGCACACGGCATCAGCCGCTGTGACATGCACCTGGACAGCCGTGGGCAAGTGTGGGTACACGAGAGCAACAGTATGCCGGGGCTAACCGAGACCTCTGATGTGCCCCACGAAGCGTTCGCCACCGGCATGACCTACCGCGATCTGGTGCTGGAGATACTGGGCAGCGCTTTTTTCCGCTGACTGTCCCCTCCGCCTCGGTTTGTCTGTACGTCACGCATAGCTATGTCATGCAGCTTTCCGCCCGCCCTCTGCGGCCCTGCACGCCCACCGCGCCGTCGGGGCACACGGCATCAGCCGCTGTGACATGCACCTGGACAGCCGGGGGCAAGTGTGGGTACACGAGATCAACAGTATGCCGGGGCTGACTGAGACCTCTGATGTACCCCACGAAGCGTTCGCCATCGGCATGACCTACCGGGATCTGGTGCTGGAGATACTGGGCAGCGCCTTTTTCCGCTGACTGTCCCCTCCGCCTCGGTTTGTCTGTACGTCACGCATAGCTATGTCATGCAGCTTTCCGCCCGCCCTCTGCGGCCCTGCACGCCCACCGCGCCG
>JAAYSP010000062.1 GCA_012518355.1 candidate division WS1 bacterium | reverse complement strand
CCGCATACGAGATGGCCACAAAGCAGTAGAGCAGTCTATGTGGTGGCAGCATGGAAACCGGATGCTGACTTGTGATAGTAACCGTCCGATAAGGTGGATAACTCAGATGCAGAACATAAGCGCGAAGCACAGATGTGAGACACAGGATGAAACGTAGATGCGGAACACAGGTGCGAGACAGGTGCGAGACAGGTGCGAGATAGGTGCGAGATAGGTGCGAGATAGGTGCGAGATAGGTGCGAGATAGGTGCGAGATAGGTGCGAGATAGGTGCGAAGTTGAGGTGCCAAACATGGGCGCGGAATGGAACAGAAGTGCGGAACGCGGTTCGCGAGAGGAGTGAACTGCATCGAAGATGTCTGCCCGATTGGGTGATCGTCTATGGAACTATGGATGCGAGTGCGCCTGGCGAGTGAGCAGGGGGGGCGTTCGTCAGGGCAAAGCGCGAATCGCACGGATAAGAGCGGTTGTCGAGAGACCGTCCTCGCCGGGAAGTAACGCGATCTGTCCGCCATAACTCTCGATCAGATGTCGCTCTTGCTGGTTGATGGTGTCAAGCGTATAGTCTCCGCCCTTGACGTAGACCTCAGGCTGCAGCACATCCAGCAAGGGCCGCACATCCTCGGTGGAAAACAGTATGACCGCATTAACACAGGCCAGTGCACCCAGTAGTGTCGCCCGCTGGCGCTCATCCACCACCGGGCGCCCAGGGCCCTTCAGAGCGCGTACGGAAGCATCGTCGTTCAGCGCGACTACGAGATAGTCACCGAGCTCTGCGGCTGCCTGGAGGTATTTCGCATGTCCTGCGTGCAGCAGATCGAAGCACCCGTTTGTGAACACCATGCGGCGGCCTCGGTCACGCTGCTGAACGGCAAACCACTGCAGCTCCTCCAGCGAAGTGAGCTTACCGCCACCGGTCGAATGCAGTGCAGGCCCCGTGCTCTGAGCGTGCGCGGGCGGTACCGTAACATCCAGGCCTCGCTCATGGGCGAGACCGCACAACCCATCAATCAGAAACTGCAACGGACCCGCAGGAGCGCTGACGATAACCAACTCCGCAGCAGAGCGCAAGGCAGCCACTGCGGCCTGATGCAAGTGTTCTTGCACATCGGGAGAAATCGGTGTCTCATCCACCTGTTGCCACTCGGATATGGTGTGTTCGGGTTCCCCGCATACCGAAGTAGTGATTCGGTTGAGCGCTGCGGTTCTGCGAGCTGGGGCACACACTACCGCCTGTGTGTCCACACCGCATGCAGCTAGCTGCTCCAGCACAACACGGCCAGCTCCATCATCACCGATGAGTCCACATGCAGCCGCCTGTGCGCCGACTGCCATGAGACCGCGAGCAACCGCTACTGCGCCGCCTGGGAGGTCATGACTGCGCGTAGCCTCCAGACGCATCAACAGCGGGTCTGTATCATCCACTGTCAGCTTCCCGTGCAGTATTCGGGTAAGCGATAGCTCGCCTACTACCAGCACTCGCTGCCCCAGCACTCGCTCCAGAAATTCGGCCCACGAGCCTGACATACAGTCTCACCACTTTTGCAGTAGATGGCCGTGTCAGGACAGGTTTCGCGGCTTGCCAACAGGGCACCTGCTACAGGTGGACGCGCCTGCAGTTGACTGCAAGAATCCGGTGTGATACTCTGCATTGTACGCTGAAATAAGCCGCGCAAAAGATGGCGCGAGTCAGCGACCGGCTGATCGCGTCTCTTTTTTATTTTCCTATAGACAACCCGGCAACACGGAGCAGAAAGGGACACCATGCAACTTAGACGCACCACAACGAAGATAGGAGTTATGGGGTCGGCCGGAGGCTTCCTGTCGCCCAGGGTACTTGCGAAGGCGGCAGAACTGGGAGATCAGATTGCCGGACACAACTGCGTCGTGCTGACCGGAGCCTGCCCGGGACTGCCTCATGAAGCCGCTGTAGCCGCGCGTCGCGCTGGGGCCCTGGTCATTGGCGTGTCACCGGCCCTGAGTCTGGCCGAGCATGTCGAGCGCTACAACTCGCCCTACGAAGAGTACGACTGCATCATCTACACCGGTAGTGGCCTGATGGGACGCGAAGTCGCTACCATCCGCAGCTGCGACATCGTCCTGATCATCGGCGGACGTTCCGGTACTCTCGGCGAGTTCGCGATCGCCTTTGACGAAGGCAAACTCATAGCGGTCCTGGAAGGTACCGGTGGCATAGCTGACCACATCCGCGACGTGGTTGCCATGATCGACAAGGACACCAACGCCGATATCGTGTACGATGAAAATCCCGGCAGGCTGCTGGACAAAGCCATAGCACTGCACGAGGTCCGTATCGCGGAGTGTCGTGCCTATCACGCACCTCCACCGGACGGCTAGACAGTTAGGCACTCACACGGCCCACGGCACAAGTGCGTGTCGCAACGGCTACGTGCTCCCGGTTAGCAGATTGGCGCGGGTAGGCGATTGAGGCCCGCAGATGCGCCCTGGCGTTGGTGCTCGCCTGCTTTATGGCAGAGGGGGAAGACGCGCCGTCGTGGTATATCGCACGAGGACAGGAAAGGCGGGACATAGCATGAACTACCACAGGATTCTTGTATTCGGTGCACATCCGGATGATGAACAGACCATGGCGGGAACGATGGCCAAACTGGCCGACAACGGTGTCGAGGTATATGTGGCGATCTACACCGATGGCCGAGAAGGCTACCCCGAACCATGGATGAAAGACCGGATCGTGGAGATGAGACGCGCCGAGGGTGAGGCCGGTGATCGAGTTTTGGGCGTGAAAGAACGCTACCGCTTCGACCGCCCCGACATGGGGCTGGTCAACGATGCCGAGACACTGAAGGAAACCATGCGCCTAATCCGCCGGATACGGCCGGATGCGGTCTTCAATCATGGGCCACATGACCGTAATCGCGACCACCTGACCACCTGCGCGCTAGTTCTTGAGGCAGTCTGGCAGGGTGGAGAGCCCGTCTGCGCCGAGCTGGGCGAGCCGTGGGACACTCCGCATCTGTTCTACTACAAGGGAGTAGCTGACCGCGAGCCCGATTTGCTGCACGACATCACCGGCTATGCGCACAAGTTTCTGGAGAGTCGGGCAACGCAAATCTCCCAGCACACCCTGTTCAAGATGACTGCCGAGGATTTCGCGCGTGAGGTGGCACGCATCAAAGCCGAGAACGCGCCCGCTACTGAACGCTTCTGGCTCACCGGCAGGACGCCTCTGCTTGGCTTTCCGGACATAGCGAGATAGCTCTACAGCAGTAAGCCATGGAGCATAGTGGACACACACTCGCACTCACTCGCGACAGCAATATGGCGGGCGTGTAGATAGGTTCACCGCGCACTGCTGGTGAGCTTGTGCACTGTTACCAGCCGGGCTACAAACCCTGCGCGCGCACTAGTCAGCCTGCAGTACAAGTGTGCGGGATTACGCTCTACAGGCGGGCGCGGTGCCGTCAGATTGTGGCGAGAAGTCCCCTGAGATACTCCAGGTTACGGCTACCGGCCTCCACAGGGTCTTCGGTCGG
>JAAYSP010000163.1 GCA_012518355.1 candidate division WS1 bacterium | reverse complement strand
CGTTGCTGCTGGTGAGACTGACCGAAGCCGCGTGGCCGGTCGGACTCCTGCAAGCCATAGTGATTGTCGGGCCCGCTATTCCCGCTGTTTTCCTCACCCCGATTGTGGACACTACCCCACAAAAGCTGTCTATATTCCGCAAGTGCAGTATCATCCGCTTTTCCAGTGTCATGGGCATGGCCGCATGGGTGCTGCTGGGGCATCGCCTGTCTGCACTGATGGTGACCGTATTGCTGCTCGTCTTTTTCGCAATCCACATCATCGCCTCCGGCATGAGCAACACGGCCTTCGTCGACATCGTCGCCAAGTCCACTCCTACCACCAAACGAGGCACCTTCTGGATGTGGCGCCAGACGATTGGCGCTTTGCTGACCATGACGATTGCGATCCCGCTGATCTCCTACCTGACCGGAGAGCGGTGGAGCGAGCGGTTCCCCGTCAACTACGGCATACTGATGCTGATAGCTGCGCTGGTGCAGGGGTTTTCATGGTTTGTTTACTGGTTTGTTCACGAGCCACCGGGACGGGTTGCGCGTCACAGACTGACCCCTCGACAGCAAATCGCACGAGGGGTACGCTTCTGGCGGCAGGATAAGCGCTATCGGCGGATGATCCGTGTCCTGTTCCTACTCTCGTCAACCGGCGCAATCGGCCCGTTTTTCACTGCCTTCGCAGTGCAAGTGTGGCATTTTCCCGACACCGTAGCGGCTACCTTCGTCACTGTGCAGATGCTGGCACTGATGGGAGGAGCGGTACTGCAGGGCTGGGTATCAAATCGTTACGGCAGCCGCAGAGTGCTCATCTTGGCCGCTTCTTCGGCGCTGTTTGCGGCGGTTGTGGCCACCGGTGCGGCGCTACTTGCCCCGGTCGGTGGCATCGAGGTCTTGGGCTATCCGCTTTCGTATCGGCTGATGTTGCTGTGTCTGTGCTTTGTCGGCAACGGGGTGTTCACTGCGCAGTTATGGGTAGGCTATGTAGGCTATATCATGGACATCGCGCCGGCACGTAAGCGTCCCTCGTACGTGGGCCTTGCAAGCCTGTTTGTGCTCCCTGCAGGGCTCGTGTCTCTGGGCTACGGCTGGCTGGCGGGAAGCGTAGGTTTTGAGGTAGTGTTCGGAATTGCCGCGGCGTTGGCGGCTGCCGCACTTGTGCTGTCACTGCGCATGTCTGAGCCGCGTGACGAATTGACGGCCGAACAGCTCGAGGCGTTCAGCTAGCATCGCCCAACAGCCGGCAGCCGGTCGGCGACACCCTACTGCCCACATGCAACTACGGGACTTGCAACTGCCGACCTGCAGCCGCAGGGCTTATGTCGCTGGGAACCGGCTGGTTGGCGGGAAGCGTAGGTTCCGAGGTAGTGTTCGGAATTGCCGCGGCGTTGGCGGCTGCCGCACTTGTGCTGTCACTGCGTATGTCTGAGCCGCGTGACGAATTGACGGCCGAGCAGCTCGAGGCGTTCAGCTATCATCGCCCAACAGCCGGTAGCCGGTCGGCGACACCCTGCTGCCCGCCATCCTACTTCGCGACACGCAACTGCGGGACTTGCAACTGCCGATTTGCTACTGCCAGACATGCAACTGCTGATATGTTACGCAAGCAGGCGGGGCCAGACAGTCCACTGTTAACAGATGAGAGGGAACACCACGAGGTACCTGACGTATGATGCCAGGAGTTGTGCTGCGTTGCCGGAGCCTGAGTGCTACTAATTGGCTGGTCGTGCTGGTGTGTATGGCAGTCGTGCTCAGTGCCGCTGTCGGCTGCAGCAGACGTGGTGAAGAAGCAGATGTCACTGGCAACACCGTGTTCACAGATGCCGAAGCTGAGCAGACGTCTGGGGCCAGGAGCATCACAGATCACGCCACTGAGTTTGAGACTGCCCTGCCCGCACCCGAAGCCGGCGATCTTGACTGGAGCATACCTGCACACTACCGCGGCGAAGTCGTGCGCAATCGGGTTCGATACTTCCCGCACAAGCTGCTGGCTCTGACCTTCGATGATGGCCCTGACGCGCATATCACACCGCAGATACTGGACGCCCTGGCCGATCACGGTGCCCGAGCGACTTTTTTCATACTCGGAAGGCGGGCGGAGGCGCATCCAGAGCTCCTGCAGAGGATAGTCACTGAGGGCCATGCGCTAGGCAATCACAGCTACTCGCACCCACAGCGTACCACTGCGCCGGAGGCACAGAGCGAACTGGACAGGACCGACGCTCTCATCGCAGATGCCGCGTGGCAGAAGCCTACTGTGTATCGGCCTCCATATGGCATCGTGGACGGGAACCTGACATGGGCGGCGCTGGCTCGTGGCTACGCCGCCGTGCTGTGGACGATAAGCTCTGCCGACACGCGCTCGATAGATGCCGACACCATCGCTCGCAACGTGATATACACGCCTAATCCGGGTGACATCGTGCTCATGCACGACGGAGCGGGACATCAGGCGACTGCTGATGCAGTGCCCCGAATCCTGCGGGAGCTGGGTGATGCCGGGTTCAAGTTCGTCACCATGCCGGAGCTTTTGCGCGCCTGGGATACCTGGCAGGCGGAGCAGTAGAGAGCGTGTGGAGTTGGCCCGCAAGGCACGACGAGCCCGCCTAGCTTCATGCGGCGGCATGATCCCGCGTACATGAAACGGCAGGGTACTCAGGAGACACAGCCTCTGTGGCGCGTGTCAAGACGTATGTCCTGGGCCTGTTTCCCGCACAGCCTCTGGATCTCTAGCCTATGCGAAGCCGTGTCGTAGATGCTATATACCGGATGCGCGGTAGCAGCAGCGATTGCTCACGGCTCAGGGCAGCAGACGACCTGCGCGCGAGCGGGCCCACAGGTGCAGCGGGCGGAACGCCTCAGCATACTTGACCCCGCACTGCAGGCCGCGGAAGTGTGACATGACAGCCATGAAGTCCACGTAGTCAATCCCGTCATGGTCTCGCAGCCACACGTACTGACTCTGGTGGCACAGCAGCATCTCCCGCTTCTTCTCCCACTGATCGGTGACATCTACGTAGAAGGACGGCTGGAAGTTGTGCCCACCCAGAGGCTCCCAGTAGTACACAGCAGGGTAGTGAGTATGAGCAGTGCTCTGGCCACCGGTCAAATGCAGAGGTACCGCTGCCCAAAAGGAAGCCTCCAGCGTGTTGCGCGATGTCTCCACATGGTCGCTCATGTAGTCCACTGGGTAGTGGGTGAGGATGACGTCAGGCTTGACCTCCCGCACCAGTTCGGTGTAAAGCGATCGCTGCTCTTTGGTGTGCCAGGGGCCTGAGTCGGGCAAATCGAGCAATATGCACTCAGCGCCGATGATCTCTGCCGACTGACGAGCCTCTCGGCGACGGATGCACTGCAGATGCGCCGAGGGTATCTCGAAGTGCCCCTGGCTGCCGTTACAGGATATGCACATAACTACCTCGTGCCCTTGCTCCACATATTTGGCCAGCGTACCGGCGGCCATGAGCTCGGTGTCATCAGGATGCGCGCCAATTGACAGAATTCTCATGAGACTAACCTCCACACATAGGAGCAGTCTGCTGCATTCTGGGATGAAGACTGCCTCTCTTGTATTCCTGCATCATGCGCTCCCGCCAATTGTTGCGGGCGGGCTACGATACAGGTTTCTCCATCATCACTGAGGAAACCTGTCTGTACTTGCCGAGATACCACGAAATCAGGAAAACACAAATGCGAATATATGTGATGTGCGACCAGGAAGGCACCTCGGGCATGGTGCACTTCGAGAACCGTGACGATACCGATCCGTGGAACACCTGGCTTCGGCAGCGCATCATGAAGCTGCAGACCGCGGAGCTGCAGGCTGCAATTGACGGCCTGGTAGATGCCGGTGCCACCGATATCGTGGTAAACGATTCTCACGGTAGCGGCTACAACATACTGTTCGAGAGACTGCGGGGGCCGGTGCGGGTTATCCACGGCAATCCTGACCATGCTGAGTTCTGGATGTCGCGGCTTGACGACAGCTTCGATGCCGGCTGCTACCTGGGCGGCCATCCTATGGAGGGGACGGAGATCGGCATTCTGCCCCACACGCGCTGGGTGCTGAACGGAACCCCTGTGGGCGAAGTGGGCACAGCGATGGCGCTGTTCGGCTTCTTCGGCGTGCCCACGGTCATGGTCAGCGGTGATCGGGCGGTGGAGGCCGAAGTGAAGGCCCTGTGTGAGCAGACTGAAGTTGCGGTGGTGAAGGAGGCACTCGCACCTGATATTGCCATCGAGCATCTGCCAGTGAACGCCCGCAAGATGATTTACCGGGCGGCATACATGGGGCTGACGCGGCTATCCGAGATACCACCTGTGTGCTTTGAGCCTCCATATCACCTGGTGCATGGCTCAGGTCGCGAGTATGTCGGCGATGATCTGTATCAGGCTGTCTTCGAACTGTGTACTAGCACCAACTACAACT
>JAAYSP010000050.1 GCA_012518355.1 candidate division WS1 bacterium | reverse complement strand
GCGTCGCCCACGCCCTCGATCTGAGCGCCGGGTATCTTGCGCAAGACGGTGCGGGTCACTTCCGCCGGATGGCCGGTGGCGTCTATCACGCACCGGGCACTCAGAGCCAGCGGATCCACGTGCATGCCGGCTGCCTCCACTGCGCCCCAGTTGATCACCACTCCGCATACCTCGTCATCCTCGCGGATCATCACATCCTCCACCGTCATGCCTATCCAGATGCGCACTCCGGCATCAATCGCCGCTGAGGTGCACTTCGACACGGTCTCGACTGAGTCGGCGACACAGTACTGTCCATGATCCACCAGCTTCACGCCGACTTCTTCCAGCATGTCACGGATGGAGTCTTGTACCACGATGCGCGGGAACATCATGCCCCCGCCCCAGACGCCGCCACCGACGGCCAGTTTGCGCTCGAAAACCGATACCTTGTAGCCTTCGGCGGCCAGCAGGCGTCCGGCGGTAAGCCCTGCCGGGCCCGCGCCCACGATGGCCACATCCATCTCCATCATCTCTCCGAACTCTCGGGCAAAGCTCTCCAGGATAAGAGAGCTGATCTTAGCCTCACTCAGCGGTGTAGCACTCATCAGTCCATCAACTCCAGGCAGTCAGCAGGCCGGCTCAGCCTTCAGGCGGCTCTGCGCCGGCCAGCGAAAAATAGCACATCACTATATGTAGTGTAGATTGTACTGCATGGCACCTGCACACGCAAGCTATGTGGCCGACTGTCTCTGCATGGCCTCTGCGCAGATGCACTACTCTCAGCCGATACGTAATCGCACCGGCTCGATAGCCTCAGACGCCTATCCCCAGCAGTGCGTTCACATCTGCCAGCTCTGCGAAGGGGTAGTAGGCCCGTCCGGCCTGTCTGAAATCGTCTTCCAGCGCGTCTTTTGCGAATACCACATCGGCAAAACGCGCCGCGCACAGGTCAGAGTGGCCGTCGCCGACATATATCACCCGTGAGAAGTGTCGCCGCAGCCGCATCAGATGCTCGAGCTTGCAGTTACCGCACTGGCTGCACTGCTCACTGCGGTGGGGAAAGCTAATCTGTATGCCTTCATCGGTGACCACGCCACGGTTGGCAAATCGCGGGATACAGTGTCTGGGCCGCTGCAGCACCATCTCGCCGGGGCAGGTCTCCCAGCCGATATGCCCCAGCATCCTGTCCACATAGAAGTCGAGCCCATCGCTGACGACCACAAGCCCTGCGCCGATCTGTATGACCGCCTCGGCCATATCGGAAAAGCCGTGGTCCATCTCGAAGCTGTCTATCATGCGGTAGATGGCTGCGGGCGACAGGTCCACCATGCCCCACTGTCGCGCCAGGCACTCCATCGAGTCGATTTCCCCGCGCCTCCACTGGTACTCGATCTCCCACGCCTCATCCAGTTCCAGCGCGTTGATGACGGCTATCCCCGTATCCTCGACGCTGATGGTGCCATCGAAATCTATGAAAATCAGGTCCTCGCGCTGCAGATGGCCCGGCCCGCCTGTCACTTGCGCCTCACATCCCGCCTGCTCAGTGCCCTGTTTTGCCTTGCTACTATCCTGCATAACCTCACATGCCCTCACTACCTGGTTGCACTACTGCTCCAAATACTACCCCACATCCGACTTTTGGGCAAAATACGAGTGGCTCCGACCACCTGCAATGAACTGCTTTTGCCTGTCGAGCCGCTGATTTGCTTGACAAACCTCTACCGAACCGGTATAGTCTGTCTACACGAAAGACTGTGAAGGGGAGTAGTAGGCGTAAGACGCGATACAGAGAGGTCGTCCCGTGGGCAAAACGCCCCAGGCTGGAAGACGACTATCGTAGCTGCGCCGAATCTCGCCCCGGAGTTGCGGGCTGAACCGGAAGGCCATCCGGCCTGACCAAGTAGGTACCGACGGCACTGCACCGTTACCCGCAGAGGATGTCGCAGCGAGCAGCGCTGCCGCATCAACAGAGTGAGCAGGCACAAGCCGCCTGCTAAGAAGAGTGGTACCACGCGGGATTTACTGTCCCTGCGTCTCTTCGGAGATGCAGGGATTTTTTGTATTTGCCCGCCGGAATCACCACTCGGAACATGCCGGAGAAGACACTCCGGCGGACAGGGGTAGTGAAAATGGCACGCAAAATCATGATATTCGATACCACCTTGCGCGATGGGGAGCAGTCTCCGGGCGCAAGTATGACCATGTCCGAGAAGCTCACTCTCGCCCACCAGCTAGCACACCTAAACGTGGATGTCATCGAGGCGGGATTCCCGTTTTCCTCACCTGAGGACTTCAACTCCGTATCGCGTATCGCGGCGGAGGTGCAAGGGCCAACCATCTGCGGACTGGCACGCACCCGCGAGGACGACATCACCTCATGCTATGAAGCGGTCAAGCACGCGGAAAAGCACCGCATCCATACCTTCGTGGGAACATCACGGCTGCATCTGGAGAAAAAGCTGCGCAAAACCGCCGAGCAGGTGCTGCAGATGGCCGTCGAATCGGTGGCATACGCCAAAAGCCTGACTCCAGATGTCGAGTTCTCTGCCGAGGACGCCATGCGCACCGATCTGGCATACCTGCGCGATGTCGTGGAGGCAGTCATCGAAGCCGGCGCCTCCACCGTAAACATACCCGACACGGTCGGCTACACCACTCCATGGGTGATGGAGCAGACCATCCGCTACCTGTTCGAGAACGTATCGAACATCGGAGAGGCAGTCATCAGCGTCCACTGCCACGACGATCTGGGCCTGTCGGTGGCCAACTCGCTGGCAGCAGTGCGCGCCGGAGCCGGGCAGGTCGAGTGCACCGTCAACGGTATCGGCGAGCGGGCCGGAAATGCCTCCCTCGAGGAGCTCGTCATGGCCCTACGCACCCGCGCCGACCAGTTCGATGCCTACACCGACGTCAACACTCGCGAAATCGTGAAGACTTCGAAGATGGTCTCCAGCTTCACCGGCTTTGCGGTGCAGCCCAACAAAGCTATCGTCGGCCAGAACGCCTTCCGCCATGAAGCAGGCATACACCAGCATGGTGTGCTCATGGACAGGCAGACCTACGAAATCATGGAGCCTCAGGATGTCGGCTGGTCCGAGACAGTACTGACCCTCGGGCCGCGATCTGGCAAGCACGGAATGCGCAAACGGCTCGAAGACCTGGGCTACGAGATCACCGATGAGCAGGTAGATGCCATCTACAACCGCTTCATCGAGGTGGCGGACAAGAAAAAACAGGTCTACGATGAGGACCTGGAGATCATCATGCGCCAGGCCACCTCGGAGCTGCCCGAAACCTGGGTACTGGCCGGACTGGGCATCAGCTACGACATCGGCAAGCAACCGACCGCTACTGTGCGACTGGAAAAAGAGGGAGAGATCTACGAGCAAACCGGACAGGGAAACGGCCCCGTAGAAGCCTCCTATGATGCCATAGACCGCATCATCGAGATACCGGTGGCGCTGGAAGACTACGCACTGCGCGCTGTCACACGCGGAAAAGACGCCATCGGTGAGGTGACCATTCGCGTCGAGCGCAACGGCGACGGCGCCATGGGCAGAGCCGCGGGCACAGATGTGGTCTGGGCAAGCGCTGCTGCCTACCTGAACGCGATAAACCGGCTCATCATCCGCAGCGGCATGAACGAGAGGCCAAATCAGGATACACCCTGAGCGCCAACATGCGCCGCACAACTGACATGAAGATATGTGGCATAACCCGGCCTGCCGACGTGCGCATGGCACAGCAGGCCGGGCAGGAAAACAGCCCGTAGAAGATAGACCGCACCATCGAGATACCGGTGGCGCTGGAAGACTACGCACTGCGCGTTGTCACACGCGGAAAAGACGCCATCGGTGAGGTGACCATTCGCGTCGAACGCAACGGCGACGGCGCCATGGGCAGAGCCGCAGGCACAGATGTGGTCTGGGCAAGCGCTGCTGCCTACCTGAACGCGAGGCCAAATCAGGATACACCGTGAGCGCCACCATGCGCTGCACAACCGACATGAAGATATGCGGCATAACCCGGCCTGCCGACGTGTACATGGCACAGCAGGCCGGAGCATCCCACTTCGGCACCATAGTGGAGATCCCCCGCTCGCCCCGCAGCGTATCGGTGGCGACTGCTATCGCCCTGCGCGAGGAGACACGTCTGCCCCAGGTATGTGTCATGGAGAGCACCGATCCCGCGCAGGTGGAGGCGGTCATCCGCCAGGTGCGCCCTGCCGCGGTTCAGTTGCACGGATGCACCGATGCGGGCTGCGCACACGACCTGCGCGCGATCATGCCCCCCCAGGTGGAGTTATGGCTGGCGGTGGGGCTCCCCGCAGCAGCCTCGCAGTGCACCACCAGCGTGACAGCCCTGACTTCCTCCATCGCCGAGTACGCCACAGCAGGTGTCGCCCGCATCGTACTCGACACGCTCTCGGGCGGTCATACAGGCGGCACCGGCCAGACCAGCGACTGGACACTTGCCGCCAAGGGGGTAGCAGTCTCACCTCTACCTATCATGCTGGCCGGTGGCATCAGCCCCGAAAACGTCACAGAGGCGGTGCGCTCAGTCAAACCAGCAGGGATAGATGTGTCCAGCGGGGTGGAGCAGACACCGGGCGTGAAGGATGAAGCCAAACTGATGCTGCTGGCAGCACGGTTCCGTGAGGCTGTAGCTGAGCAGAGGCGGCACTGACCTGCACGCTGGTGCGTACGTCCGGCGAGTACACTATATGGTCCACACAGTGTTCGCACCGTCCAGAAGTGGAGCTGCAGCATCGTAGCCCGGGCGACGCGGTGCGTTCAGTACGAATTGTCGAGAAGTTGCGGGGCAAACGGCTCCAGATAGTCGCGCCATGCTTCGTTTCGCAGCGCGGCCCGAAAGGTCGCAAAGCTCAGGTAGGGGACAAAGCGAGGACGTCGCGGCCGCTTGAACAGCTTCATGGATGCCTCACGAGGGGTGCGGTTGCCCTTCTTGTTGTTGCATTTGCGGCAGCAGATGACCAGGTTCTCCCACGTCTGCGGCCCGCCACGCTCACGCGGTATGACATGATCAATCGTCAGATCATGGGCCCGGGTGCCACAGTACTGGCAGCGGTAGTCGTCACGAGCCAGCAGCGCCCGACGCGATATCTTGATCTCGGGCAGCGGACGGAAGACGTACTCATGTAGCCGGACTACACTCGGCATGCGCATCTCGATGCTGGGCGAGCGCAGCATCACCCCATCGTACTCCATAGCGATGGCCTTGCCAGTGTACATCAGCGTAACCGCTCTCTGCCATGTGCACACATGCAGGGGTTCATAGTTCTGGTTCAGTACGAGGACTCTACCATCCATGTGCGACCATGTCCTCCATCCTGTCGCTATATGACGGC
>JAAYSP010000021.1 GCA_012518355.1 candidate division WS1 bacterium | reverse complement strand
TCCGAGCGGTGATAGAGGCTATCTCTGCAGATGGAGGGGAGTGACCATGGCCGTCTTGCTGCTGCGACTGGCAGGCCCGATGCAGTCATGGGGTACGCAGAGCCGCTTCTCCGTACGGGATACGGGGCGCGAGCCTTCCAAAAGCGGGGTAGTCGGTCTGCTGTGTGCCGCTATGGGAGTGCCGCGTGATGATGAAGACAGCATCGCCCGAATCGCCGCCATGCGTATGGGTGTGCGGGTGGATCACGAAGGGACGGTGGCCTCTGATTTCCACACTGCAGGTGGTGGCACTGTTCCTGGGAGGAAAAAATACGGCGTCTTCAAAGCCAGTGGTGCCTCTCCGAGTACGGTGACCTCCACCCGCTACTATCTGGCTGATGCGGTCTTCCTGGTGGGGTTGGAGAGCGACGATAGGAGGTTTCTTGAGCAGCTTGATAGCGCGCTCGCTGATCCTTGCTGGCCGCTCTTTCTGGGACGCAAGAGTTTTGTGCCTGCTCCACCTCTGAGGTTGGGGGTGCATGATCAGGGCCTCGAAGATCTGCTGCGCACCTGGCCATGGCATCCTCAGCGCAGCCATCAGGAGCCGCCTGATCATGGTTTGCGCATGATGCTCGACAGTGACGACCCTACTGACCTTGCCCGCTACGATTTTCCTGTGTCGTTTCGCAAGGATGCTCGGCGTTTTGAGCTGCGCTATGTCACCATCAGCCGTGTCTCTCCGCGCGAGATCACAAAGGAGGGCGCGCCATGTACCTATCCAGACTGATACTGGATCCACGCAGTCGGCGCGTGCGTTCTGAGCTGGCTGCTGCGTATGAGATGCACCGGACGCTTATGCAGGGCTTTCCCGCGAGTTTGCCTGCCGATGAGCGGGTGCTATTTCGGGTGGACGTAGATCGTCGCAGCGGGGTGCCGGTGGTGCTGGTACAGTCGCGGCATCGCCCTGACTGGAGCCTGCTGGCCAGTGCTGAGCGGTATCTGCTTGATGTAAGCGATAGGGGCCTGCTCAACCCTGACTGCAAGGCCGTGCATTTATCTTTGACGGGCGGGCAGTTGCTTGGCTTTCGGTTGCGGGCCAACCCTGCATATAAGCGGGGTGGCAAGCGCCTGGCGTGGCTGACCGAACCTGAGCAGCTCCGGTGGCTGGAGCGCAAGGGCCATGAGGGTGGCTTTCGCGTCATGGCGGTTACGGTCATCCCTGAGGGCTGGCAGGAAAGCTCCAAGGGTGATGGTGTCACACGCTTGCAGCTCAAGCACTACTCGGTGCGTTTCGACGGCCATCTGCGCGTCACCGATCCGCAGGTTTTTCTTGAGACGATAGCTTCAGGGGTTGGGCCGGCCAAGGGGCTTGGCTTCGGTTTGCTATCGGTCGCGCCCCCCTAGACCCTCCTGGCGCATTCCCCACACCCGTGGGGGTGAACCGGAAAACTCCGGACACTTGCGAAACGCGCGCCCGCATTCCCCACACCCGTGGGGGTGTGCTGGCAGCCGTGATCTGGCGCGGTTTTATAGTGAGTTTACTGCTGTTGTGCCACCATAAACTTCCTGTAGCAGGTGCGCCATGCAGAAGCTTCATGTAGTGCCCAGATTTGATGATAGTCTTACGTATGTGTATGCCGAGCACTCGCGGGTAGATCGCAGTGGTGGCAGCATAGGGCTTTGGGATCAAAGTGGCATTACTGAGCTGCCTGTTGCTGCCGTTCGGGTGCTCATGTTAGGCCCTGGCAGCAGCATCACTCACGAGGCTGTCAGGGTTCTGGCTGACAACAACTGCCTGATTATTTGGTGTGGTGAGGAGACTGTGCGTTTTTACGCGCAGGGCATAGGCGCCACACGCAGCTCTACTCGGCTGATTCGCCAGGCGGCTCTGGTCAGCGACCCCGAAAGTCGCATACAGGTGGCCAGGCGCATGTATGCTTTTCGTTTCAAGGAGGTGGTGCTTGCTGATTTGGGCATGGACCAGATTCGCGGACTTGAAGGGCAGAGGGTGCGAGAGACATATCGGCGGCTGAGCGAGCAGTTCGACGTACCCTGGCATGGCCGCTCTTACGATCGCATCAAGTGGCAGGGTGGCGATCCGGTCAATCGTGCGATTTCCGCTGCCAATTCTTGCCTTTATGGGCTTTGCCATGCCGCCATAATTTCGGCCGGATACAGTCCGGCGCTGGGCTTCATCCACACTGGCAAACAGCTTTCTTTCGTCTATGACATTGCGGACCTTTACAAGACCGAATGCAGCCTGCCCACAGCTTTTGCCATAGCGGCACAGGACCCGCCGCATCTGGAGCGGGAGGTGCGCATAGCCATGCGTGACAGCTTCCGCGCAAGCCGATTGATACAGCGGGTTATTCCTGACATCAAGGCGCTGCTGGCAGAAGACATCACTGAAGAGGAGCTGGCGATCTACGACGACGATCCTGCTCTTCCGGCGCCTTTGTGGAGCCCGTCTGAGGCGCCTGAGGAGGGCTCGACCGGCGGCCCCGCGCTTGAGGGGGCTGATGGCTGATGACTGTGCTGATCGTCGAGGGTGCCACTCAGGGGCTGCGGGGGCTGCTCAGCCGCTGGATGATACAGCCCCGCGCCGGTTTATTTGTCGGCCGCCTTTCGGCCAGGGTGCGAGATGAGCTGTGGGAGATGGTGATAAGTTCGGGCAAGGCGAAGGGCGCATTGCTCATCCATGCTGCCCAGACTGAGCAGCGCTTTCGCATCGTCAGTTGGGGGCAGACCAGCCGCGAGCCGGTGGATTTCGAGGGCCTGACTTTGATTAGGCGTCCGACGGACAGCAAGGAGGCACGCCGAAAGTATGCCAAACGAGGCCATGGTGCTGATGAATAAATCAACCTGCGCCTTAAAACCCTGGGTATATTCGCTGCCCGGGCAGGAGTTGTGCAACTTTTTGTCGAATCGTAGTGCATTCCCCACACCCGTGGGGGTGAACCGTCCGCGCGACGGTCAGACTCTGCCGACTGGTCGCATTCCCCACACCCGTGGGGGTGAACCGTATGTCTATGACAGCATCACCAATTGCTTCGGGCATTCCCCACACCCGTGGGGGTGAACCG
>JAAYSP010000238.1 GCA_012518355.1 candidate division WS1 bacterium | reverse complement strand
TGCCGGGGATAGGGCCGCGGATATTGGGCGCCATCTGGCACTGTCCGTCAAGCACTATTGCCATCAAGCGGCCAACGTTTTGCCGGGTGAACTCGAGAAACTCTCGCTTTTTCTCAGCTTTCAGTTCAAAGTTGACCACCCATTGTCCGGCGGGGTCAGGCGACACCTCAGCGTTACTCATCAGGTCACGGCCACTGAAAGCCAGATCGGATTCCAGCATAACCTGCTCCCAGGCCACGGATTGGTTGGTCCGAGAGTCGGCCCACTCACCATAGTCGTCCTGATCGGCGCTGGTAGGGGTATAGCGCGCAGGAACCAGGCGGAACTCGAGCATGGCAGTGCTCTGCAGGATTTCCAGCACGCGGTCGGGGTCTTTGACGCCCGGAAGCTCCACGATGATCTTGTCGTCCCCTTGTTTCTGGACGATCGGCTCACGTATGTCGCTCATGGAGTAGAGGCGGCGGTCTATGATATTTTTGACCGTTTCGGCTGTGCCCGGCTCGACGAAAACCGATTCGACCGAGCCGACGCTGACCTCAAGTGTCGGGAAGGTGCGTTCGACAAAGCCTTGAGCAAGCTTGAGTTGAACATCTACTTCTCTCTGCTCTCGCGCCTCGGTATGGATGAGCAACTGGTTGTTGCCTGCGACGGTGACTTGCAGACCTTGTTCGTCTACACCGTTGGCTATCAGATAGTCGTACACAAGCTTCTGGAGCTGGTCATGTGTGAAAGATGGATAAGTGATAGGCTTACCGTCGGAGGTAGTTGTGGGGCGATCCTCTTTTGGTGTATCCATCAAGGCTTGTGTGATCGCCATCGGCTGATGCTCAGGAGTGGAGAAGGGGATCTTAGTTTCTGGCACGCAGCGCAGCAGCACATGCGCGCCCCCTTGCAGATCGAGGCCCAGGCGGATCTGTGGCTTAGGCGGATAAACCGCAAAGACAGTACCGACTGTGAAGATTGGCTGCTCAACGGTCTCAGCAGCAATCTCCTCTTCAGCCTTCTGCAATCCCGGATAGTCAGCTTTCAGTGTCTGGAACACCTCGTTAGCCTGCTGATCAGCACTCTCTTGTGTGAGTGCGACAGTGGCGACTTCCAGCAGACTGCTGTCGAGGAATTTGACGTGGTCCAATTCGACACCAGCTTTGGTCAGCGTGTCTCGAATTTCATTTGCTTTGGCTTCCATTCCGTCAGCGTCCTGCGCCACGGGTTCTGGGAAGCTGTAGCGGTTGGTGCTTTGCACATCGAAGCCGACCTCGCGAGGCACCGGACGGATAGGGGCGAATGCTACGAGAAACGCCAGTACAATGGTCAGCAGAATCAGACCAATCCACATTCGGTAGCGCGACTGCATGTGGTGATACTCCCTTGGTGTGTAGTGAAAGAGCAAGCCGTGCTACTCCCGGTGGAGTGTCTACGGCGACCGCCATTCGAGCCGCCGCAAGAACAGGAGTAACGGCCTGCCCAACCTTCACAGAACGGCCGAATGTATCAACTCAACAGTCAGACAGTATAAGACATTAGGGCATGAGTGTCAATTCGCATGCTATAGCTGCACTGGCGCTGCGGAGGGCGTCCGTAGCAACAGGAGCGAATTTGCTGGAGGCGTTGGGCCAGCGCTCTCTACCATGTCTGACCTATCAGCCTTTTTCCGAATTGAAGTACAATACTATGGCCGTCAAAATAAACTGTATTTGTCGTCTTGCCTGAACGAAGAGGCGATCGCTGTGGTGTGGTTCTATTGCCCTCCTATAGATTGGGGGGCATTTCGCGTTTGGGCCATACTGCTGTTATCGCGGCGGTGGGTTGGTTTATGCTGAACATCTGGGCGTTCTAGTCTCTGGCATCGAGGCCCTCTCTTTCAGTTTGTGTAGCATTCAGATGGTGCTAAATCACCATCCATTTATGACCATGACAGTACCTCACTGGGCCTGGAAGGTTGTCTCACTGATACCGAAAAGCGAACGCTAGTTATACAGAACAGATAGAAGCCGTCGCTGGATTATCCGATGTCTTCCGAGCGCGACAGATTTGTGTATAGCAGGGTTGGTCTGGCAGGCAGGCCTGGAGTACAACTGAGCCGCCTTGGAGTAGACAGAGATTGCATCAGTCCTGCGATAGTTAGTGCGTACACTCTCCTGCCCTCAGCGCCACGGAGGTTATGTGGGGCAGACTCAGCACGATAAAGCTGTAACGTAGAGACAATCCGTTTGAGCTTTGGGGTACAAATGGAGCTCTGTTTTCTTCGGGGGCGATGGCAGGACTGAAAACAGGATGGCCATCATAACTGTGATGATGAGCCTCACAGCGCCTCACAGCCATTCGATCCTGCAGTCCGGCCAGTGTGAAGACGCGTATCGTCCCCAGTGTTGGCCACATGCGCTCAACAGAGGTGAGTGCATGTGAAATCCGTTCGGCCACATCCCGAAGCCTGACCGAATCGTCTATCAGACGATTGTAGGCTGGGATGTGGCCGAAACTGAGCCGGTAGACTCAAGTTGCGTCTAGGGGACTATGAAGCTGGAAGTCCACTCCGGTTGTTCGGGCGCCTCACCATCTTTCAGCATTTGCAGCCACTTTTCATCGGTCAAACGATCGCTGGATGGCCAACTGAATTCGTAGTACGAGAATACGCCTCCCTTGGTCACCTGCAGTCCGTCATAAGGGTCAGGCACAACTACATAAATGCGGAAGGCGTAGCCCACCGCCTCCTCCAGCGCTGTACCGAAGGATGTATGCACATCAGCCACGGTGGCCACGTTGCGATCCGTCTCGTTTTGCAGCATGAACCAGGAGTCGACAGGGTACTCGGGGTCAGAGCTAGAAACCACACTTAGCTGTAGTCGCTCCAGTTCCCCTCCGAAGTATTGTATTCGCCAATAAGCATCCGGTGAGAGTGGTTGTCCGGCCAACTCCTTTTCAGCGCAGTCCTTCAGGAAGGCCAGCATATTTCCGAATT
>JAAYSP010000170.1 GCA_012518355.1 candidate division WS1 bacterium | reverse complement strand
CGTCGCACTGCTGCCGCCCAGGCATCAGGGCCACGCATCATCACACCTTCGATGATGGCCTGTCCACCGTAAAAGTGAGGCTCCTGGCTCATATCCGAAACGCCTTCCGATACCAATTACCCAGGCCGACGACGGCCTGGGTCCAGGTCTGCATATCCTGTACAACCGAGGTTACTTGTCTGACTTCTTGCCCTCGTCGGAGTACCCAGCATAGCGATCCTGCATGCCGTAACGCTTGATGAAGCGCTCGACGCGGCCTTCGGTGTCTACTATTTTCTGCTGCCCGGTGAAAAACGGGTGGCATTTGCTGCACACGTCTACGCGCAATTCAGGTTTGGTTGAGCGTGTCACGAAGGTCTCGCCACAGGCGCAAGTTATCGTGCACTCGGTATACTCAGGATGGATGCCCGTCTTCATCTGTCTGCTCTCCTATACAAAGCCGCTGCCGAACCCGCTGTAACGCCGACCAGGCGCGACTCTCGCTACTTCTAAGTGCTATATGATACCACAATTCGCCTGATCAACGCAAGATGTGTTGCGCCTGTATCTACCCTGCCCCGCCACGCGTGAATAGACCGATGATGAACGTATGCCACCCCAACATTCGGACGCCAGTGATGATCACCAGCACTCCGAAGATCGACCGCAGTGTGTGAGTAGGCAGTGCATTTGCCAGGGGAGCGCCCAGCCATACCACTCCGATTATGGCCCCAATCGCCATCACGGCTACCGTCTCCCACTCTACGTGCCCCAGGACATCTGACATCCCGGTCCATCGCGCGAAAAGTAGCGGCAAGCCAAGTGCCAGGATAGCCATCACGACTGTGTAGATGGCAATCGGCATCGCGATACGCAAATCATTTTCGCACGTGCCGAAATGATAACGCAGCGCACCGGCAAGCGCCATCGGTACCATCAAGGCCAGGGCAGTACCCTGAGCCAGCTTCTGAGGCGAGTCGTGCATCTTATCCCATGTCAGGCTGAGCACTGGTACGAGCACTACACCCGCGCCGATGCCAAGAAGCGAGGAGGCAACTCCTGCAAACAGTCCTAACAGACCGATAAGCCCAACAGTCTTCAGTGTCCAACTCAACTCCATCAACCTCCGAATTCCGTGGCAACTACCAATTGCGGTCTCGATCCCCCGGAGAGCGCACTCGCGGATACTCCATGCACGACCTCTGAGCTGCTACTATTGCCGCCATAAGTGCAAAACGGGGAAAGATGCGGACTAACGCACCGCCGGAATTCGTTTCCGTACGCATGCACAGACGGAGTCTGACGATCTGCAGCCTATCCTGACTGTGTATTATCACACCAGGCCCTTGCCAATGCAAGAAGGAAGGACAATTGCCTTCGGGGAATATATGTTGCGCAGTGAGAAAACGCTTTATCGCGCAGAATTAGACAGTGCCCATCGCTTATATGCAAGCAAACGCACTCAAAATATCCTGGCGTGGAGCTGAACACCTGCACTGAAACAAAGGCATTCCTACGAGAGCCCTGAAGTGGCGCCACTTGAGCTGACAGTGGTGCCGCTGACGCACATATGACCCGACACTTCACTTGTATACCGGCTGCATAACCCGAACGAAAGGGATGAGATGTATGGCCGCAACACTTCGCGCTGGAGCAGCATCTAGTAACATAACCCCGACGCTGGGCACGCACATATCAGGCCACTTCACCGATCGTCTGGCCGATGACGTCCATGATGAACTGATGTCGAAAGCAATTGTGCTGGCAAACGATGACAGCATAGTAGCTATAGTGACGCTGGACCTCATCGTCGCTCTGAAGGAAGACCTGGCTGTGCTCAAAAGCCGCGCCAGTGAGCTCACCGGTATCCCGGCAGAAAATATCTTCGTATCGTGTACCCATACCCACACCGGGGCATCCACAGCAGGGCTACTTGGCACGCCACGTGATGAGCCGTACATGGCATGGGCCATGGACAAGGCCGCCGATGCGGTAAAGCTTGCCCACAACAGACTGAAGCCTGCCCGCCTTGGCCACGCCTCGGGAAGCTGCCCTGAGGAGAGCCACAACCGCCGCTGGCACATGAAAGACGGCACTGTGAAGATGAACCCGGGCTATCAGAACCCCGACATGCTGCGACCGGCGGGCCCGACTGACCCCGAAGTAGCGGTGGCTGTGCTGATAGATGACGACTACCGTCCCATCGCTGCGCTCGCCAACTATGCCCTGCACTATGTCGGAGGCGGCAAGGGCACCGCTATCTCGGCCGACTACTTCGCCGCATTCGGTCGCGCCCTGCAACGCATGGCGGGACAGGACTTCATAGCGATCATGGCAAACGGTTGCTGTGGCGATCTGAACAACATAGACTTCTCGGCGCCACGTCGCGAGGAGCCGTACCCGTACTACAACATGTGCCGCGTAGCCGACGTAGTGGCCGCCAGAGCATACGCCGCCTGGCGCACTATCCGCGACTTCCGCTCAGATATCGCACTGGCTGCTGCAACCGAGATGATGGACTTCACCCGCCGAGAATCAACTGAAGACGAACTGGCAGCTGCCAGAAGGCTGCTCGAAAATCCCGAGGGGCAGGACTATAGCGAACTGATGTATGCAAACGAAATGCTCGAGGTGGCGCAAGAGCCGGTGGTCAGACAGACTCCGATCATGGGCCTGCGCCTCGGCGACCTGGGTATCGTAGGTCTGCCCGGCGAGATCTTCGTCGAGTACGGCCTGCAGATCAAGTCCCGCTCGCCTTTTGCTCGCACCATGTCCATCGAACTGGCGAACGACTACATAGGCTACTGCCCGACCGATCTCGCACTTGCCGAAGGTAGCTACGAAACCCAACTGGCTCGCTCCGCCAAGGCAGCCTCAGGCACTGAGCAGGCGATGGTGGACACGGCAGTAGATGTCCTGACCCAACTGGCTGGTGAGTAGACGGGGCCAACTGATAAGCAACTGACCACCGAACTATACGCGTATGCACGGAGAGGAGTCCCCGGCATGGCTACACAACTGCATGCAGGCGCCGCGACCAGCAACATCACTCCGCCCCTCGGAACACACATGCAGGGCTACTTCAGCGATCGCCAGGCTGATGACGTGTACGATGAGCTGTATGCCAAAGCGCTGGTACTGCAAAACGAAGACACGGCAATTGCGATTGTGGTATGCGACATAATCGGCACCTATCGCGAATACCTGGACATGGCCAAAGCGCGCGCCTCGGAGATGGCCGGCATCCCCGCCGACAGCATCTTCATCTCCTGCACCCATACGCACTATGGTCCCAACACGCTGCAACTGGCCCGCCTCCCGATGGAGACAGAGTATACCGAGTGGGCGATGGAGAGGACTGCTGATGCTGTCAGGCTGGCCTACAACCGCCTGCAGCCTGCGCGCGTAGGCCATGCCTCAGGAAGCTGCCCGGAGGAGACACACAACCGCCGCTGGCACATGGCAGACGGCACGGTCAAGACAAATCCGGGCTATCAGAACCCCGACCTGGTGCGCCCTGCCGGCCCTAAGGATCCGGAGGTGGCAGTCGCAGTCGTGCTCGATGACGCCTACAGTCCGATTGCCGCTCTGTGCAACTACTCTCTGCACTATGTGGGCAGCTCCGCGGCCACAACACTGTCAGCCAACTACTTCGGTGCCTTCGGACGGGCCCTGCAACGGATGGCGGGCGGTGATTTCGTGGCGATCATGGCAAACGGTTGCTGTGGCGACATCAACAACAGCGACTGGACACGCCCCGCACCGCCCTCGCCGCACCCACACTACCAGGTTGAGCGCGTCGGCAGAGCGGTGGCATCTCGTGTATACGGAGCCTGGCAGCAGATACGCGACTACGATTCGACGCCCACCCTGGGAGCGCTGACCCGGATTGTGGACTTCCGCCGTCGACACCCGGACGAAGACGAATTGGCGTGCGCGCAGAAGCTGTATGAGAGCAAGACTGACCCGGATGACACAGACTGGATCTATGCTATGGAGGCAGTGAAGGTGTCGCAGGAGCCTCTCGTGCAGCCTACCCCGGTCATGGCTCTGCGAGTTGGCGACATGGGCATAGCAGGCCTGCCCGGCGAGATGTTCTGCGATTACGGCCTGCAGATCAAGGCGCGTTCACCGTTTGCGCGCACCATGACCGTAGAACTGGCAAATGACTTCAAGGGCTATTGCCCAACTGACATCGCCCTGCAGGAAGGCAGCTACGAGATGCGGCTGTGTGGTTGGGCCAAGGCCGCTGCAGGAACCGAAGGGCAAATGGTCAACACAGCGGTGGAGCTTCTCGAAAAGCTGGCGTCAGGATAGTGGGCCTATCGGAGACCACCGACGGGCCACACCAGGACGGCACAGGACGGCCTGTGGATGCCACTGCGCATCTACAATCAGTACGTGTGATACGATTGAGGCCGACTATCTGTCCATATGCCCATACGCCTATCGGACTGCAGTATGTCACTGCGGCTGCCGGTCGGCGGTTTGCGGCGCGCATGATCCGGCGTTGACGGCAATCAGAGGCTGTTTATGATGGCGGGGATGGCTACACCCCATACCGTGCTGAACTCGGTGCCCAGATAGTGCTCCAACCACTCTTCTTTCAGCTCGAATACGGCTATGAATAGCAGCACTCCGCCGATAGTCAGCGCTCGGCTCCGCCGGGGAAGAACGTTGCCCGTGCGAAGCGTCGCTCTGATCTGCGCAAGAAAGGGCACGAGAGCTGGCACGCGGGCCGCATAGTCATCGTAAGCTGCCCCGAATTGCCCGCGCAAGTATCGCTCTTCATAGCGAATGGTGAGCCAGTAGACAAGGCCTACAGTTACAGCGATAAAAGCGGTCGCGATGATGTTGTTGGCTGCCAACGCTATCCCGCCGAATATCACCAGATTGGCCAGGTACAATGGATGGCGCACGACAGCATACGGCCCTTCAGTAGCGAGCTCTACGTTCTTGCGGATATAACTGCTTGCCCAAATCCGCATCAACGCGCCGACGACAACTACCACTGCTGCCACGATGTTGGTCAGGTCAGCGGGCTTGGACAGAACGACAGCCCCCAAATATACTACTGCGTGCAGCAAGGGACGTCGCCGATACACTACAATTTCAACGCTTTGCAGCCACTCAGAAAATCTCATGCTGCTCTTCTGCCCTCCGCTATTAGCTATAGACATACACTTCTGCGCATTTGACGGAAGGCGAGCTCTTGTTGTTCCTCCGGCAATCTAAGACCGGCCACTGGCGCGACTGGGATCGTGCATTTTCGCGCTCCGGATCGCCACCGAGAGCATCTCGGCGGCGCGCCGTGAAGCGATGGCGCCTTCAGGCGCGCAGTTGTGCCCCCAGCTTTTCCTCCAGATGCGCTACGATGGCTGAGACCTGCTGATCCACCTGCTCATCAGTCAAGGTGCCCTCGGAGCGGCGGAAAGTCAGGCTCAGTGCCACCGACTTCATCCCCTCCCCCAGCCGTTCAGCATCGGCGTACACATCGAAGACGGTGACTTCAGCCAGATACTCTCCGCCTGCCTCCTCGACTGTCTGCTGCAACGCCTCTGCGGTGTTCTCGGTGGTATCGTCCACCACAACCGCGAGGTCTCGCAGTGCCGCCGGGAAGCGTGGCAGTCGCTGATACTCCGAATACAGCCCTGCGCACTCTATCAGAGCATCGAGGTCCAGTTCAAACGCGTATGCGGGGCGGTCCAAATCGTACTCCGCCTGTACCGTGCTACTCAGCTTGCCGATGATGCCGATACTTCGGTCACCAAGTAGTATCTCGGCACACTGACCAGGATGCATGGTCGGGTGGTCGCTGCTGCGATAGCTGACATCATCCACTCCCAGCGTGCCCACCAGTTGCTCGACTGTGCCCTTGACCGTGTAGAAGTCCGGTTCGCGACTCTCATCGGGCAGGTTCCAGCTACTCGACCAGTATGGCCCCATCATCAGGCCCGCGGCATGCAGTCGCTCGCAAGGCAGCTTATCGTTTGCCACGGGCATGAATACACGGGCGATTTCGTACAGACGCACTGACTCCACTCGCTGATGCTGGTTGTGCTCGGCGGCCTGCAGCAGGCTGGGCAACAGTCGGCTGCGCATGTGACTCTGCTCGTCGCTGCCCGGGTTGGCCAGAGCAAGCATATCACGCTCGGGAGCATCCGCTGTATAGCCCATGCGGTCCAGGTCGCGTTGAGATACCATGGAGTACGATATGGTCTCGTTCAGGCCCGCCGCGCGCAGCGTTGCTCTGGCCCTGCGCTCAAACTTCTGTGCAGGCGTAAGCCGTCCGCTCTGGATAAGTCTGCCCGGCACCGTCGTAGGGATCTTCTGGTAACCGTGGACGATCGCCACCTCTTCGACCAGATCTATCTCGCGCTCCACGTCCGGCCGGTAGGTCGGCACGGCAACTTGCAGCCGACCGTCAGCCTCGATTTGCGTCTCGAAGCCCAGCGCCTCCAGATACTGCTGCATCTGCGCGGCGGAAAGCGCGGTACCCAGCACTCGGTTGCAGTGCTCTGCTCTCAGGACGATGGTACGGGGTGACACATCGGCCACGCACGCGTCCGCTGCAGGCCCGATGATACTACCACCGGCGGTCTCCTGAAGCAGGCCGGCTACCCTCGCCAGTGCCCTCAGCGTACCGTCGGGGTCCACCACACGCTCGAAGCGATGACTTGCTTCGCTTGCCAGGCCCAGCCGCAGGCGCGTTTTGCGGATGGAAGTGGGGTCGAAGTGAGCGCTCTCGAGCAGGATTTTCGTGGTCCTCCAACTCATCTCCGTATCAGCACCGCCCATGACACCGGCGATGGCGACCGGGCCCGCGGAGTCGGCAATCAGCAGGTCGCTCTCGGTCATGGTGCGCCACTGCTGATCGAGAGTGAGTATCTGCTCACCATCGGTGGCCGAGCGCACGATGATATGGCCGTCCTGCAGCAGGCTGTAGTCGAAGCCGTGCAGTGGCTGGCCCAGCTCCAGCATCACGTAGTTGGTACAGTCCACGAGGTTTGCGATGGGACGCATCCCGGCGGCATCCAGCCGATGGGCCATCCAGTCAGGGCTGTCAGCCACTTGCACACCATCCATCATCAGGCCACAGTAGCGAGGACAGCCTGACGGGTTAGCCAGCTCGATCCGCACTTGCTCAGTGGCAGCGACAGTCTGCCCACGCACAGGCTCACCGAGCAATCCCATGTCTATCTGCGGCATCTGCCAGGACGCCCCCAGCACAGCAGCGGCATGGCGGGCCACTCCCACCATCGAAAGCAAGTCCCCTCGGTTAGACGTGACCGAAGTGACCAGGACCTGATCGGTAGCTTTGCCGTCCTCAGAGGTCCAGTCCTGTATCTCTTCAACCTCAAGCCCGCCCATCGTCAACTCTCGGGCAAGCTCAGCAGGCCCGATATCAGCCTGCAGATACTCCATCAGCCATGAATACGGCACTCGCATCAGAAAGCCTCCTCCGCCAGACTTGCCGATTTGCCTCGTCCGGCAGCCGCTGTGGTATCGTCGTCAGAACTGCTCCAGAAAACGCATGTCGCCGGAGTAAAACAGCCGGATGTCATCTATGCCGTGTCGCAGCATGGCAAACCGCTCGATGCCTACCCCAAACGCATAGCCGGTGTATTTCTCCGTGTCATAGCCCACACCCGCCAGCACGTTCGGGTCCACCTGTCCCGAACCACCCACCTCCAGGTAGCCTGTGCCGGAGCAGACCCGACAGCCGCTGCCGTCGCACAGTGTGCAGCTCAGAGCGATCTCGGCGCTGGGCTCAGTGAACGGGAAAAAGTCAGGCCGGAACCGCACATGGCACCGGTCACCGAACACCTGACGGGCGAAGATCTCCAGCGTGCCTTTCAGGTCGGCAAATGTGATGCCCTTATCTACCAGCAGCCCCTCAAGCTGATAGAAGGTATGGCAGTGGGTGGCATCTACCGTATCGCGGCGATAGCATCGGCCGGGCGCTATGATCCTCACCGGCGGCTCTTGCTGCTCCATGACCCGTATCTGCACGGTCGAAGTCTGGCTACGCAGCAGTACCTGGTCGCTGACGTAGAACGTGTCCTGCTCATCCATGGCCGGGTGGTATTCCGGATAGTTGAGCGCCTCGAAGCTGTGGTGGTAGTCCTCAACCTCGGGCCCCTCGGCGACCATGAAGCCCAGTCCCAGGAAAATCTCGATCATCTCTTCCATAGTCGCAAGCAGAGGATGCTGGTGGCCGATGGCAGGCACGCGTCCCGGCAGCGTCACATCCAGCGCCTCGGCCTGCAGTTTCTGCTGCTCAGCCTGCTCGGCCAGTGCACTCTTGCGGCCCTCCATCAGCCTCTCCAGAGTGCTGATGGCCTTGTTTAGCGCCTGTCCGGCCAGAGGGCGGTCCTCCTGGGCAAGCGTGCCGAGTTGCTTGTACTGCTGGCGCAAGGTGCCGTTACGGCCCAGATACTTGACCCGCACCTCTTCGAGTGCTCCCAGGTCTGCAGCCCCCAGTACTGCGGCGCGGGCTTCCTGCTGTATCTGCTCTATAGTCTCTGTCAGTTCCATCACATGTGCCTCCCGGCAGTGAGAGTGCTCAGGTTCAAGTCATCCGGCGCAGTCCGGCGTCTCGCCATGCGCCGCATCCGAAAACCGAAAAACCTCCGGCTTGTCGCAGGGACAAGAACCGAAGGTTCATGCAACCACCCTAGCAGGCGGCGCCCCAGGTAACGGTGGGACAGGCCGTCAGCGCCTACGCAGAAGCCCTGCACTGCAACTTCCTTCAGCGTGAGGTTCAGGAGCGAACTTCGGCGCCGCAGCAGGTGAAGAAGCTTTCAGCCCATGACCTCTTCTCTCTGCAACCCGCAGCTTTGCGAAGCCATCACAGCGGCTTCTGGCGCCTACTTTTCTCCGTCACAACCCGTATCGGGCCTATCCGGCCCTGATCTGTTGTCTGCGGACACGATGGTGTACAGCAAAATGCCAGCCGCAACCCCGGCATTCAGGCTCTCTACCTTGCTCGACATAGGTATCTTAACTTGCAGGTCGGTAGCTGTCAACAGATGCTCAGGTAGCCCGTGGGCCTCAGAGCCGACGATGAGGGCAACTCGCTGTGCATAGCCTGCCTCGTGGCACGAAAGGTTGGCGCTGGGCGTCGAGGCGACAGTCTGCACACTCTCAGCAGTGGCCCACTGCATCGCTCGGTCCCATGAAGCTCTCACCAGCGGCACCGCGAAAACCGCTCCAGCAGATGCGCGAATTGCCTTCGGGCTGTACGGATCTGTACAGTCGCCTGCAAACACAACTGCGGCGACGGAAAACGCCGCCGCGGTGCGCAGCATGGTGCCCAGGTTGCCCGGCTCTCTGAGTTCATAGAGCCACAGATAGCAGGCCGGGCTGGTGCTCGACAAGTTTTCCAGCCGCTCATAGCGGATTGCCGCAGTGGCTGCCAGGCCCTGTGGCTGTTCCGTGTCGGCCATGCTGATGAACGCACGCTGTGACAGCTCCAGGATCTCCGCGCCCCGATCACGTAGCCTGTCTATCAGCTCCGGCACACGCGGGCCACGCACCAGATCAGGGCACACGTATACTGTGCGCAGGTCGGCACCGCTGTCGAGTGCCGTCTCGATGAGGCGCACGCCCTCGAGTGGACACAGACCGCTCTGCCGTCGGCCCTTACCGCTCAGCAGGGAGCGATACAGCTTCACCTGCGCATTTTGCGGACTGTCTATCATCGGCATGACAACACATCAGTGGCCTCTGTTAAGCCCGGCAGGTGACATCCGGCATCCACGCCTGGGAAGCTAAGAGGCAGTAAGACCAGCCTGCTCGATTACAGACTTGAAGCCCTCGGGATCAGATACTGCCATCTCAGCCAGCATTTTCCGGTTGAGCGTGATCTCGGCTTTGCGCAGCGCACCCATCAGGCGGCTGTAGTTGAGGCCATACATTCGTGCAGCCGCGTTGATACGGGCAATCCACAGTCGGCGGAAGTCACGTTTGCGCAACCGGCGGTGGGCATAGGCATAGTTGCCGGCCCGCATCACGGTTTCTTTGGCGGATCTGAACAGACGGCGTCGCCCGCCTACGTAACCCTTGGCCAGTTTGAGCATCTTCTTATGGCGACGTCTTCTGGTTGGGCCCGTCTTCACTCTTGGCATGACGGTCTTTCCTCTCTTGCCCCGGGCTATGGCCGGGGATCAGTCGGCACCGGCAGATGCATCCAACCGTCGCTGTAGATATCGGGCAGCACGGTGGTACATCATTTGCCTGGCCGGGTAGCCAGACTTATGTGACTGCGAAGACGCACAGCTGCAGGCTGTGCGTCCCAGTGCAACCAGCGTAGAGCAGTGCGCGGCTCAGAAATCTGTTGGCATCATCCGTTTGAGGTTCTTGCGCTGCTTAGCAGTGACCTCTGACGGCATGCCCAACCGCCGCTTATGCCTTCGCGACATCTTACCTAGCAGGTGATTGAGCCGGGTGCTTTTGCGTAGTACGCGCCCCGTTGCAGTGACCTTAAATCGTTTTGCTGCGGCTTTTTTTGTCTTGGCTTTGCCCACGACTAACTCCTATCTTGCGGGTCATCCGTTGTATCGCTTTGAGGCTGTTGCTACGCCTGCTCCGCGCTGTCCTTTTCGGCAGCTCCAGCGGCGGGCACGAGCATCATCAGCATGCGACGTCCCTCCATACGCGGCTGGACCTCGATTTCGCCGTAGCCTTTGCAACCTTCGGCGATTTTGAGCAACTGATCGCGTCCGATGTCTTTGTGACGCAACTCAGGCCCACGGAATATCACCGTGAAGTTTACCTTATGACCTTTTTGGAGAAACTTTATGGCATTGCGGGTCTTGAAGTCGATGTCATGTGTGCTGGTATTGGGGCGAACACGCAGGTCTTTTACCTCTGTCTGCTTACTCCGTTTCTGAGCATCCTTGACCTTCTTTTTCTGCTCATATCGGAATCGTCCCCAGTCTAGCAATCGGCACACAGGTGGGTCGCCGTCAGGGGCGACTTCGATCAAGTCGAGCCCCGCCTCTTCCGCGACGGCCCTGGCTTGAGCGATATCCATAATCCCAAGTTGGTTGCCGTCACCGTCTATTACCCGTACTCTGGGAGCACGGATACGTTCATTGACACGGTACGGTCTAGTTTGCGATATCTGTCATCACCTCAGAGTTGCCGCAGCTGCTGGTGCGCACAGACAGCACGCTGACTGTGTCACCGCCGCTGCTATGTGCAAAGATAACTCAAGTAGAAGCTTAGCCGAAACCGGCTATAGTGTCAAGAAATTACTGCGTGATGTTTGCTGGCGGTGGCGGAGTAGCCCTCTTAGCCCTGCCAGTGTGCGTGCCTCAGGCAAGCTCTGCAGCAGCCTGGCGCACATCGCGCAATAGGAGGCCCACGGTAGCAGCCGATGATGCCAATGCTGCCAGCACCTGATCGGCTCCGGCGCGGACCACCAGCAGATAGCCGTCAGGACCCCGAGCATACAGTTCATCCAGTTGCCCGTTGCCGAACTCTTCAGAGCTGCGAGAGGCTCGTGCCAGCAGATCTGCTGCCAGAGCGGCCAGACTCTCTTCCTCTATCTGTGGGCCGGTGTCGGCCTCAACTACAAAACCGTCGGCCGTAACCAGGGCCGCGGCGGTGATATCAGAGTTGGCTGCCCGCAGCTTGGCTAAAATCCCTTCGGTACCCTCCGCCTGTGCAGTGCCATTTGTCAATTGCTTTGCCTCCCTACGTTTGCGTTAAGTTTCAGGTACTGCGTTTCGCATAGCATTTTACTGCAAAATCGCACTGTCCCCAAGGCCTACATGCGGCTCAGTCGCGAAACGGCAGCTTGATTGTGGCCCCGCCCTGCTCGGCAGACATGTCCATAGCCAGGCTGGCCTCATGAGTGTTGACCGCGTCCTCAATGTTTACGTCAGACTCCACGTCGTTGAGGATACAGTCTACGATGTGGTTGATCTCTCCCTCAAATGGATGGTGTTCGACGTCGCCACTGTCGGGCAAGATGGCAGGGAACTCTGCCCAGTCGCTTGAGGCTGGTGCAAGAGGGCGCGACCATAGTTTGTTGTCGCGAATAGCGCCCTCATCACCAAGTATGTCTATGTTGAACTGGTACGGTGCAACTATGTCAACTGAACTGGAGATCTTGCCGATCGCTCCGTTTGAATACTTGACGATGCCCACCACAGTGGGCGGGTATTCGTATCGTTTGTCCCAGCCACCTCCGTACGCCGCGACCTCCACGATGTCAAGGCCAGTCAGCCAGCGTGCAGCGTCTATGGCATGGCAACCGCCAAACAGGAAGCTTGAGCCTCCCTCAGCCTTTGTTATCGCCCAATCCCAGCCGCCATACCAGTCATCCACGCCATGCCAGTAGTCAGTCTCGACATAGAAGATGTTGCCAATTGCACCGGCCTGGAGCAGGCGGCGGGTGTTGATAAGCGAAGGGCACCAGTGCAATACGAAGCCGACTACGGTCTTGACACCAGCCTCACGCACAGCGTCGCGCAGGGCGTAGACCCCGTCAAGGTCCAGCGCCATCGGCTTTTCCATGACGAAATGCTTGCCCGCCTGCGCAGCCGCAACGCCTTCTTGCACGTGCAGATGGCTGGGGGTGCAGATGGACAGAAGCTGTAGGCGATCATCGGCCAGAAGCTGCTCATAATCGGTGTATATGGTGGCATTGGCGGCCCCACACTGTTCGGCAGCCCGCCGTGCAGACTCCTCTTTTCGTGAGCAAACCGCCACGACCTCACAGTGGGGGTTGGCCATGTACGCATTGAGATGCTCGTCAGCAACCCATCCTGCACCGTGGATGCCAACGCCTATTTTCTCAGACATGATACGTACCTCCTGACGGATTGAAATGCCACGCGTAATGGAACTGCACTGCCATTTTGCCCTTGTCTGTACGACCAGCCACGTACTATTCGCCACGAAAGACAGCATCACCTGCACTGAACGGCAATAACCTTACATTTTGCCTGCCGACACCTGCGATACTTGTGCTCCGACTGCTTTCAGAGATGCCGTGTTGGTGTCTCAACAGACCCATACGGCAGGAGTATGTCGAGTAGGCAGCGAAACTACCGGCTAGACCTATGTGCACTTCACCTCGCAGGGAGCACAAACCGATGCGATATATCCATGAGCGCAACTGGGGTTGCCGTGTGAACCATGAACTGACCTATCGAGGACTGCGGATGATGGTACTGGAAAACGAACTCATCCGGGTCTCTGTTTTGCTGGACAAAGGCGGCGACATCCTGGAGTTTCTGCACAAGCCAACCGACACCGACTTCATGTGGCGAAGCTCCCTGGGCGTCAGGCCACACATAAATCAGCACCCGACACTGCCAGATCCCGTCGGCCCGTTCTCGGATTTCTACG
>JAAYSP010000003.1 GCA_012518355.1 candidate division WS1 bacterium | reverse complement strand
GTCATCGTGCACTATCTTGGTACCTGCAGTAAAGACATCACCAGTCTGCCGATTGCTCACCTTAGGCCCGCGTACTCGAGAAGCTTTTTTGCGGGTTCTGGGCGCCTTTGCCGGTGCAGGACCGTCAACAGCCTTCTGAGCGTCGGCGTGAGTGCCTGCTCTGCTTTTACTTTTGGCTTTGTCCTCGACACGCTCAGGAGGCGTGCTCTCAGCCTCTTGCTCCTGATTCCGGCGGCGCGCTACAGCCTGATTTTCCCGCACGCGCTGGAGGATCTGCGTCATGTCTATTCCTGCATCTACGAGGGCCTCCCGCACAGTGGCCACCTCATCACCAAACATACGCGGCGTCCGCGAGTGCTCGCTCCCTCCGCTGTGGTCCACCAGCCCTCTCGGCAAGTCAGCCAGAAATCGTGATGGATCCATCTCCCGTACGTTGCCGAAAATAGTACGTCCCATCGCATGGCTCAAGTATACCATCCGCTCGGCCCTGGTCAGCCCAACATAGCACAGCCGCCGCTCCTCCGCCAGTTCGAATTCGTCGTGCATGGAGCGCTCGTGGGGGCAGATCCCCTCCTCCATCCCGACCATGAACACCGCCGGAAATTCGAGCCCCTTGGCAGCATGAAGCGTCATCAGTGAGACTGAATTGCTCAGATCTTCGGTCTTATCTATATCGGCCAACAGCGCCAACCGCTCCAGAAAGCCGCCCAGAGTAGGCTCTTGTGCATTCTGCTGATACTTGACCGCATCGGTGACAAGCTCACCCAGGTTATCGGCCCGGTCAGCGTCTTCAGCCTTCTTGCTGTTGCGCAGAGCTTTCAGATAGCCGCTGCGATCTAGCACTCTGCTGACCAGTTCGGCCACCCCCATCTGCTCGGCGTCTTTTCGCAGCCCCTCCACCATGTCATAGAAGTTCAGCACAGCATGTCGTTGAGCCTGGCGCAATCCACTGTCATCGGCCAGCAAAGGCAAGGCTTCGTAGAGCGTGACTCCGGTTTCGTAGGCCACCTGGGTCAGGCGGTTGACGGTGCTGTCGCCGATGCCACGTGTGGGTGTGTTGATGATGCGGCGCAGGCTCACAGCATCAGACGGGTTGAAGATGAGCTTCAGGTAGGCAGCCAGGTTTTTGACCTCGGAGCGGTCATAAAACGACATCCCGCCTATCACCTGGTAAGGCACGTTGCGCCCGCGCAGAGCGGCCTCGAAAGCGCGCGACATAGCGTTGGTGCGGTACAGAATTGCATAATCGCCATAGCGCATACCCGACTTTTGTACCTGATGATCGATAGTTGCGGCCACCCACTCCGCCTCTTCATCTTCGTTTACGGCCTGGTACAGCACGAGATTCTCGCCAGCACTGTTTTCCGTCCACAGCCTCTTCTCAGCACGTGTCTCGTTCTGGCAGATGACATGGTGGGCGCACTCGAGGATTTTCTGAGTGGAGCGATAGTTTTGCTCCAGCTTGATGACTCGCGTGTTCTCGAAATCCTCCTGGAAGCTGAGGATCAGCCCCACGTTGGCGCCGCGCCAGCCGTAAATGCTCTGATCGTCATCGCCAACTACACAGACATTGCCGCGCGTACCGGCAAGTAGACGGATGAAGCGATACTGCGCATAGTTTATGTCCTGATACTCGTCCACAAGGATATAGGGGAAGCGCGCTTGAAGCTCCTCGCGCAACGCCGGTTTGGTCTCGAGCAGGTCAACGGTTCTGAACAGCAGGTCGTCAAAGTCCAGCGCGTTGTTGGCCCGCAGCCCCTCCTGATAGCGCCCATAAACACGGGCGACGACCTCGTCGAACGGCCCCTTGCGACTGCGACTGTACTCCTGAACGCCCAGCAGTTCGTTTTTGCCGGAGCTGATGCGATACAGGATCTGTGTGGGAGAGTAGCTTTTGGCGTCGATGTCCAGAATGCTCATCGCCTGCTTGACCAGCGCCTGCTGATCGGTCTCATCGTAGATGACGAAATTCGGTGAGATGCCGATGTGCTCTCCGTAGCGCCGCAAAAGTCGTGCGCAGACCGAGTGAAAGGTGCCTGCCCAAACCTGTGAGGCCCTGTCACCGATAAGCCGGGCGATGCGTTCCTTCATCTCGCTTGCAGCTTTGTTCGTGAAGGTAACCGCCAGAATCTGCCACGGAGGTATCTGCTTTTCCTGTACCATGTAGGCAATGCGGTAGGTCAAAGCACGTGTCTTGCCACTTCCGGCACCGGCGAAGATGAGCACCGGCCCCTCGATGGTAGTCACGGCTTCTCTCTGTTGCGGGTTCAACTGGTCGAGTATGGACACTGTATCACCGGAAAAATCTGACAGTCTGTCACGCTATTTGGCAAAGCTGGGAAGCATCGTCAGTACTGGTATGGTGCAGGGTGCAGAGTTAGCACTCACAGCACGGCAAAAAGAACAGCCCTGCCCGCGTGTTGCCAGCTTGCGGCGGGCAGCAGTATCCGTGAAGACGACAGGTGACGGAGACCGCCAGTTCGCACAAAACGCGAATTCGAGATAAATTGCGGAGACGACGGCCCATCCAGGCAGCTAGCTCTCATGGCAGAGCCACTGGTATGTGCCTGCGGGGCTATGGTACACCATATCGCTTACCATGTCTACGCGATAATCCGACGCCGAAAAGTGAGCGCAAATGGTAGAATCATAGCAGGATCGGACATGATTTCTATCAGGCTGCAGTGATGTGAAAAGATTGTGTGACCCAGGCAGCCTACCATCACAGAGAGCATCACGCAGAGTATCACACAGAGGGTATGACGCAGAAGACCGGTGCAAGATGCCTCCGGCCCTCTGAAGTGGACAGATATGGCTGACAACCGGCTAAGATCACTCTTCCGGTTCGAGGGGCATGTAACCGAGGTCGGATTCGAGCAGGAACTGAGAGCGCACCTCTCGCTCGACTTCCTCGCTCTGACGCCCCCGGCTGTCGAGTATCTTGGGCGTCAGAAGTATCACCAGCTCAGTATTCACATCGCTGGTGGAGGTGCTGCGAAATAGGCCGCCGATAATCGGCAGGTCGCCCAGTATCGGGATCTTGCTTTTGGTCGTCTCAGTCTGCTGCTGCTGCAATCCGCCGATGATGATGGTCTCACCATCACGCGTGCGAACGGTACTGGTAGCGCGACGACTGCTCAGCAGTGGCAAGCCAGTTTCAGGGTCCAGTGAGCGTATGTTGCTGACTTCCACGTCAATCTGAGTAGTGATCTCCTCATTTCCCCCGGTCCATGGGACCACCTGCAAACGCACTCCCACAGGTACGCCCTGTATGCGCTCCTGCTCCTGGCCATAGACCAGATAAGTGACGCGGATGAAACGCTGGGCGCCGATGAAGATCTCAGCACGCTTGCCGTTGACAGCCGCCATGCGCGGTTTTGCGCGGATACGAGCCACACCCTTGCTGATGAGCGCAGACAGATTGGCCGTCAACTGGGCAGTCTCCGCAATGCCGGTGCCACCCTCGAGCGGCTCCAGATCGCGATACAATACATCTCCACCCGCGGCATCAAGTTTGGCCTCATGGTGGAAGCTGCGATAGTGCCCCGCCAGGTTTTCGTACAGCTTGCCGGTATCGCTGAGCTCTACCACCATAGCTTCGACCATGATGACCGGAGGCGCGACATCCACCGCTCTCAGGTCGGACTCGATCTTGGCCAGCATCTGGCTGGGTGCAGTGACGACCACCGCGTTCTGCTCAGAGTTGACGTTCAGGTAGCTTATCAGGAAGTTGGGCAGGAGGCTGGCGGCTTCACTGGCCTCCAGATAGGTGATGGGGAACGACGAGGTAGCACTGCGGTTGTAGGTCGCCAGATCGCGCTCCTTCAGCACCCCCTCGCTGAGCATCTCCACATCACCGACGCGCGACAGGGCCAGCCCGTAGCCTGCAGCCAGGCCCTGCAGCAGCACCTGGGGCGGGGCGTCCACCACGTTCAGGCTGACGTTACGCTTGACCGAATCGTTGACAGCAGCGTTGATCCCACCGGCACGAGCAATTCGGGCGACCACCTCGTGTATGTCCGCCCCAACCGCGCGGACAGTCATGAGACCCTCCTCGCTGCACTCTACGCTGACCCGGCCCTCTTCGGGCCGTCTGGTGGTGACGGCACCAGTGCTGAGAGGCGGTGTGGCCGATGCCCCCGGACGGCCGGGACGCCCTCGATCTGCGCCGCGCCCTCCCCCACGTTCACTGCTGTTGCTGGGCGTCGCCGTAGTACGCGTCATGGTGGTGATGACGAAGGTCTGCAGGTCCGGACTGATGGATGTGCGTACTTGCGCCCGCTCCACCAGCTTTACCGCCATCGTCACTCCGATGCCCTGAGTAGCCTGAGGCGATACCGCAAACTGGACATAGCTGACCGGATGGCGGTCAAGCTGCCAGAAGGTATCATCCAACTGCAGGCGTGCGTTGTTGAAGGCATAGGTCAGAGTGGTGCCACCATCGCCTGCACCGCGGTCCTGGTACTCGAGACGGCCGTCAGCTCT
>JAAYSP010000224.1 GCA_012518355.1 candidate division WS1 bacterium | reverse complement strand
TCACACCAGTTCCATGTCACACCAGTTCCATGTCACACCAGTTCCATGTCACACCAGTTCCATGTCACACCAGTTCCATGTCGCGGGTCTCGTGCCATGCCGGTCTTGTGTCACACCGGTTCCGCATCGCGTCGGTTCTGTGGCGTATGTTCGTCGGATGGCGTTAGCCGAGAAGCGGGGGCAGGCCGCGGTTGTGTCTCTACAGCTCCCGACCTGCCGCGTGGGCGAAGGGACGTAGTGCATCCATCAGCGTATGGAATTGCTCGGCATCGAGCGCCTGGGATCCGTCCACCAGTGCTTTGAGCGGATTACAGTGGGTCTCCACCAGCAGTCCATCGGCACCGGCTGCTATGGCTGCCTTGCACAGCGCGGGCACGAGGTCTGTCCGGCCTGCCGCATGGCTTGGATCCACTATCACGGGCAGATGGCTCATGGATTTGAGCGCGGGCACTGCGGAGATGTCGAGGGTGCTGCGGTACTGGTCTTCGAAGGTGCGGATGCCACGCTCGCACAGTATGACCCGGTTGTTGCCTTCCACCAGCACGTATTCGGCGGCCTTCAACAGGTCTTCCAGAGTTGCGCACATACCTCGCTTGATCACCACGGGTTTGCCAGACTTGCCGCACTCGGTCAGCAGGCTGAAGTTCTGCATGTTGCGCGTACCTATCTGGAAGATGTCCACTACGTCGTGCATCAGCTCCACACCTCGCGGGTCGAGCACCTCTGAGATGAGCAGCATCCCCAGCTCTTCTCGCACCTGGCGCAGGATAGGTATGCCTTCTTCCCGCAGGCCCTGGAAATCGTGCGGGGAGGTGCGGGGCTTGAAGATGCCTCCGCGCAGCACTGACGCACCCGCAGCCCTGACGAAGCGACCGATGCTCAGGTACTGCTCTGCACTCTCGATGGCGCATGGGCCGGCCATCATCACGACCTGCCGACCTCCGACGACCACCCCGCCCCCCAGGTCAACCTGAGTGCCCTCAGGCTGTACGGTTCGTGCTGCCAGCTTGAAGGGGCGCAGTATCGGTACGATGCGCTCCACACCGGGCATGGCCTGCAGGCTGTCTATCTGCTCCTGAGTCTTGTCTCCGATGACGGCGACAACGGTCTTCTCGACGCCGTACAGAGGATGCGGAGCGAAGCCGAGTTCTGTCACCTTGCCTATGATATTCTGTATAGTCTCTTCGGATGCGCCATCCTGGATGATGATGACCATATCGCTTCCTCCTTCTGTCGGGTATAGTTCGGATTTGGGTTACAGCCGGTGCGTCTGCGCTCATGAATTGACCAGTCGGTGAGCGGCTTCACGGGCACGGGACATGATGCGTTCAGCGTCCAGATGTGGAAAATTGCCTCGCTCATACAGCACTACACCGTCCACCACCGTGCAGACCACGTCACCGGCGTGGGCTGCATAGATGAGCTGTGAGTGCAGGTGGTGTAGCGGTTGCGTGTGTGCGCCCGCCAGCGAGATGATGGCGAAGTCTGCACACTTGCCGACTTCCAGCGTACCGATGCTGTCAGCCAGCCCCAGCGCCTGAGCTCCGCCGTAAGTGGCCATATGCAGAGCCTGCTTGGAGGTCACCACCCCCGGGTCGGCACTGTAGCCCTTGTGGATTAGTGCCGCCATCCGCGCCTCCTGCAGCACGTCCAGGCGGTTGTTCGAGGCGGCTCCATCGGTTCCCAGGCCGACACGTGCGCCGGCCTGCAGCATCCGGGGCACCGGCGCGAAGCCTGATGCCAGCTTCATGTTGCTGCTAGGACAGTGGACGATCCCGATTTGTTTATCCGCCAGCAGCTCTACTTCGCTATCTGTTACATGTATGCAGTGGGCTGCAGTGACGTGGTTGTCCAGAAGTCCCACCGAATCGAGGTACTCCACAGGCGTCATGCCTGTGCGCTGCTTCACCTGCTGCACCTCATCCCGCGTCTCGGCTACGTGGATATGTACCCCCAGATGATGTTCGATGGCGGCTTCGGCGACGCGGTGGAGCATCTCTGGTGTGCATGAGTA
>JAAYSP010000087.1 GCA_012518355.1 candidate division WS1 bacterium | reverse complement strand
CTGCTTTCGCAGCAGTTTTGTACCCTGTCCGTTTGTGCCCCATATTCCGCCACCGGATAAATCGGCTCTCTGCAGAGCCCCTGCGTACCCGTCCGATTGCCGATTGCCCTATACCAAGCCGATTACCTAGTTACCTGATCGACCAACGATGCCATGAAATAGGTCTCGCTTTCGCTGCGCCCGGCCATGGGCAGCGTCGGCCGCACGTTATCCCGGCAAGTAGAAAAATACCCATGCCCGAGATATCAGGCATGGGTATGTTAGCACTCGATAAGACGACTGAAGCGGTGTCTAGCCGCTGCCGTCACGGAGAAAGTAGATGTCGTGGCTTTCGGGTGTTGGAGCGATAGTCCACTCGAAGTCCACTCCGTCGTTGCCGGTTGTCTCCTGCAGTGTGTACCACTTGGCATGGCCGTCCAGGAAGCCCATGTTGCCCCCACCGTTGTGGCGGGCAGGTATGAAACGGCTGACGTGGAAGGTCCGATACAATTCCCAGGAGTTCGAACCGTTGTAGGTCGTGGTCTCCTCGGCTCGTCCGCAGTCAGCAATCAATATTGTTTGGGCTGGATATTTGACCTGGGCTAGTGAGTATGCCTGGCCATGGTAAGGGCTGGCCAGATGGGCATTGAGGCCATAATCCAACTTGGCTGAGGGCGTAGTGGGAGGTGTGTGGTTTGCGCTATAGGTCGAACTACTTCTCCCCGCGCTCGGACACGAATAAAGCTGCCAGTTCATGACATACGGGTAGGAAAACAAAGTCCAGGTTATTAGTGGCGTGCTGCCGCCCCGGTAGTAGTAAGTTTGTGGGAGGCTGTCGTCATAGTCTTGCATGTACATGACAAGGCCAAGGGATATCTGCTTGACGTTACTCAAACACGTGGACTGTCGTGCCTTCTCCCGAGCCCGTGCAAAAACGGGGAATAGAATTGCTGCCAGAATAGCGATAATTGCTATCACAACCAGTAACTCGATGAGCGTAAATCCACGTCTCATTTAAACCTTATCTCCTTTGTACATCGCACTATATGTGAGACTACATGCGCCACATTGTAGTACCAAAATATAGCAATCGTCAATCCTACAGAAGTGGTCATCCAGCCTCAGAAAGCGTCTTTCTTTTTTGCTCATCGCGAGGTTACACAATTTGATACCGATCACGGGCACCAATCTCTATGATGCAGGTCTACAGGAATGATAAACGGAAATTGACAGGACGGCTTCACACGAACTTTTCAGGAGGGTCTCAGGATGGATTTCGACATACTCATCAGGAATGCGACTGTATTCGACGGTACCGGGGCGGAGGGCTATCGCGGTGACGTGGGAATCAAAGGAGGTGTCATAGCGGCCATCGGTGACCTGCGCGACGCCACCGCAACTGACGAGATTGACGCCACCGGCATGGCCGTCTGTCCGGGTTTCATAGATGCGCACACTCATGTGCATGTGAACATAGACCGCGATATCATGCATGAAGACAACCTGGTTCGCCAGGGCATCACCACTGTGGTCGGTGGCAACTGCGGCAAGTCCGGCTGGCCCATCGGTGAGCACCTGGACAAGGTGGACCGGCTGGGCATGAAGCAAAACTACCTGGTGCTGGCCGGGCATCATACCATTCGGCGCGATATCTTTGGCGATGATCAGGCCCGCTTCCTCGACCCACCTGATTTCAAGTTGATGCAGGCCCATGTCGAACGCGCGATGGATGAGGGCGCTTTCGGGGTGACGGTGGGCTATGCCACCCGCTGGGAGAGCAACGACGAGATCTTCGCATTCGCCGAGCCTGCCGGAAAGCGTGACGGCATCTACGCATCCCACATCCGCTCTGAGTCCCGCCATCTGCTCGAGGCCATCGGTGAGATCCTCGAAGTCGCCCAGCATGCCGATATCCGCATCCAGATATCCCACCTGAAGACCGACAGTCCGGCGAACTGGGACAAGCTAGACACAGTCTTTTGCATGCTCGAAGAGGCCTGTGACCGCGGACTGGGAGTGCGCGCCGACCGCTATACTTATGTCGGCTGGCATGGCGGCTCGACCAACGCACTGCCACGCGTGGCCTACCAAATACGGCAGGAGCGCGGCAGTTGGGAGAGCCTGCGCGATCCGGATGTGGCGCAGATGGTCATGGAAGAGTTAGAGAAGATGCATGCAGAAAATGGCGGGCCCGACAGGCTGCTGTTTTGCTCCATGCGAGAGCCGCGGCCGGAGATCGAGGGCAAGACACCCGCGCAGCTTGCCGCCGAATGGCAGGTGGACCTGCTGGAAGTCGGTATCCGGCTTGAGAAGATGGGCGGCGTGTCCGCCATAGGTCTGACCATGTCTGAAGACAACCTGCAACGCATCCTGGCCCACCCGCTGGTCGGCATCGGCTCAGACAGCAGCCAGGAAGCCGACAAGGGAGTGCAGACCCATCCGCGCAGTTACGGCACCTTTCCCCGCGTGCTGGCCGGGTACGTGCGCGAAGAGGGCGTCCTGACTCTGCCTGAGGCGATCTACAAGATGAGCGGCCAGCATGCCGAGCATTTCGGCATAACTGACCGGGGATTGCTGGGCGAAGGTCTGGTTGCCGATGTAGTGGTGTTCGATCCGTGGACCGTGCAGGACAAAGCCGAGTTCCTGAACGCGCATCAGTATCCCGAGGGCATACCATACGTGATAGTCAACGGCAAGTTCGCCGTCAAAGCTGGGCGGACAACACCCGAAAACCATGGTCGGGCACTGCGCAAAACTGATATGTAGCCGATAGCCAGCACATAACTCATATGTGCTTCAGCGCTTCAACCTGCATCGCCCCCTCTCTCATGGAGCTATCGTATTTGCCATGAGCAGTTGCTTGATGCGACGCTTGATGAGGGAATTGGGGGGGGGAGTGAATAGAGGCAAGGATTTGGGCGCGGGATTGGCTGCTGACGTAGTGGTATTCGACCCGTGGACTGTACAGGAAAAAGCTGAGTTCCTGAATGCGCATCAGTATCCCGAGGGCATACCATACATGATAGTCAACGGCAAGTTCGCCGTCAAAGCTGGGCGGACTACACCCGAAAACCATGGTCGAGCACTGCGCAAAACTGATATGTAGCCGATAGCCATGACATAACTCATGTGCGCTTCTGCGCTTCAACCTGCATCGCCCCCTCCTTGCATGGAGCTATCGTATTTGCCATGAGCAGTTGTCTTATGATGCGGGGGATTTGGGCGTAAAAGTGGGGCGCAGAGTGTAGGTGCACGGTCGTCGCGTCGTGTCGGGATTTCGGTTACATGCGGGGAGGTAGTTGGCTGGTCAACGGAGAAGTACTATCTGGCAAAACATCATGCATTGCTTTGCATGAAAGACAGCATACCATATGAGGAGTGATACACATGGCACCAGCCAACAAACCGAAAGCGCCGGCAAGCGCCGCTTCTGCCGCGGCCTTCCCTCAGCTAATTCCGGAGCCGCAACTCGTCAACCGCTTTGCCGGTGCAGTGCAGAGCCCTGGCGAAGTCAAGTTGAGTGTCAACGTACCTGGGTTTGCAGATGACAGGACATGCGCTGCGTTTTGTGGCCTGGCTGGGACGGGCAAGTATTCGGTGCAAGCGGAAGTATCGGAAGATTTTGCCCCCCAGGAGGTGCCAGAAGACGCGCTGGATGAGGCCTACCAGTTGGACATCATGTCCGAAGGGGCAGTGCTTACTGCGCGCACAGCGACAGGCATTCGCTGGGGTCTAACTACCCTGGCGGATGTGCTCAAAGCAATACCTGCTCATGGTAGCATTCCTGCAGCCCGCATTCTGGACTGGCCCACACTGAAAACCCGTGGTATTTTCATGGAAAACAAGTGGGGCCCCGATCTGATGGAGCTCGATGACTGGAAAGCTCTGGTCGACTTCCTGGCCGCTCGGAAGATGAACAACCTGGGAATTAGCCTGTACGGATGCTGGGATCGTCGCCAGTACGACGGCAGATTCACAGAGTGGCTCATGGCACCAATACCCGATCATCCTGAGATCAAGCGTGAGTGGACCATCCGCTGGTATTCTCCGGAAAAGGGTGCCGAGCAGCAAATCACTTATCTGCCGCCTATGTTCGAGAAGGATCTGTTCGGCGAAATAATCGCCTACGGTCAGAGCCGTGGGGTGGAGGTCATCCCGTATGTCAACAGCCTGGGACACAACACCCTGATACCAGAGTTCATTCCGGAATTCGCAGCCAAAAACGAAGCCGGAGAGCCGCAGCATTTCGGCTACTGCACCAGCAATCCGGACCTGATCAAGTTTGTCACAGGCTGGTATCAGCACATCTACGAAAAATACCTCAAGCCAAACGGAGTACATACCTTCCACATTCAGATGGACGAGGTAGGACAGGACTTTTGTCGCTGCGCAGAGTGTTCCAAGATGTCGTTGGAGCAAATACTCAAGGACTACACAGTTCTGCTCATCAAGCATCTGGTGTCAGTCGGTGTGCAGAACGTGGTCATCTACAACGACCAATTCACTCGCCATCTGGGCAAGAACACTCTTGACGAAGCCTTCATGCAGCGATTGCGTGATGAGGGCGTTTTCGAAAACGTCATAGTGGACTGGTGGGCATACAGAAACGAATGCACCCTCCCTGATGTGCATCCCAAAGACGGCCTCGGGCTGCGCGCCTGGGTCAAGCCGATGACTTGCTACTACAACTGGTCACGCTGGGATCCCCGGCAGCGTAACGTCGCAGTCATGCTGGAGTTGGGACATCGCGAGGGCGCAGAAGGGGCCGCATCGTACTCTGTGTTTGACCCTGCCTGGACTCTCGAGTTCGACGCCTTGGCCGAGTACTCGTGGAACTTCCGTGGCGTCGGTCCTATCCAGCGCTTCGAGGACAAGTGGGGGCAAGTGCGGGCTGATGCCGATGTGGTAGAGGCAATTCGCTGGCTGGATGCAACGGAGCGCGAGCGACTGCTGCAGGTGCTGTCATACTACACCTATACCTACGAGCAAGCGGATAAGCCCTGGCCGCGGCCATATCCGGAGGAGCCTGTCGTCAACACCGCTGACAGGGCCGCCGAGATTGCCTTCATGGCCCGGGCCGGAGCCCGCGCACGATGCCTGCTCGAAGGGCGGTCTGATGAGATCGCACGCAACCTCATCGTCGAAGCTGTCCGTCTGCAGGCTCATGGCGCCATGTTCACTGTGCTCATCGAGATGTGGAACGCCATCGCCGCAGGCAGCGTTGAGCCCGCTGATGCCAGGGTATACGCACCCCGAGTGCAAGAAGCGCTGGACCTGGTCATCGAGACGATGGTACTGATCGAGCGCAACAAGCCCGCCTATCTGATACCTTCCTACATGCGCGACATGTCAGTGCTGCACGAGTTCCTGGTGCAACTGACGGGCGACCTGGGTGAGGTCATCGAAGGCAAGCGCCAGTGGTCGGATGTCCGCTTCAGCGTCGCCAAAAACATCGCACAGCGAGAAGCCGACTTCTAAGCCATCGCACAGAGCATAGGTCGCCTGTCAGGATATCTCAGGACATCTTCGGCGACTGGAAAACTGGAAAAGCTCACTGGCGTAAAAGCGATTCGCGGCCTCGGGCGATAGTAGCTCGAGGCCGCGATACATAGTAAGACATGCGCATGGTCTCACACCATTGCTGCCTCGTCAGGCGCTGCCTTCACGCCGCACCGGCCCAGTCGCCGGCAGCGCAGGAGCCCCCCTCATCTGGCAGGTACCAGCCCGATGGTGTCATCGGGTCGCATCGGGACGGCCTTTGCCTGCCAATTCTCCCCGAAATGCTCGGCCATCAGGAACAGACCATCTCCCCAGCCGACAAGTCCGATTGCGGGTGATATGTCGTAGATGCCGGTCAGCTTCAGATTTTCATCGGCCTTCAGTAGCCCCTTCGCGCCATCCACCTGATAGCAGCCGAACCACTAGCAGCAGGAAACACAAGGGGGCACCCTCATCCGGCAGGTACCAGCCCGATGGTGTCATCAGGTCGCATCGGGACGGCCTTTGCCTGCCAATTCTCCCCGAAATGCTCGGCCATCAGGAACAGACCATCTCCCCAGCCGACAAGTCCGATTGCAGGTGATATGTCGTAGATGCCAGTCAGCTTCAGATTTTCATCGGCCTTCAATAGCCCCTTCGCGCCATCCACCTGATAGCAGCCGAACCACCAACAGCCGTCGTGAAAACAGGCGGTTTGGATACCCAGACGCGTGTAGCCGGATTTGAGCACATGAGTTGCTCTGTGCCGGAACTTGCTATCATACTCGTAAACGCAGTTCTCCTCATAACCTTCAGGCAGGCCGCCGATGATGAAAAACCTGCCGTCCCGATAGTCCATGCCACCGGCACCGAACGTCACTTCAGGCACTGCCACGATTTCCCGAAGCGACAGGTCGTCCGCATCATAAATGTACACCTTCGAGTCTGCTCCCGGTGTATTGAATTTGTCCGACCAGGCGACATACAGCTTATCGTCTGCCAGGCACAGGTCTCCGTGATGGTACGGCCCTGTTTCCGTCGCGAGCACCTTCCCGGTACTATCAGTCCTGACCAGTACTGTAGTGAAGCTCCAGTAGATGGTGTCCACTCCGTTGCCGGTGATGCCCTGTAGATGGTGCGTGTACTGCCCCTCGCATACAATCTCAGCGGGAACACCATGTAGGGTGGGTGTATCTGAGCCAGTAGTCATCATGAGCGCCGCTCCTCACGGTTCAGCTTGCTGGTCCGTTTACTGTGGCTCACCTCAAACGCCATGTCAATCCGCGCAGCCGCATGTCTCATCGCCAGATCAATACCAGTCGTCGTCTTCTCGGGCGGGTGGCTGCTCAGTCTCCGGCGCTTCGGGGTCATATACGAGACCCTTGTGATCTTCAAACCGATGGCTCGGTTCGTCGTCGAGGCGCCAGGGCGGCTTTGCGCTGAACACCGGGCGGGTGCGGAAGCTATTTTCCACCCGCTGCTCCGCCTCCATATGCTTCATGCACCCTATGATGCAGCCGCGAGCGCCACATGCCGCGACTGGTGCAGTAGCAAGCGTACTGAGCGCAGGCATAGTCGGGAACATGGCCCATCCCAGATCCCAGGCTTCCAGCCAGGTGACTTCCTGCTCAGCCACCGCCAGGCGCACTCCGGGGAAGCGCCTGGCAAAAAACGGGCCGCTCTGCTTGTTCAGCCCGAAGTGGGTGAGTTTGCATTTGCCCAAATCCAGGTCAGTCCACTCAATTCGGTGCCCCTCGACTTCGATAGCCACTGACCTGTCGGGGTCAATCGCTCCTGCGGGACACTCGGCGACACACCGCTTGCAGCGGTCACAGAGTACGCCGGTCACGATCGGATCGGGCTCCAGTTCCGCGGTTGTGAGCAGAACTCCCAGGCGCTGACGCGGGCCGAACTCAGGAGTCAGAAATACCTTCGACCAGCCGATTTCGCCCAATCCGGCCAGTGTTGCCGCTATGCGATGCTGCAGTACCACCTCGCGTGGAGGCATCCCGGGACGCGGTGGGGGTGCTGCGGGGCCAAACTCCCTGCTGGTGGCAATCGGCGAGAGTGAAGTAGCGTCGAAGCCGTGCTGCTCGATGAAGCGCGCCAGACGGTAGTTGGCCACGCTGAGCATCCGGCTGAGACCCGTGTAGCTGTAGATGTGGTATGACGGCCAGTGTGTGCCTTCGTCCACGCCCCGGCACGTCCCGCGCAGGATACGCTTGAGAAACACCACCACTGAGCGGGCCTCTGGCATGATGTTACGCGGGTGCATGTCTGCAGGAGCTGCATCAAATCTCTCTATGTTTGCCACACCGATCTTGTCCACCTCGACGACGTTGCAGGCATAGTCCCGTAGGGCTTCGTTGGTCAGCGTCACTGCTCATGCCCCCCTTCTGACGGACGGAACGGTGTGTGGAACTTGCGTGTCAGCAGGCCGCTGTCTTCCAGATGGGCCACACATGCCCGGCCGCAGGCGGCACCCAGGCGGAACGGTTCGGAGCCGGTCGAGTACATCAGCTTCGTGGTGCCCGTCTGGCACACTCGGCAGCTCTCCACATGCAGCGGATACCATGCGGCGCGCCCCTCACACAGAGGAGCATGGTGCAGTGCGCCGGCATCGAGAGCGTGGGCCGGACAGGCTTCTGCACAGGCCCCACAGTCATCGCATACGCGCCCCGAAAACGGCGCGTCAGGCTCCATCTCGGCGTCCGTCAGTATGATGGTCAACATCTGCCGGGGCCCGAACTGGGGAGTGAGCAGCCACTTGCCGCGCCCGATTTCGCCCAGACCTGCTGCGTGGGCGGCGAAGTCGAATTCCAGTATGACATTTGGCTCCGGTTTATCAGGGTTCACCCTCACTCCCTGATTGCGCATGTCTCCACTTTGCCGGAAGACAGGAGTCGCCTCCCAGCCTGCGTCCTCCAGGTGGCGGCACAGCATATATGTAGTGTCAATTGCGACCGTCGTCGGTATGCCCATGCCCAGCGTGTAGCCTGCCGTGCCGGTCTCCATGCCCTGTAGCGCACCCCGAGGGATGCTGAAGCCAAGCACGATGACTGAGCGTGTTTGCGGCTGAATCGACAGAGGATTGGCCTGGGGTGAGAAGATGGCAAATCGTTCCACTGGTGCCACCCCCGTCAAGTCCACCCCCATAGTCTGTGCAAGCGTTTTGAACTGAGCTGCCTCCATCAGGCTACCTCCTGCATTCGTCATGGCACTCATCTTGCTATGGTGTGCAGACAGTAAACTGTCCGAAGTGACATGCCCCGCACAGATGCGTATGGCATGGCGCCACCAGACACATACCAATTCGTTGCTGATACTGTGTACACCTTGTGCATGTTCTGACAGTCTCAGCCCCTGCTGCGACTTGCGGCGGGGTCATGCCGCCTCCGGTGCGTGCCCGAACAGTCGCGGCCCTTGCTGTGGCTTGCGTTGGGGAGGGACGATGCTACCATGTCGTCTTCTGGTGCATGTCTGGACAGCTTTTGCTGCTATATGCTGTACTGTTATGGTACTGCGATTGTGGTACTGCGATCGGTTCGGCGCACAAGCATGGTATAATCATTTCCTGGAAACATGGCGGATACTATAGTAGTGATCTCTTAAAATGAGACGTTTTCACAGGAGGAAGGCTCGATGTGGCGTACAACACAGGTCCTACTGTGGCTTGTTGCTGTCCAGGTTGTCTGCATTATTGCCGTACAGGCTGCTGAATGGCCACCGTTTTGGGTGGCCATTTCGGTTGGTGAAAGACAATTAGATGTCGGACCACAGTCTAAGCCACCTGCAGCGACTGCGGAGCCGGTTGCGACGGTGATGGCCGGTGAGACGGTTACGTTGCGAGCGAAAGTTGTCGGTGGTCGGCGGGCATATATGATGTGGCCGGAGCAGTATGCCAACGTAGGGAAAAATACCACCATACTTGTCCGCGGCCTTGACAGGCTTGAATACCAGGTACAGACGACGGGGTATTTGGCCTCCGCAAGCTGGACAGTGGCGGAGGAAAAGTACTCCTGGGACACAGGCAAGCAGGGCGCACTGTACTCTATAGATCAGAACTCTGAACGCGTCTCATGGACGGCGCCGACGCGAGAGGGCGTTTACCGGATCACAGTCTCGGGCCAGGTAAAGTTTCACTCTGTCCGCAATTTGCCCGGAGGCATTGTCGAGGGCGATGAAGATAGCGGCAAGGTCTCGCGCACCATCAGCATCGCGGTGAAGAAGGGCGAGGAAGCTGCTGAGACCATGACCGACACCGAGGCTATGAAACACATCCTCAATCGCTTCAACGCGCTTGGCAGCGGGCCGCTTAGAGACGGAGGGGATCCAGTTGTGTTACCGATTCTCGGTCCGGTAGGGCCTATACTCGAACCCGGAAGCTCGACCAACATCCGCTCGATTTTCGATAGCTCCTACAGAGAATTCGTCTGTGGCGGCTGGCAGAGCAAGGTGTTGGACATGCTAGACTCCATGCGCAACGGCTCAGAGACCGAACAGCAAATTTTTGAGCACTACGACTACGGGCCGATACACGCCTACTATGGCGGCCATCAGGCGGTGGTCATCTATCCCAAGGGCACGGACTGGAAGGCCACTGGCACAATTTTAGACCCATGGCCCAAGCAGCGCCCTGAGACTTTTTCTGTGCCTGAATGGAATCGTCGATTCTGGTTTGGCCAGGGCCCCAGCACCGTATATGAGGGCCAGTACCCGTTGACCGGTGGCGCAGACTATCCGAAACCGCTGCTGCGCATACCCTCATCACATATGGCAATCCTCAAGCGTCTTGCCCCCGAACAGCGCCGGCAGTATACGCAGCTCACAGATCAGCGCGCTCGCGACGACTTCATCAACAGCCTGCCACCAAGTGACACCGAGACGACTGCAGTTGTCGTTCACTCTCCGGTGCAGATGGTTGTTGCTGATGAGATGGGGCGGCGCGTCGGGTGGGTAGATGAGCAGACTTTCGTCTATGAGATCCCGGGTGTGGATGTGGACTGCTTCCCCGAGGGAGACGACGACCACGGCATGATGCTACTGCTGCCACAGGGGCGATACAGTGTGCAGATCACCGGTGTCCGGGCGGGCAGCTTCGGTTTCACCAGAGTTGTGGCTCCAACGACCTCGTCAATGCCACTTTCTCAGAAGCTTGACATCCCGGTCCAACCCGGGCAGAAGTACACCTGCGTGCTCACACCCGATGCAGAGATGCCTCTTACCGGCCCCAACGACTTGCCCATCACACTCGAGAAGCTCCCCATCACGGGTGATGCTGGAGGTGGTGGCGCAGCCGGTGTGGCCCGAGAAGATGCGGCGCCAGTGCGGGCGCTGCTCGATGCCACCGGGCTCTCTTACTCTGATGCGGGAGATGGGCGTTTTTCTGTTCTGTCCGACAACGACATCACCCTCTATTTTGGGCAGTCGGAGGACAGTCTGCATATCCATACTCCGCTCGAGACGATGCCCACAGGCACAGACGAGCAGGCACTGTGGGCGCTCACCGCACTTCGCATGAACAACAGCGATGTATTCGGCAGACTTGGCATTTGCCAGCAGGCTGATGGCACTTCTGAGCTGTACTGGAGCGCACGTCTGCCCCTCTCAGCAGTATCGGGCCCGTACGCCACCGTGCTCGCACGAAATGGTGCGCTGCAGCCGCCCAGGTGGCAGGCCATTCGTGCGGGGCAAAAGCCCGATAGCCTTCCCGACATGGTCCCACAAGGCGACAAAGATGCCCTGACTGCACAGCTCAAAAGCCAGCTCAGAGATGCTGGATTGACATTTGATGAGCGAGGTGACCTGGTCTGGATATCGCACGACAATGATGTACTGGTTTTCATGACTGTTCAGGAAGGTACGGTGTGGGCGCTAGCATACTTTGGCGGTATGCCCGGCGACTCAGCAGAGGAGCAAGGTGCAATTGCGATCGACCTACTTCGGCGCAACTGGGACGATCCTATAGGGCGTTTCAGCCTCGATCACGACCTCGATCTGCTGTGGGAATGCCACGTCCCGATGGACTATTTGACCCCTGATCTGCTGCGGCACATAAGCGACACTGCCGCGGCTGCGGTCGGGAGAGCCACGGCACAATTCGGCGATAAGCCGTTCAACCGATAGGTTGATGGAGCTGTATATCGGTGAAGAGATCTCACATCCTGCTTCGGCGGTCGGACATGCACCCCGGCCGCCGTGGCATTTGTGGCTGCACCCTGACAGCTCTCAGCCAAAAGACAACGTAGAGCAGTCAACACATAGCTCTGAGACTGCATATGCTTGTTTTTCGTGATGTCATGTACTAGATAGGTGATCTGTGGGCTATGTAGGAGCTATGCGAGTGGGCATATATCTGAACTCACTGGTGCCATCTGCGAAGGGGACTGGTACTTGCCTGATGCAAACAGAGAGAGGTGTGTTAGACAGCGAGACGGAAATGGACGGTAATTGGCCTCCCCTGCGCAAATGAGGAGCTCATGAACTTATGAGGGCTGCAAGAATGGAGCGGCCATGACTGGTGTGCTGGCTAACACAGGCTCAGATGGGCACCATTTTGTGACGGTGAAGCATGTGGGACCACGGTATTGACCGGGAGAAAGGGCAAGTGAGATGAGTAGACTGCGCATAGCATGTATCGGAGCCGGATCTGGCGTACAGTCGCGAACCTGGGGTTTCCTGCAGGTCATCAATCAGTTGCATGATATGTATGACCAATTCGCCATCATGGATGCCAACGAAGACTACGCGCGTGCATCTGCCGAGCAATTCGACATACCTGACGTCTATACCGATCTGGAAGAGCTGTTGACCAGGGGCAAGCCAGACGTAGTGGTACGACTGACACCCACTGATTCGACTTTCGCTGTGTGCATGGCTGCAGCAGAGGCTGGCTGTCATATCCTGAACGAAGTCACCATCGCTCCCACTTTGCCCCAGGCTGACGCCATCATCGCTAAGTGTCGCGAAAAAGGTGTGACACTGGAGGTCATGGAAAACACCTGGACATGGCCTCGAGAGCGGTTGAAGCAGGAGATCGTGCGCCAGGGCATCATCGGAGAAGTGACACACTGCCGTCTTGCGTACGGCAGCGGGGCTTATCACGGTTTTGCGCCAATCCGTAAGCTTGTCGGTGCTGAGCCGCAGAAAGTGCTTGGCTGGGACGGCAAGGTGCCGATGCCAACCATGTTCGGTTACGATGTAGAGCCGATGGCCGAGACCATGTGGGATGGTGGACTGATACGTTTCTCAAACCAAGTCAACTGCATCTTCGAGATGCCGCCCAAGCGGCCGTCGGCGCGCAACTGGTGGGAGGTTGAGGGTACGAAGGGGCTTCTGGGGCCAGTAGTCGGAACCGTTGACGGTGCCCCGGGCTATCACGAGGCACTGGTTATAGACCATCCAGAAACACTGGAGCAACTCTTCGAGGCCGGCTCGGTTCCGCGTTCGCACCAATACCCCATCGAGTGGGTCTACGGTGAGCGCGATGGGCAGAGGGTTCTAGAGTGTGTCAGGGTCAACACCGACCCGCCGGTGGTATGGGAAAACCCCTATGTCCGCTACGGGATCTACGATGATGACGCAGTCTCCAAAGCGACCTACCTGGAGAGCATGTATCGTGCGGTGGTGGAAAACCGGCCGCTCGTGTACGGTGCAGACAACGCCCGACGCGACATGGAGCTGTGGATCGCCATCCGTGAGAGCGCATGGCGGGGCAACGTCTGGGTGGACTTGCCACTGACCGAGGTCACCAGTGTTGAAGAGGCCATACATGAAGAGTTCCGCCGACGGTATGGCTGCGATCCGCTAGGTGACCTGGACAAGCAATTGACGGTAGCCTATGACCGCACACCGGTGATGTGGACAGTAGCTGGCCAACTGTAGCGGGATAACCCTCGAGACACGTGTGCCATCGGATTGAAGGCCTGTGTAGGATACGCTAGCTTTTCGCTGGGAGTGCCGCAACCGACACTCCCAGCCGCCCAACCGCAATTATTGCGCTTTCGGGCGACCTTCGTAGCCGGATGTCCCCACGGCCAGGTTGTGCCCTGGCGCACGGATGGGGATGATAAGCTTCCGTCTCTATCACAACACAGTGGTGTGCAGTCGCCCTGTGCTGCGTTTATAGCGGAACCGTACCGCCACTTTTCGTCGCTTCACTGTGCAGTTCAGGAGCCATCTGCACAAAATAGCTCTTGCTTCCGAGGGGCAGTCCACGCAGCTCCATCGCGCCCTGTCGCGGGGTGACTGCTCTGGTAGGCTTCCGCCTCTATCACAATACAGCGTGGTGCAGTCGCCCTGCGCTGCGTCTGAAGCGGAGCCGCACCGCCACTTTTTGTCGCTTCACTGTGCGGTTCAGGAGCCATCTGCACAAAATAGCTCTTGCTTCCGAGGGGCAGTCCACGCAGCTCCATCGCGCCCTGTCGCGGGGTGACTGCTCTGGTAGGCTTCCGCCTCTATCACAACACAGCGGTGTGCAGTCGTCCTGTGCTGCGTTTATAGCGGAACCGTACCGCCACTTTTTTGTCGCCTCACTGTGCGGTTCAGTAGCCGTCTGCACAAAATAGCCCTCGCTTCAGGCAGGCATGGTGGGGCCACGCCGCGAAATACTCCACATGTACAACGCCATGTCGTCGGGGCACTTCGGCCCCCGTCGTGCCTGCCCCATCTGGCGGTATATAGCCCATGGAGGTGCACGGGACTATGAGAGGCTCGCTTGCAGCACCGGCATATGCCGTGGCAGTGATCGTCATCCTGGCCGCTGCAGTCAGCATTTCCGCGGCCCAGCAGGAGATACCCGACTGGGTGGGCCAAATCCGCCCCGATCATCCTCGACTGTTTTTCAATTCTGACACCTGGCCGGGCGTCATGGAGCGTGCTCTAACTGTAGAGCGCGAGTACTATGATCTGGTCAAAGCACATGCTGATACCTCTGAACCCAGACGCGGGTGGTATTCCGACCGATACCGAAACCCCGACCTGATACCCATGCCCGAGACGCGCCCGGGCAGCGATCTGGACCCGCGCGATTGGGGTGGCGCGGCGCTCAGCAACGCCCTGGTCTATCGCATCGAACCGACCCCGGAGCGGCTCAAGCGCATCCGCGACATGCTGTGGGCAAGCCTCGACTACTACCATGCCTGCTATGCCGACAACAAGGCGGTGAACTGGTATGGCTACTCGCGTCTGGGTTGGTTGGCCGCTCTCGACTGGGTATGGAACGACTTAGACCCTGATGAGCGCGTCGAGTTGGGGCGCGGTATCCTCCGGCATGTGGACGAAGTGCTGCACAAGCCCGGCGTGGCCCGGCGCAGTACCGGCACTTTCGTCAGCGGTTACTATGGCGGCCGGAACATGAGCCTGTTCACGGGTCTGCTTTTGCACAACGAAGGCATAGATGACGAAGCGGCGATGGAGTGCCTGCTCGAGGGCTGGGGGATATACGAAAAGCTGCTGCAGCACCGTTCGATGATGGCCGACGATGACGGTGGTGCCGCCTCACCGACCATCACCTATTCCTTTGGCGACTACTCCGAGGCTGAGTGGAACCTGATATACGCTCTGCGCTCAGCCGCCGGTGTGGACATACCCGCACAGTGGCCGTACATCGCCATGATGCCCAACTATGTGATGTGGAACTACATACCTCCGGGGCTGGAGTTCGGCTTCGGCGACGTGCTACATGTCACGAATAAATTCACGCAGACCTCACTGTATATGGACATGACCAACATCATGAACTTCTATGCCCAAAGTCAGCCACAGTGGGCGGCTCTTGCAGCCACTGTGCGCGAGATGCTCGGCGGTAGCTACAGCTATCGAGCGCGTGGCAGAATCCCGTATCCTCTGCTGCTGACCGACACGGATCTGGCGCCCGATCCGATGCCCCTGGAGCAATTCCATCTGCCCATGGCCCGTCACTTCCCGGCCATGGGGCAGGTCTTCATGCGCTCAGGTACCGGCCTGGAGGACACCTACGTACTGTTTGCCGCAGGCGGACTGACATCCAGCCACCATCACTATGATGCCACGCACTTCACCATCTACAAGCAGGGCTTCCTGGCGTTGGATAGCGGGACGCGGGAGGGCAACAGTGATAGCCTGCAAAACTACTACGCCCAGACCATCGCCCATAACTGTATCCTCATCAAGATGCCTGACGAAAAGCCCAGCCCGTACTGGAACGGCAAGGTACATCTGCAGTCCGGCGGACAGGATAAGCTGATCGGCTCGAAGGTCATCGCGTTCGAGACCGGACCGCACTACAGCTACGTTGCCGGTGATGCTACACCGGTGTACAACTCCGACAAATGCGAGATGATGGTGCGCCAGTTTGTCTTCCTGCCTCCGGATCACTTCGTCGTCTTCGACCGTGCCGTATCCACGCAAGCCGACTATGCCAAAACCTGGCTGCTGCATCATGCAAATGAACCGGTTTTAGATGGCGATACATGGTATTCAGATCAGGATCAGGGACGGATTTTCTGCCGCACTCTTCTGCCTGCAGACGCTGCAATCGAACCGGTGGGAGGGCCCGGCAAAGAGTTCCTCGTCGAGGGTGTGAACTACTCGATCACCGAGGGCCCGGCGGCCTGGGCCGGGGAAACTGGCGCCTATGTGGCTGCTCTGGACTACGAAGAGGTGCCCGAGCTGATGGGCCGGTGGCGTGTCGAGGTCCGTCCTGCCCAGGCACGTACCGACGATGTCTTCCTGCATTTGATACAGGTGGGCAATCAGAGCCTGCAGGGCATGTCTGATGCACAGGTGAGCACCGGGGCCGATGGCGTCGTAACGCTCACTTTTGATGCTTCGGGACGCACGGTTATGTTGCTTTTGCCGACCACAGGTGACATCGGCGGCCATATCCACATAGCCGAAGGCGACCGGGTGCTGGCAGATCAGTCGCTCACTCAGGAGGTCACAGCTCAGGAGGGCCTGGCAGCATCGGAGGGGTAGGCCACATACTGACCTCGCCTGCGGTGTGCACAGATCTCGTGACACTCTAACCGAGACCATCGCGGACGCTCAGTTGCGTGTAGGGCTCGAGGCTTGACGCTCTCTCCTCCACGCAAAGTGATGAAGAGGGTACAGGCATCACCATCGGATTGGAGCCGCTGTACCCTCCCCCGCTCACGCATCAGGCGCACACCTGTCTGACTCGGGCGACTGTGATTTGCGCCGGCGCCGCATAGAGGCTGTCTGGCGCGCCTCTGTGAGCGCTACTCGGCCAGCGCGTGATGTATCTGCAGCTTCGTGACGAAGTCCGGATCCAGTGCCGTACCCGTCTCGCGCAGATGGGTGAGTATCTCGCCGCCGAGTGTAGTGTTCAGGTGATAGTGGCGGACCGGGCCGTTTATCTGCAGAAAGCCGCTACGATCCACCAGCTCAGGACGCGTCTGGCCGCCGACTATCGGGGCATGTATCGTGCAGTTGGTCAAGCGCGTGCCCATGGCGGCGTCCAATGCGTAGATGTCGCGTTCGACTTCGCGTTGTAATCGTGGCTCGAAAGCACAGTCAGTGAAGTTCAGGGCGCCTTGCAGGCCAGGGGCATTCACCAGGTTTACTGAACAACGCTCAAACGCGACATCAGCGATGCTGTTTCCCAGATGGGCATTGATGCCGCGGCAGTCACGCACGCGCAGTCGCGGATACAGTGCCAGCCCGTCGGTGTACTGCCCCGCCTCCTGGCCACCGATGCGCAGATGCAGGTTCTCCAGATCCTCGGGCTCTTCGGCCGTGAGTTGTTCGAGCTGTACGTTTGCCACGTCAATTGTGCAGTTGGGCGCCAGTCGGTTGCCATCATAGAAGCCGGAGCGCCCCAGGTCATAGCGGTACGGGTCGGGGATGCGCACCAGCCGCACGCCCTGTGCGCGGCCTCGGACGCGGATATCGCTGAAGCGTATGTATTCAGGGAAAAACAGTCGTCCGCCGTCCTGTGTGGCTGAGAAGCTCGGGATGCTCATGAGCCAACACGGTGCAGTCGAGTCAGGAACTGCACTGAAGTCTACCAGCAGGTCGTCTATGGTTACACTGTGGCCCATGCCGATGGGGTATTTGTAATCGAAATCCACCGGGTTGTAGGCCAGCACTGAAACTCCACCTGTGCCACTGGGCTTGAGCGTGCAGCCACGCAGGCGCACACGGCCATCCCAGCGTGAACCGTAGTCTCGGCGGAAGGCGACGAAGCTGTTGCCATAGCGGGTGCTGTTGTCGATGAACAGGTCGCCACCGCCGGTAACTGAGATGCCGGCAAATCCGATCTCGGAGTCTTGAATGTATAGGTTCCAACAGTGGAAGTGCACATCAACGCGGTTCAGTCGGCACCGCTCGATGCGGAAGTTTTTGTTTATGTTCGTACCGAAGACGCCCCAGGACATAGGGCCGGCCTCTGCGGTGATGTTGCGGAAGACACAGTTGAGCATACGCGAGCCGCCGATACCGTAGGTGCCATGCTGCACTGACTGCTCTGGCGGCTGGCGCCGATATATCCATGGCATCAGCCGTATGTTTTCGAGCGTGACATCGAAGACGCGGCTGAGCGAGTAAAAGCCGCTGCGGGCGGCCAGGCAGACATCGTGCGCACCGGGTTCGAGGCCCACCCACTGCTCACGTATGATCGTCCGACTACGCCTGATGGAGAAACCGTTGGAGTGGTATCCGGGTGACCCGGTATTAGGCGACTCGCCTGAGACGTAGAAGCCGCCGCCTTCGATGACTGTGTAGACGTCGCTGCAGGGAGTCGCCGAGACGCTGGTGAAGTCTTCGAAGGCGAACGCGATATCGCCGATGATCCTCCCCCCTTCCTCCACGTAGAACAGTTCCTCTCGTGCCCAGCCGCGGTTACCCTCATAGCCTGCGCGAATGCCTATACGGTCCTGATCATCTATGACCGTGATGAGATGGCCTGCATACTGCGCAAGCTCGGGGATGACCTGCACTCCCGGACGGATTTTCTCTAGCAGGACTGCCTTGAGCTCATCGGTCAGCTCGACAGTCACGGTGGGCCTGTCGTTCAGCACTAAGAAACGCGGTGCCGAGGGCAGGTTGTACTTCTCATCTATGTGAAATTGCGTTTGGCCCCATCGTACGCTGGTCATGATGGGGATAGCGGTGGTCTCTTTTATCCAGAACTCACCGGAGAGGTTTATGACAGGGATGCGGTGGTTGTTGGCATACTCATGCGCCAGTTTCATCTGCACGCCGTCATCGTTTTCGCCATCACCTACCGCGCCGAACATGCGGTAGTTTACCGCCTCCCGCTCCTGGAGCACCGCCACCAATCCATTTGCCAGCGTCAGTATGTCGCCATCATTGGGCTGTAGCTCTTCGTTAGCCTGGCGGATGATATACAGCGCGCCGCCACCATCGCCAGGTGCATGGAAGCCGAGTGTTTCAACGAAGGCACCTTCGGTCAGCTCGGTCGTAGCTTTCAGTGCCTGAGCAGTACTCTGACGCATGACTGTGGTACTATCAGCAGTTGCTGGTGCGGGCATGGCAGCTACCTCCTGGGCGACTGCGCCGGTGAGGGCATACATCGCAAACAGGGCGGCGAGGATGGGCGGCAGCAAAAGGAGCGGGGATACCAGGGGTGATTTCGAGGGTAGCAGGAGCATCACCAAGCGTCTTATGCGTGCTCTGTCCGGGTCTCGGGCTTGTAGCATAAGTCACCTCCGTACTACTGCTTTAGATAGCACGATAGAGCTTTCTCAATCGGAGATAGATACTGTTTTGTTAGTACTGTATCGTTTTGCCCATGGTCTGGCCAGGACTGAGTTTCTCGTGATGCAGCAGTACAAATGCGGATGACATGGCTGCGACCGAGCAAGTGATTTGGTCGGCATCAGTACGCGAAAAGGATGTCGGCATATCAATCCGTATAAGTGGCCTGTGTTTTTCCGCTGGCCTAAATACCGCCCTTCCCACTTCAACTATGCGCGCCAATCCAGATCATGCATTCGGTTGACGGTCGTCTGCTGCACAAACAACGGCTATCCGTAGATCTTATTCGTCACACTATAGGCTTGTGCCTGCTACAGGGTACTGAGTTTGCTCTGGTGAATGCCAATACAGACGCGCGCACCGCTGGTCTCAGATAGCCTACAGACGCATTTCGGCATACCGGCATTCAGACCGGGCTAGCTGCGGAATGAACATTTGACTTGTTTGTGGGAATAGTATACGATGCATAATGCCTAAAAGTACCTTTTTACAGTGTAGAAGTGTTCAATTCTGTTTCAAATAGAAGACAAGAGCACAAGGGCAAAAGAGTGTATATGTACTAGCTACGAGTGCTGCATAATACTGTCCAGAAAGGGGTAGTACCATGAGGCGCGGTTTTACTCTGATCGAACTACTCGTCGTCATCGCCATCATCGCCATACTCGCGGCGATACTATTTCCGGTCTTTGCGAGGGCGAGAGAGAAAGCCAGGCAGACAAGCTGCCTGAACAACGTCAAGCAGATAGCTCTGGGTGTGATGATGTACATGCAAGACTACGATGAGTCCATGCTCCACTACCGCTACTACATCCCCAACGAAACTAGTTGGTATACTGTAGTCCAGCCGTACATTCAGAACACCCAAATCCTCTCATGTCCCAGCCAGGGGGGCACCAGAGCTACCTATGGCTGGAACTACCGCTACCTGGGTGTTCCCGGCAAAGATGGGACACAGGCTACGGCCGCCAAGCTCCTTGCCGAAGTCAGTCAGCCTGCCTCTACTGGCTGTTTCTTCGAGACGCTAGGCGTGCGTATCTGTTATCCACCGAGTTTGCCGGATTATGTTGCCGAACGCAATGCTTCGCAGATACACAACGGCGGCTCAAACGTGGCGTTCCTTGATGGGCACACCAAGTGGATGTCACACAGTGACACTACAGCACCGGAAGTGGAAGCCACCCTCTGGATAGCCAAGCGGTAGGTACGTGGTTGCTGCATGATTGCAGCCTGGTACACACTACTGAACATGTACCCTATATCCGACACGAATCTGTTCGCTGCAGATGTGACCGGACAGGGCAGATATGATAGATATGATATAGAAGCAGGGTGTAGAGTTATACAGAGACGTTCAGTCAGTAAATTTTGCCCCCTCTCCCGATAGCAACACACAGCCATCTTGCGGAGAGGGGGATTTTTCGTAGCTATGTGGTATATAGTACTGCCACACAGCACCACCTCTGTCTGTGTATGTCCGCGTACTGCCCCTACATCGCTCCCACCAGGTCTTCTGTCTCGGCCATCTTCCATGTCTGGCCGCCATCGGGCGACATGATTAGCGCCCTACGGGTGCCCTGTCGGGCAAGAGTTTCTCCGATGATATCGTTTCGGTAGAACCAGTGGGTTGACCAGGCATCGTACGAGATGAAGAGCCGCCCGAGCTGGTCTATCGTTAGCCGGTGGTAAAAGACGCTGTATTCGGAGAACGGGGAGCGTATGAGCACCCGTGGCTCCTCCCACGGCTGGCCGGGGAGCTTGCGCATATATGCCAGTGTGCCATGATGGGCGTTCGGGAAGGGCTCTGCAGAGCGCCACCAGAGTCGGAAGACGGCATGGAGCGTATCATCGGGGCCACAGACGAAGCCGATGTAGGTCTGGCTCAGGTTTTCACCGGCGAGCACCGGTTCGGTCCATCCTGTGCCATCCTCCAGAGGCTGTGAGTAGCCGAAGGGCCTTCCATGTGTGCCGATAAGCACATGTGGTCGGCCGGCACTGTCCATGGTGATACTCGGCGTGTTGTGCCCGTCGTTTGCCGGTGGCCCATAGCCGATCAGGGCCGGTGAGCCCAGAGTGGCAGTGGCGCGGTCATAGGTAGCCACATAAGTCGGCACGCCCGGGACATCAGCCGCCGGATCAGTGGCCTCTCCCCAGGTGACATGTATCAGATCGCCGCGTGAAACTATAGCCGAAGGCATGCCTGAGTGGCCGGAAAAGCCGATGCAATCGCGTGTGAGCGAGACCGGCTCGCCTATGACGAGCTTGTTATCCACCATCTGCGGCACAAACAGCTCCAGGTCGTTCACACTGCGCCACTTCAGGTTCGGATCCTTTTCGGTGCGGCGGAAACGTACAAAAGGCGGCGGCCCCTCCGGCATGTTGTGACCCGAAAACTGCTCTATATCTATGCTGCCACGCTGGCCAGGCACCTCGAAGGGCACAAAGCTCAGCCCACCGTCGGGCGAGTACAGCATAGCGTTGCGATCGTTGCAGGTAGCCGGAAGATAGATGCCGCCGTCGGCATCGAAGGCGATTTTCGTAGTCGAGAGGCTGAATGCACCGTCCTCGAAGACCTCTGGTCGGTCTACTATGGCATCGTTTACTCGTGTCTCTGCCCACTGCCCGTCACGCCATGTGGCGATACCGGCCCCGGCACGCATGTACGGCCGGTTTTGCGCATCGAAGTAGGGTTGATGCTCAATTGGGTAGTCCGGGAGGTAGCCGAACTGCTCGTTTTCGTGAGCATATGGCTTCAGCTCGATGGGCATATCCAGCGGGCGTGAGGCAGGTGCCTGGCCCGGCTGGAGGATGATCGTGGAGTAGGTGGTGATATCCGGCGCATCTGCAGCCGTCACTCGTACTCGCGCGATATGTGGCCCCTCGCCCTGGGGCATGATGTAGCGTACTGCTATAGGTATCGCCTGGCCTCCATCAAGCGTGACTTCATGCGCCGCCGCGGTCAGCTCGATGGGGCACCTGTCGCCATCTGCCTCCACAGTGAAGTCGAGACGGCGTTCATGTGTCGCGTTGTTGTGCGCCTGCAGTGTCAGCTCACCCGCCTGGCCGGGCTCATCATAAACCACCCGACGATAGGGTGTCAGCAGCCAGCGGTTGTCTATCAACGGAAACCATGATCCCGCATCCGGGCTCCAGAGGCAGCTTTCGCGGATGGGGTCACCAGAATCCCAGCGTGTCAGACCATCAGCGGAAATCGTGGCCTGCGCTGCTGACAGGTGTAGCTGCCAGGGGACTGAGCTGCGGTGCACATCAGCCGGAATCTCCAGCACGTAGATGCCCTCTTCATCGCGCTCGAGTACGCCTACCTGCTGGCCATCAGCGGCATACAGAACCGGCGCGGTGGCATCTGTGGGCAGCTCAGCAACCTCTATGCTGAAGGCACCGGTGCGGGGCTGGAAAGCTACCGTCGCAGGCGTGTCGGGGCTTTCCAGGACGATCGGCTCCTGATGGCGCTCATCTCGGTGCCCACGCGCTGTCTCGATGATATAGCGCGGACAGTTAGTGCGAAATCCCCAGCGCATGTTGGTGCCATAGCGGTCGTTTGACACCGTTATGTTTAGTGCATAGATGCCGGGATACTCGACCATCGTAGTCAGCCGCGCGGTCAGTGGGGGGCCGAGCACCTCTCCGACGGGCTCACCGTCATCCGGGATGAACACTTCCTGCAGCACCTGGCGATCAGGGCCGACCAGCAGTGCGCGCATCTCGGTGGTAGCCGCACTGCGGTTGCGGTCGCGCTTGACGACCTCGACGATCAGTTCACCCGGCTCGGCCATGAAGTAGACGCCTCCACAGCCGCCTATGAGTGGCTCGAAGTCGGCTTTTGCCATCGAAACCTCCTGAGCTGCGACGTGTATCGGTACAAAAATGGCCAGTAGTAACACAAACACAAACGCTTTGGTCTTCATGTTTGGCTCCTTCTTCTGACCCGTTTTCATGGTTCGCAAAAACGACGGCTTGGGAGGTATATGGCGACTATCTGCTCCAGCCATCCCCTGTTATGGCACTGCCCATGAGCTCACTCGCGATGGTATTTCGCTAGTCCTTCAAGTAACTGTAATCATAGAGTAATACAAATCATATGATAATACAATTGAAATTATGGCAACGGCTTCGCTGTAGCTGTATAGTCTGCTAGTAGATTTACTAGATTTTGATAGAGCTTAGCCCTCTCTTCTGTTGTGAACAGAGCCTGTGATCTCAGGGCATGGGGATATGTACCATGCTGTGCCCCCATCGCAGGCGGGTTGCTTCGAGTTTCTACTCCATGATGCGGTCGTTTTCCGCATCGTAGGCCCAGCCGGCGTGGGCACGCGCCAGACGCTGCTCCGGCTCGTGGCGACGGCGCACGTGCTCCTGCGCCATGTGCTTTTCCAGTGCCGGAGGCTGCTCCATCGTCAGGATCTTATAGGTCTCCGGTCGG
>JAAYSP010000068.1 GCA_012518355.1 candidate division WS1 bacterium | reverse complement strand
TGTCGTATGCTCACTGCGCAGAAGCTGCATCTGACGGCAGTTGGTTCATCACCATGAAGCCAACGGCCAGCAGCACGGCGATGAAAAGCATGGCGATGAGTAGGTACTGCTTCTCCTGTCTGCTGAGCGCAAACGCACCTGCGTTTGCGACCAGAAACCCACCGGCTATAAAAGGCAGCAGAGGTATGCCGGGAAGCAGTGGCAGTGCCAGATAGCCGATCATCCCCAGGGCTGTTAGTGCGGCGATCCACCAGAACGTGCGCTCAAAACGCAGGCCGAAGCGCCATGCAGCCACAAAGAAAAATCCCAGGAAGATGAAGTCGCCAAGCCCCGCAGTGGCGACAAAGGCAAACCCTTTCGCACCCTCCGGCCCTGCAGCCGAGCCAACTGCCGGCAACCCGACAGACAGCTTGCTGACCAGTTCAGGCGCTCTGTCGAGAGCCTCTCCGGTCGGCCCGTGGAAAACAGTGAAAAAGTCCACCAAAATCAGCACGATGGCGATAGGCAGCAGCATGTTTGCGTCCCGGACCAGGCGTGCGACCAGGCGGCCCAGAAACGCACATGCGACCAGAAACACCAGCGACTCTGCCGGTGAGATGAAGGCCACTGCGTGGGGGTACTGCTCGCCCCAGAGTGTCAGCGAGTACCAGCCTGCCAGCGGATAGGCGAACAGGAAAAACTCATGCAGGGGCTTGAGCGGCCACCGTGCGATGTTGCGGATGACGCTCAGGCTCAGCAGTAGAAACAGCAGTGTACCGCCGATCATGCCGACAAGTGGCGGCACTCCACGTAGGTGTGGCAGCGCGGCAAGGATGCCGTAGTAGCAGATGCCGACGATAAGCGCTTCTCGCCAGAGTGGCCCTGAGGCACCTGGCTCAATTTGCGATGGAGTTATCTTATCTGAACGGTCTGACATCTGCTGTCTCCTACCGGAAAACGTGCTGCGGATACTGCTTCAGACAGGGGAACGCAATTCAGTTGCACTGCGAATCCGACGCTCACTGCCTCTTCGGGCAGAGCATCGGACGTGTAACGCATGCTCAAGTCTGAGACGACCGTGGTCTCCTGCGGTTCACCCGGCCATGATGAAACGGAAGCGTGGGGCGGTCAGATGCGGTTCGGCACCCTCGACGCGATCGATCCGGTGGCTGACCAGTCTCTCGCTCTCCAGATCGCTGAGCAACTGATAGACGGTCTGATAGGTGAGACGCCGATCATCGCGAGACGCCAGGGGCCCTACCACAGCGTTCAGTTCACCGATGGTCTTACCGTCACTGGACTGCAGTGCCCCGAGTATCGCCTCACGCGCCTGGCCGGGCTCTATGTCTGCAGTCAAGGCTTGCTCTGGCAATCCCATCGCGGCAAGCTCAACCTCAGTAGCACTGACACGTGCCACCGAGCACGGAGGCACCCACATCCGCCAGTTGGCTTCGGCAGGGAGAGCCCGAGGCGCACTGGCCAGATAGCTACCGTCACTGGTCCTGCCCATGCACACCGGCATGTTCCAGCGGGCAGCGAAGATAGCATCCGGATGCTGGGCAGCCAGATACAGTCCCACAATTTCAGCGGGCCAACTGGTGAATGTTGAGGCAATCGCGGCCATCGGAGCGGCGCCTGCAGTCAACTCTGCTGATATGGCATGGCACATCAGTTCACTGGTATGTACCCCTCGACCGTCCGGCAGCACCGGATAGCTGCCGATTGGCTCATCGGATACCGCCAGGAAGTGATGGCCCGCCTCATGCAACTGGGCGGCCAGAGCACTGGTGTCAGTCTTACCCTGCCAGTATCCCATGCTTCCGTTGGCCAGATAGGCAACGGTGCGGTCGCAGTTCACAAAAGGCTGGCCCCACTCGCGATCACCACCGCTTTTTGACCGGCTATGGGCGATGCCTATGGTGCCGGGCAGGTCAGCAGCCGAAGTGGTATTGCGAAGCTGCTGGGTATCGCCAACTACCTTCTCATAGTGCAGTTGCCCGTCGTGTATGGTGGCGATACCGGTATAGTACCCTCCGGCAAGCCCCTCTTGAGCTTCGATCATATCCAACAGAATAGGGGCAGCGTGTCGAGAGCCCACATATCCGGCGATGTTGCACATGCCCGTCACCTTCTCCGAGAAGTGATGATGATACAAGCCAGAATTTCTGACGAGACTTGCTCACGTGTGGCAAGTTCGTATAGACCGGGCATGTGGCATGTTTCTCCGGTAGGCGGCAGATCCCTGCTGTCGGTCGGTTTTCGATACGAGGTGAAGTGAACGCATCCGGCCTTTCAGACGTCAGTAGTGACCGTGTGGCACAGTTAGCTTTGACCTGGTAGTACATATCGGGCTATAATTCGGGACGTATGATGGCTGCTTTTCTGTGGAGATCTTGTCATGACGTTATCAGCTAGAGCTTTCGTCGCAGCAGTTGTTGCGGCCTGTCTTCTAACGCCTGCCGTGGCGCTTGCCGCCAAGGCGCGTCCTGCCTGGGTGATACCCGAATCGCTAAACGTACGGTCGGGTCCAGGTACTGAACGGAAAAAGATCGGGACGCTCAGTCGTGGCGACAAGGTACATGTGACGGCGTTTGCCAACAAATGGTGCTGGGCCAAGCTTCCTGACGGCTCATGGGGCTGGATCGCTGAGTGGCTCCTACAGTTTTCTGCCAACAAAGGTCGAGCATTGGCCGCCGAGGCAAAAACATCCAGCAGTGGGTCGAGGAGTGCCAGTCCCACAGTCGCATGGGTGAAAGAAAGCGCGGTCAACGTCCGATCAGGCCCGGGATTAGGGTACAGCAGATACGGTACTTTGCCGAAAGGGCGCAAAGTGTATATCACCGACCGCAAAAGTGGCTGGTGCCGGGTCAGTACTGGCAACGGCTTCGGCTGGATCCTCGGTGAGTTGCTAGAATACAACGTCAACGCGGGGCGACGACTGGCTGCCGCTGCAACCTCCGGGACGCCGGTTTCGCGCAGCACGTCATCATCTGCCGGCACTGCCAAGGGCTTCGTGGTGGGCAGTGTGGTAAACCTGCGCAAAGGGCCAGGAACAAAGTATGATCCCGTCGGATTGGTAGTCCAGGGGCAGACTCTATATATCACCGAGACCAAGGGAGACTGGTGTAAGGCAACCGTACATGGCGGCAACAGCGGCTGGATTTCTCGTGCTCTGGTCAAGTACGCCGACACTCCTGCTGCACCTAAACCTGCCGCCGTCGCCTCGCGTCCATCAGGTGATCGCTTCCAGCAAGTCCCGGCCTGGGTTTCCGAAGAAATCATCAACGTCAGAGCAAGTGCATCTCGCGACTCTGACATTCGCTTCCAACTGGAGCGCGGAGCAAAGGTGACTGCCA
>JAAYSP010000076.1 GCA_012518355.1 candidate division WS1 bacterium | reverse complement strand
TGGAGATAGATCGCGCCGTTTTCTATGCGCTGACGCCGAAGGACGATCCGACCTGGGGCGAGGTCTCTGACATCAGCATCTCGCTTGCGGAAGTCAGCCGTGCCTTCTTGCCGACCTCAAATCGGCTGCAGGCCATGAGTCTGAGTGAGCTGCGTGCCGAGACCCGACGCATCCGGGAACAAGACATGGAGGGGTGGCGTCAATACCTCGTCGAGTTCGACTGGCGGCTGGCACTGGCGGCCTCGTGTACGATTTTCGCACTGCTGGCCGGCCCAATTGTCGGATCGCTGGGCCACACTCAGTCACTGGTGGGGTTGCTGGCCACTCTGCTCATCGTGTTCGTGTACTATGTGCTGATGCTGTGGATGCGTATGCTGGCAGATGCGGCGGTACTGCCTCCAGAGGGCGTGTGGCTGGTGAACGTGCTGGTCGTGCTTATCGCATTGGGGCTACTATGGCGGCAAAAGTGAGGCCAACTGGGCCAGGTGCCGGTCGCTTGTGTATGAGCGGCCTGTGGGGGGCTACATGTAGAGCAGCCAGTGCGTTTGTGCTGCTTGCCGCCATGCTGTCTTGCATCACCCCCGGGTATGCCGATCTGCAGGCCGATATCTTCTCTGATGCGATGCGTCCGGCACCTGTTGAGCCCAGCCCAGCCGATGACACCTCCGCTGATGCAGCCACAGAGCCTGAAGAGCCCGGCACGAAATCTGATGACGCGGGTGCGCAGCCCGGTGATGGCGACCAGGAGGGGCGAGGCACCGCGCCACAGCCCACCACTTCCGAAGCTATGGCGGGAGAGGAGCCGCAACCGGGCGCACCGGAGGCTGAGACAGAGCTCCGCGACGATGCCGATGAGGCCCTGACCACACTGCCCGAACCGGGCCCGGATACCGATGTCATCTCGGTGCAGGCTGATGAGCTGTATCGGAGTGCTGAAGGCCTGCAAGCCACTGGCAACATCCATATCGGCTATCAGGACTACCGTGCCACCGGGCAGGTGCTGGACCTCGATCGGGAGCGAGTGTGGCTGACTCTGCGTGGAGATGTTCGCATCAGCAGCTCCGACATGCTCACCACTGCCGATCGGCTGGAGCTGAACCTCGACTCCGAGCAGTGGCATGCCTTCGATAGTCGCACACGCGTCGAACCTGCCTTCTTCTCTGTGGGTGTGGAGGAGCCGCTATATCTGGACGGGCGACAGATCCACGGCAGGCCCGGTCAGGTGGAGGTTCATGAGGGCTACGGTACATCCTGCGACCGCGAAGAGCATCCCCACTACGGGCTGCGCAGCGATAACATAAGAGTGGTGCCGGAGCAGTATGTGGTGTTCGAAAAGCCGACTTTCTACCTGAGAGGGCATCGTCTTTTGCGCTTCCCATGGGACTTGCGGCTGTCGCTGCGCCAGCATACGAACCGCTTCATACCTGAGTTCGGTCAGAACGAAGTGGAGGGATACTTCGCAAAAGCCGCCTACATGTACCTGCTGAACGAAGCCAACTCCGGGGTGTTGCGGCTGCATATGACGCAAAAGCGCGGCCCCGGGCTGGGCTTCGACCACGACTTCGAGTTCGGCCGCAACTACGGCACACTGGTGCTGTTCGGTGAGCCCTCAGAGGGCAGTTGGTCGGGCCGCCTGTCTGATACCCATCAGTTTTCCGAGCGCTTCACCGCCGATCTGACCAGCAACGCGCAGCGCTACAGCGGCTATGAGTGGGGCACCAAGTCTATAGCGAACAACTTGAACTTCCGACGCCGCACTGACACTGCCCAGTCGCTTTTGGGCGTCCAGCACTCACTCATGGAGAGCGGCACCTCCACGAACCGGCGCATGACGGTGAATCTCAGCCATCGCAAGCAGCCGTCACGGGACTACAGTTGGGAAGTGCGCAGCGTCTTCAGCCGCAGTAGCTTTGGTGCGGGTAGCCCCAGCGATGAGCAGCTCGATGCCGAGCTGCGTATGCGTGGCCGCCAGCGGGCATATGACTGGGAGGCGATCACGCAGAAGCGTTTCGACCTGCGCGATGATGAGCAGATCGCCGCCCGGCCGCTGTACTCGGTAGACTACCTGCCGCAGTTGGTGGTCAACACAGACAGCTCTCGCCTGGGCGATTGGCGCCTGCTGGGGCGCTCGAGGATTCGTGCAAGTCTAAACCTGGGCAGGTTCCATCAGGAGCCTCAGGGGCTTGACGTTTCGCGAGCGGCAATGGACATCACCCTTCCGGGCACCCCGGAAAAGCTGGGCAGCAGACATGAGTTGACAACCAGCGCGCGTTTCCAGCAGCAATTCACCAGCGAAGGCTCTGCACTGTACTACAAGAGCTTGCGCAGTGAGCTTCGAGGCAAATGGAGTGGGTCGTGGGACTATCGTCTGGACTACAACTTCTCCTCCGCTCATGGCTACTCGCCGCTACGCATCGGCTATCTGGGGGGCAGGAGCACATACCTGAGCTTCCAGACGGTGCGGGTAGTCCCTGACCGCATGCGGCTGGACCTGAGCACCGGCTACGATTTCGTAAACAACTACTATCGAGATGCGACTTTTCGCGGTGAGTTCATGCTGTCACAAGACAGCCGCCTGGAGCTGCAGACCAGCTACAACCTCGATGGTGGCCACTGGCGACCTCTCAACCTCCGCTGGCTGCATGCCAACGATGACTGGTACTCGGCGACTACGCTGTACTATGATACCGATCGCAGTAAGCTGACCCAGGCCACCACTGAGCTCAACTGGCGCATCAGCGACAAGTGGCACCTGGATATGCTGGCCGCCTACAGCGGCTATACTCATAAGCTTGATCAGCTAGAGGTGCAACTGCTGCGCGACCTGCACTGTATGCTTGCCTCAGTGTCATACAACAAAGCACTCGATGAGTTCCGGGTGAACTTCGGCATCAAGGCTTTCCCTTCCAGTGAACGCGCCTTCGGCATGGGTGCTGGTGGGGCGCGATTTGAGAGTACGTTTGGAGAGATGTACTGATCTGATGATGAGCGAATGGTAGCGCTCTGAGAAAGCTACCCGTAGCATCAGAGCGCCCGGAGTGCTATCATGCCGGTTAGTGAGCACGAGATTACGAGTAGAGTGCGTGTGATGAAGAGTCGAAGCGCCGAGGCAGAACGCAGTGCACCACGTATCCTGATAATCAAGCGTAGTTCCCTGGGCGATGTGGTACATGCTCTGCCTGTGGCCTGCGCTCTGCGAGACACATACCCGGAGGCTTATCTGGCGTGGATGGCTGAGACCCGCTTTGCCGGTGTCCTGGAGGGCC
>JAAYSP010000164.1 GCA_012518355.1 candidate division WS1 bacterium | reverse complement strand
GGCCATGCGGCTTCGGTCAGTCGCACCAGCAGCAATGGCAGGATCGTCATGGGGTCTGCCATGCGAGTGCCAACCGCTACAGCCACTCCGTTGATGATGCCCAGAATATAGTTGCGCCGGTTCAAAGGTACCAGCATATCGGCGCTGTCCCGGTGCGTAGGCTCAGACATGACAGCATCCGATAGACAAGTGATCTGTGAGTAGCTCTGCAGTATGCATCAGGTTCTCGCGTCAGACGAAGTTGTGGTCTCTGCTCAGCTCTCATCCATGAGGTCGTCTCGAGGCTCGCCCATGCGCAGCGCGATAGCTAGCCCGACAAGTGAAAGCATGCCAGAAACAAAGAAGACCGACTGGTAGCTTATGATATCGCCCATCCAGCCAAACAGCAGTGGCACCACCGCTACTGGTACCAAAAACATGCTGGCAAAGCCCATATATGACGGCAGCTTGCGCCTGGGAGCGATATCCATCATGTAATTCTGGTAGGCTGGCAACAGCTCTGACTGATGAAGGCCATAGCCGATAAAGCATAGCGCAATCACCATCATGCGATACGAGACATATGCGCCAGCTACAGTGATGCCGCCTTCAGGTGTCAGTAATCCGCCTGCGCCCGCAATCATCGCGGTCGTCAGCGTGACCGCAGCGGCCGTGATCATCAGCTTGCGGTTACCAAGTCTATCGGAGATGTAGCCACTAATCCAGCTCCCGACAAGCTGTGACACGATCTGCACTCCTATAAACGTGGCGGCCACGTAATCGGGAAAAAGCCAGTCTTCGACCGCGAAGACGATAAAAAACGGCGACATGGAGCTGGCCGCAGTGAGCAGTACTTTTGCCCCAAGCAGTCGCCTGTAATCCGCATCACGCCTGATCAGCCGCACACCACGGGCAAAATGCTGCGCCCATGTCAGTTGACGTCCTGCAGGCCTGCCCGGTGGTTCGACCATGAAAGCCAGAAGCAGCCACGACAGCCCCATCACCAGAGACGCCAGGAGCAATAGCAGACCATAGTTGGTTGGGAACTGATATGGGCCATCCTCGGAGAGAAAAAATCTCACCAGCGGGCGCGAGAAAAGCAGAACCAGTCCGAGACCCGTGAACTGCCGCCACTTCCAGTAGCTTCCTCGCATGGTGCTCGGCACAGAGCTGGCCAGAAGATAAACGAAGGCCGGAGACGACACACCTTGTGCCAGCAATCGAAGTGTGAAAAAGCCTAGCAGCGGCACCAACGCCCACCTGTACCACTGTGGCCCGTAGACCCCCGCAAGAAGCACTGTAATTGCGACGCCGATAGCACCAGTGAAGCGCCCGACTGAACACCAGTTGAACACGCGGCGCTTGCTTGGTGCCGTATCCAGCCACCGGGCGGCCAGCATGCCCGGCAATGGGGGTGCCAGCATGCTTATGGCATACCCAAGTCCAACCGTCCACCCTACTCCCGATAGACGTAGCAACAGTAGCGGAATTACCGTCGCCGGGTCAGCTAACCGATTGGCGGCGATAAAAAGCGTACCATTGCCGATAATCGCCAGCAGATAATTGCGGCGTATAAACGGTTCCGCAGTATCACTTGTCTTCGAACCAGTTGACTGGGACATCTCCGTCCCTGCTATGCTGCTTCACATCCACTTGCGACGGATGGGCTAGCTCGGTGCGACGACAAAGGCTTTGAGCCTCGCCACCGTCTCGCTGCTCACTTCCACCTCCGCAGCTACAAAATCCGGTTCATAGGATACACTCATCACCCGGCCATGCTGCCTGCATAGCTGCAAAAGCTCCATACGATCGTATGGCAGTTGCAGCGACAGCGGCACAAGTCTGGCCAGTGCGGCCTGGGCGATGCGGTTGCGCAGCTCATCCAGCCCTACATCTTCGAGAGCCGACACCGGCAAACCGTCGGGCATATCGGCCATGACTTGCTCCGCCCGCCGGGTACCGGTGACTCGGTCCCACTTATTCAGGACCACCACTGTGGGCTTGTCGGCGACACCCAGTCGTTGCAGTATGTGCTCACTGGCCGCACGCTCTGTCGCAGCCCACGGCGCAGAGGCATCTATGACATGCAGGATCACATCAGCATCGCCAAGCTGCTCTAGCGTGGCCATGAACGCCGAAAACAGATCCCGAGGCAGCTTGTGGATGAAGCCCACCGTGTCGCTTATGAGCACCTCGGCGCCTGCGATTTCGACGCGGCGGATCGTAGTGTCCAGCGTCTCGAACAGTCGGTCATGAGCTCGCACCTGCTGGCTGCCGACCAGGGCGTTGAGCAGTGTGGACTTGCCGGCGTTGGTGTAACCCACCAGTGAGACCATCGGAAGCCCGGATTCGCGGCGCGTCTTGTGCTCGATTTCTCTCTGGCGTTTGACTGTCTCCAGATCCTCGCGCAGGCGAGCCATCTTCCGGCGCAGCCCACTCCTATCTGTCTCCAGCTTGGTCTCACCCGGTCCCCGCACGCCTACTCCGCCGCCCGAACCGCCCGCTATTCGGTCCATCATGCGCCCCTTGCCCAGCAGCCGTGGCAGCAGGTATGAAAGCTGGGCCAACTCCACCTGCAGCTTCCCCTCACGGCTGGTGGCATGATGGGCGAAGATATCCAGGATAAGCTCGGTGCGGTCGAGTACCTTGCAGTCGAGCTTGTCTACGAGGTTGCTCACCTGCACCGGCGTCAGTTCACCGTCAAACAGCACGATCTCGGCGTCTGTAGACAGGCACAGAGCCCGCAGTTGCTCCAGCTTGCCCTTCCCGATGTAGGTATTTTGGTCGGGCCGGTTGCGCACCTGCACCATGACCTCCACGGGTGCAGCACCTGCCGACAGAGCAAGCTGGGCAAGCTCCCGCATCGAGCGCAAGCCCTCACCGCGTAGAGGGGTCAGACCCACCAGTATCGCTTTCTCGGCCGTCAGTAGCGTCTCGCGCTCAAGACCGACTGCGATTATTTCGTTCATACTATCGTACCGCTCACACTTGCAGCGTTCAGCCGTATGTTTTCGATAGAAACACCCACGATGCGCACTACCACGACAGGGTCATGTTGCTGCCGATAGCCTCTATGGCCTGCTCGATCTGTGCGACCTTGTCCTCACCCTTGATGGTGAGCGAGAAGCGCACGAAACCCTCGCCATATTCGCCATAAACCGCGCCGGGGATGACCAGCATGCCACACTTAGCCAGCAGATCCCTGGCAAAATCAGCGGCGGTAGCGTAGTTTTTCGGTATCAGGGCCCACACGTAGAAGGTGGCCTTCGGGGCCTCCAGGTTCCAGCCCAGTGAGTTGAGACCATCCACAAGTGCATCACGGCGCTTCTGGTACTCGGCCTGTAGCGGGCCGATGAACTGGTCATAGCCCTCCAGGGCAGCCACGGCAGCATGCTGGATGGCCATGAATGTACCGGAGTCTACGTTGCTCTTGGCCTTCGACAGCGCCTCGACAAACGGTGCGCCGCCACATGCCCACGCCACTCGCCAACCGGTCATGTTGAACGTCTTGGAAAGAGAGTGCATCTCGATGGCCACATCTGCCGCGCCTTCGACCTCGAGGATGCTATGAGTCTTATAGCCATCATAGCATACTTCGGAGTAGGCACAGTCGTGGACAACCAGTATCTCGTTTTCGCGGGCAAAGTCTACGACCTGCCGGAAGAAGTCCAGGTCGGCCACTGCGCCGGTGGGGTTGTTCGGGTAGTTCAGGAACATCAGCTTGGCGGCCTTGCGGACCGGAAGCGGTATGGCATCCAGATCAGGCAAGAAGCCGTTCTCACTCCTGAGAGGCATGGGAAAGGTGGCTCCCCCGCACCAGGTGGCCTGAACCTTGTACACGGAGTAAGCCGGATCAGGCACCAGCACCACATCACTGGGGTCTATGTATGCCCAGATGATGTGAGCCAGAGACTCCTTGCAGCCGATAGTGCCCTGGATCTGTCCATCAGTGCTAAGCTGTACCCCAAAACGTTTCGCCATGAAATCCGCCACGGCCTGTTTGTACTCCGAAATGCCGAAGCCAGACTCATCATACGGATGTGTAGCCGGATCCTGTGCTGCCTTGTAGAGGGCATCTATCACGTAATCCGGAGTGGGCAGATCGGGGTCGCCGATGCCGAAATCTATCGGCTCTTTGCCTTCCGCAATCATCTTCGCTTTGATTTCGGCAATCTCACGGAACGGATACGGCGGGATTCTCTGCAGTCTCTGTGCTAGCGGTAGATTCACGATCTCGTCCTCCTCAGCATTTCTGCCTCAAACTCTGGCTTTGTCCAATAGCGACGGGTGCACCGTGCCACTGAAAACTTCATCCGCGGGTCCAGTCATCAGTACACTGTGCCCTTGCTGCCACTGTATATCCAGCCGGCCGCCGAGCAAGTGGACGTGGACGGTCTCGGCCTCCTGGCAGTGTCGGTTCAGTATGGATGCCACTGTCACCGCACATGCTCCTGTGCCACAGGCCAGCGTCTCTCCTGCGCCACGCTCCCACACGCGCATCTCGATACACTGTGTTCCCATCAGACGGGCAAACTCAACATTTGTCCGGCGCGGAAACGCCGGATGGTGCTCTATCTTTGGCCCCCACTCCAGCACCAACTCATCCGTGATCTGTTCCGTGAAGATGACACAGTGGGGGTTGCCCATGGATACACAGGTGACCTCGAAGCTGCGGCCACCGACTTCGAGCTGCTGGGCAATTACTGGCTCGTCGGCCGGCTCACCGGACATGGGTATCTGCCCCCGGTGTAGTCGAGGCTGGCCCATGTCTACAGTGACCTGCTCGACAATCCCTGCGCGAAGTAGCAAAGACGGCTTGATGACACCTGCACCAGTCTCTATCTCAAGCTGCAACTTGTCGGTCAGGCCATGTTCGTATACATACCTGGCGAAGGCGCGCACTCCGTTTCCGCACATCTCCGCTTCGCTACCATCGGAGTTGAAGATACGCATAGTGAAATCATGCGCCTGCGAGGGGGCCACCAGGATAATCCCATCACCACCGATGCCGAAGTGACGGTCCGAAAGCACCGTGGCCAGCCTGGCCAGATCGTAGCCTGCCAGATCCTGCTCGATCGCGTTGATGTATATGTAGTCGTTTCCCAGGCCGTGCATCTTAGTAAACTGCATACGTGTCATCCCTTACCATGCCACGAGAAACTGTACCACTCCAGCTACAGCCGCCCCACTCGCCACTCGCCACTCGCCACTCGCCACTCGCCACTCGCCACTCGCCACTCGCCACTCGCCACTCGCCACTCG
>JAAYSP010000105.1 GCA_012518355.1 candidate division WS1 bacterium | reverse complement strand
GCGGCACCATAGCCGCCCGCGTGGATGACCGCCACAGGTATGCCCAGCTCGGCACACAGGCGCAGGTCGTCAGATACCGCCTGCAGACTGTCATTTCGGCGACTGTCGTCTACGGCCGCTATGTCTGAGTTGATCCAGGCATGAAGCTGCTCGACGGCCACCGGAAGCTGTGCAGCCGCTCGCTTGAACTCTTCAAGAGCGGAAGGATCCGTGCGCATCGCTTCTGCATGCTCGCTGCAGATTTCGACTGCGGGCCAGCCGATTTCGGCCACCTTTCGGAGCATCTGCGCAGGTGTCATAGCAACATAGAATCCAGTACTAATCGAGGGTATCAGTGACATGGTATCCTCCTGTGAAGGGTGATTTGTAGGGGCAAATGGGGCGTGAACGACAGGCTACTGTCCATCCCGTGAAAGCAGGCGCACGTTTACTACGTCTATGAGCTGCTGCAGACGTGCCATCAGATGCTCGAGGGCACTGCGGCTGTTGATCTCCAAAGTGAGGCTGACACGGGCCAGATGTGAGGCGGTCGGTACGGCCTCGGCACGGGCGATGTTGACCCCGGCATCGCTGATAATCGCAGTCAGATGTGAGAGCACACCGGGCCGATCCAGTGCGATTATCTCGATCTCCTGGGGCAGCATGGCATCCTGCTGGTCGGCAGACCACGACAGCTCGACTATCCGCTCAGGCTCACGCTGCTCGCGGTAGCGTAAATTTTTGCACTCGGCTCGATGGATGGCCAGACCAGAACCGCGCGTGATATAGCCGCGTATGCGATCGCCGGGCAGAGGATTGCAGCACTTCGACAGCCGCGAGTGAAAACCGTCTACTCCACCTGCTGAAACAGGCAGAGATCGGCGTGCGTCAGGCCCCTCTTCCAGTGCTTCAGTGGGTAGACGCCGCTGCGCCTCTTCGACCAGGCTTTCAGGGCCGCTGGATTCCTGGACTATGTACTCCACGACCTTCTCGGCATCCACCATCCCATAGCCGATAGCGGCAAGCAGTGAGTCCCTGTCCTCATAACTGAAATGGTCCGCAACCTCGGGCCAGTCGGCTTTCTTGACCAGCTCCCGATCCACGGCAAGCAGCCGATCTGTAGCACCACTCAGTCGCTCTGTGCCGACTGTGATGTTCTCCTGGCGGCTCTTTTCGCGCAGGAAGCGTCGCACCTTCGCCTTCGCATGAGAGCTCTGTACGAGCCGGAGCCAATCATGGCGCGGCTCACCGCTGGGGGAGGTGATGATCTTGACCATATCACCGGTTTTGAGCTGGTAATCGAGCGCCACTCGCTGCCCGTTGACCTCCGCCCCCACACAGCGATGGCCCACCTCAGTGTGGACGCGATAGGCAAAATCAAGCGGCCCGGCACCGGCAGGCAGGTCTATCACCATGCCGTCGGGGGTGAAGACGAATACCTGATCACGAAACAGATCTATCTGCAAAAGCTCCAGGAACTCGTGACTCTCTGATAGATCGGTCTGGAGCTCGAGAAGCTGACGCAGCCAGGTCACCTGCTCGTCAAACCTGCTATCAGATTCGTCTTCCTTGTAGCGCCAGTGCGAGGCCATGCCGTACTCGGCAGTCCGGTGCATTTCCTCAGTGCGAATCTGGACCTCCAGGGGAGAGTGATCCGGCCCGAACACCTTCGTGTGAAGCGACTGGTACTGATTTGACTTGGGCATCGCGATATAGTCGGCGAAGGTATCCGGTATGGGCCTCCACACATCATGCACCACGCCCAGCACCGCATAGCAGTCCGGCACACTGCGTGCTATCACCCGCAAGGCATTCAGGTCCTGGAGCTGGCTGAAGTCTACGTTCTGCTTGAGCATCTTCTGATGGATGCTATACAGATGCTTGGCTCGGCCGGCTACCTGAGCCTCGATACCATCGCGCTTGAGCTGCTGCTCCAGTTGTGCTCGTGCCCGCTCAACACCCGCCTCCCGCTGCTGCCTGGTACGCCCCAGCTGGCGGGCAATTCGCTTGTAAGCTTCAGGCTCCAGATGAAACAGTGCCAGATCTTCCATCTCTACCCGTATGGTTTGAATCCCCAACCGATGGCACAGAGGAGCGAAGATATGAAGGGTCTCTTCGGCAGTCCGCTTTCGTTTCTCGGGCGGCAGATGCCCCAGGGTGCGCATGTTGTGCAGCCGGTCAGCAAGCTTTATCAGAAGCACACGCAGATCGGTCGCCATAGCCAGGAGCATCTTGCGCAGGTTGCGCGCCTGCTCTTCTTGTCGGGAGGCAAAATCGAGCTTGCGCAGCTTCGTCACGCCATCCACTAACTCTGCCACAGTCGTCCCGAAACGCTCCTCGATATCTTCCATAGTGATATCGGTATCCTCGACCGTATCGTGCAGCAGGCCCGCTGCTATAGAGCACTCGTCGCTTTCGATGTCGGCCAGAATACCTGCCACCTCCAGGGGGTGGATGATGTATGGCGCTCCGCTCAGGCGCTTTTGATCGGCATGAGCTTCGGCGGCGAATTCGTAGGCACCTACAAGCAGATCGCGATTTACTCGCGGCCAGTAGCCGGCAACCTGTTCGACTATCTGCTCAATCGTACGTGCCATAACCGCGCCTCGCACCTCCTGGGATTGACATGGGACCAGATTGACATGAGATGGGATGGATACGGATGAGATAGATACAGCGTTCCTGCCGGCAGCTACTCTACATGCAAGTTGATGACCCTCGGCCTGGGTGGCCCGCCTCTTCTGTAGGCAAACTTGCGGGCAAAAAGATAGCCCGCCACAAATCCTCCGACATGCGCCCCGAAAGCGACACCGTCACCACCGCCCCAGAGGCCTATCCACGACAGGAACTGGAATACAAACCAGAGGCCGAGAAATACCACGGCAGGCAGATCCATGAGTGTCACGAAGATGAAGATGGGCACCACTGCTCGCACATAAGCATGCTTGAAAAGCACAAAGTAAGCGCCCAATACTCCTGCGATGGCGCCGCTGGCCCCGATCATGGGGATCGGTGAAAACAACGTCACCACCGCATGAGTAGCTGTCGCCAGAATCCCGCATACCAGATAGAAGAGCAGATAGCCAACATGGCCCATGCGATCCTCGACGTTGTCGCCAAAAACCCACAAAAACAGCATGTTGAAGCCCAGGTGCAGAAAGCCGCCGTGCATGAACATAGCTGTGAACACTGGCAAAAGCACCCCTGCAACGCCGTACTTAAGCCATGCCGAGGGGCTGATGATCTTTTCAGGGACAAACGCCCATGACATCAGGCGCTCGGGGTCAGCCAGTTGGAGGACGAACACTATGACGCACGTCGCGATTATGCCTATGTTGACATAAGGCGTAGTGCGGGATCTGAGACTATCGCGAATCGGAATCATAACCTGGCCCTGTGCATTGCGCCCCCGTGTGCTCAGGTGACGTCAAACCGCGTTACGCGCCGCATCTTCGGTGTCCTGCCAGCGGCACTGTATCGCGTTGACTCGCCCCACTTTTGTGTGCTATAGTGAGACGACCTGCCGCATCGACACATCTGCCATACTGAGCACAAAAAGGGGTGCGTGCGACAAATGCAAAAGGGGATGTTGTCTACGGCTATTATAGCACTAATCGCAGTCGGTGTGGGGGCGTGTGCTAACACGACTACCGTGTCGGCTGGCAGTGAGCTGGGTGTTGTCATCAACGCGGCCGCTCCAATTGTGCCTCTGGGGACTGCCGCCGCTGTGCGTGGGCAGATCACTCTTGAGCCAGCCGGACCTGCTCCACAGGCCATGGCCTCTTTCGTACTCAACGATGGCGTGAAGATGGTGACAGACACTGCTCGGCCTCAGTTCAATCTGGACACCGTCCAGTTGGATGACGGCCTGCACCATCTGCGCATTGACTACACCGATGGAGGCGTGCTGCTTGCGTCTACCGGCTCCATACCCCTGTATGTCTTCAACAACAGCCAGCAGGCACTGTTCGCCCAGGCGGCTGCTGGAAAGCCTGATTTCCTGAAGGTACAGCGCAAGAGCCTGCTGCGCGAGATAGTCTGGTTTGATGGTCGCGAAGGTGACCTGGAAAAGCACGGCTTCATCCGTGGAGGCCGCGTCTACATCACCCTGACAGATCTGATTCGCCACATCGGTGGCGGCATCGTCTGGGGGCCCAGCCATCGCTATATCGAGATACACCGTAACAACATGGTGGTACGAGTTGTCCCCGACAGCTCAACTATCTACGTGGACGGGCGCAAACAGCGAGTAGATCGCCCCGCCCTGCGTATTGATGGGCGCACCTATGTCGCAGTGCGCCCCATGTGTGAGCTGTTCGGGATCGGGGTAGACTGGAACTATCGCACCAATCGCGCGATGGTCGGTCTGGCTCCCTGAGGCCCACCGGGCTTCTATTGCAGACAGCTCTCAACAAGGCAAGCCTGCAGATATCGGGTGCGCAGAAGGCTGCTGAAACCGGCTGGAGTGGTGTCCTGAACGTGTATATCAGGCCTCCTCAGCCCTGTCTTGATACAGTACTTCTGCCTTGACACAAGCAAGATTGTCCTCTGGCTGGTGCGTTCAGGTGCCAGCCTATGCCAGTACCCCCCTAATAGTAGCTAGTAGCAGGCAGATTTAGTGACGAATAGTGAGCGAGCGGATGGCTGAAAGTCACGCAGATAGAGTAGATACTGCCCAGCAGATAGTATATGCACCGCGTCCTCGCCGTAACGATGTACCGATGCTTCTGGCACTTCGCCCTCGCCTGGTGGCACTGGTGTTGCTGGTGCCGATCATCATCGTAATGCTGATAGTCAGTGCCCACTGGCGTGCCACCGTAAACGGTCACTCTGTATCGCTGATGCTACCGCTGACGGCAACGGGCTCTGCCAGACATCTTCGTGTGCCCCTGGAGCAAGGCGATCTGTTGGACGTGACCGGGCAGGTGCTAGAAACCGGTGCCGGCAATCCGGCGATTTT
>JAAYSP010000114.1 GCA_012518355.1 candidate division WS1 bacterium | reverse complement strand
TGTCAGCACCCATGTACGGATTGACCGTCACGGCGTCAGGTGCAGCCGCAGGCGGTGCCTGATTGTGCAGGCCGAAACAGGCACGTGCATACGCCTGCGCTGTTGAACTTATGTCCCCGCGTTTTGCGTCTAATATAACCAGAAGGTCATGCTGTTTGGCATACTCGATTACCCGCCACATAGCAGCGAGACCGTCAGGTGCCAGAGCTTCAAAAAAAGCAGCCTGAGGCTTGACACAGGCTGCGTATGGGGCGATAACCTCGATGATACCGCAGCAGAATCGTACTGTCGCCTCTACGACATCGGATGTGTTGTTGAGGTCCGGGGGCAGCAGCTCAGGCCGTGGATCAATACCGGCGCAGACACGCGAATTTTTGGCCTTCACGGCCTGCATCAATCGATCCGGGAATTGCTGCTTCATGACAGTGGATGCCCCCTGCGCCCTGTGCGGTTCAAATGCGATTATACATGGCAAATCGAGGGATTGTCAAAGCAGTTCATGATGCCGGGAAAGCAGCACTTGCCTGTGCAGGAGCTGAGCGTTGTGATAGAATACATGGCAGTGTCAGGTCTCATGACAGAATGCGGGAGTTGGAGATGAAAACACACGGAAACCTGGCGATAGCGTTGATCGTGACTATCCTGTTGGTGGCGATCGGACCGGTGATGGCTCAGCGTGACGCCGGTACGGCGGCACAGACCGAGTACCAGGCGATAGAAGTGCTGCTGCTGGCAAGATATCTCCAGTTGACAGATGAGCAGGTCAAAGCCATCGTACCTCTGGCCACGGAGATAGCGCAGGCCAGGACCGCATTCACCACGGAACTGGACAAACTGCAGGAGTCTGCTGCGAAAACGCTCGACGAGGTGATCGCGGCACGCGCCGCCGGACAGTCAACGGGTGCAGCTTCGGAAAAGACCCTGCAAGAGACGGTAACTGAGTACCGGCGAGCGTATGAAGTGTACGAACAAAAGATCGTCGCTGCTGGCGATAAGATGCTGCAGTTGCTGACTGACAGTCAGCAAGCACTGATCGAAACGCCCGCCGAGACTGCTGAGCGCGAAGGCAGGCTGCTAACTGCCATGACGTCGCCCGAGCAATACGTGGCCCAGCACCTGATCATGATCCGAAGCCTGACGCGGGCCGACTACCAGGCCGTGCGACCGCTACTGGCACGCGATGTGGCCATGTATATCGTCACCACAGTGGACGCCGACGCCGAGATGATGGCCACACTGACCGAGATGACGCTGGAAATCATGGACCAGTCGATGGTACTGAGCGACGCGCAGTTCGAAAACATCCGACCCGACCTGCCGCAGATAATCGCCGAGAGTCTTCAGTTGCCCGGCCAGACCGCCCCACTTCAGGCTCCCGCGCGCCTGAAGCTGCTCCAGCTGGACGAATGGCTGACCAACCCGACGACAGCAAAACTACTGGGAGAACTTCAGGCCACGGAGACACAGCCATCAACTCCGCCCCTGTATGGAGTGGCCAGCCCTGAACTTGAGATAGCTGCCCGCAGGTTGCGGGAGACCACCGAAACCCGGCACAAGCTGGAGCAATCGCTGGACATGGTTGACATCCTCACAGTGCTCAACGACCTGCTAGTTGGCCCAGAGCAGGCTGCGGCATTGCTGCCACAGGTGACGGGATTGCGTACGAAGTACGCCGCGGAGCAGAGACGATGGCGCGATGGCCTCGTAAAAGAGCGGTCACAGTTTGTCAAAACTCGTGAGGCCCTGACGAAAAACCAATCACTTCCCGATGAGCAGGCAGACGCTCTGGATCGCATAACTGAAGCAGAAGTCGAGAGCGCCTTCATGATCCTCTCGGCGGCCGACGAAACGATCAAAACGGTTCAAGGTATACTGGATGACGAGCAGCGGCTCGCGATTGATTGGCGCCCCCCTGTCTGTCTGGCGCAGGGAGAGCCACTGGAAGACAAAATGGAGAGGTTGCTGGAACTGTCCGCCTCGATCAGCGACTTGAGCCGACTGCTGCAACAGGTGCGATTGATCGAACCAATCACCTACCAGAGCACAGCAAGCAACATGACCGAGCAGTTCCTGCGACGCTATATGCCCCCCCAGACGCCCGGCTTCGACCAGGCGGTGCGGCAATTGATAGATCTGCAGATGCAAGCGCGTGAGGTGCCCCAGGAGCAGTGGAACGCCGGCACCGCTACATTGCTGAGCATTGAAGGGATGGAAAGGTTGGGACTATTGCCGCAGGATCTGAGCCCGATCGCCACTCCGGCAAACCCAAATGCGGTATACAACTGGTGGGACCTGGAGCAGATCCTGTCCGATCCACTGACCCCCGATTGCCTCAAGAAGATGACGCAGCCGCCACAGCCACAGGGCGAAGAATAGCAAAGCCAACGCAGCAAGGCCTGATGAAGGCCTGATTGCCTCACTGCAGAACCGGAGAAGACGATGCGAGATGATCTGGCCGCGATGAGTGCGGCGCAATGCAAACAGCGGCTCAGAGAGCTGATCCTGGAAAAAGCGCTGAAATTCGGCGACTTCACGCTGGCATCGGGCGCTAAAAGCAGCTACTACATAGACGGGCGGCAGGTGACACTGGACGGCGAGGGCATATACTGCCTGGCCCGCTGCCTCGTAGATCGTCTCGAGAGTGAGCAGGTGACAGCAGTAGGTGGCATGGCATTAGGTGCAGACCCGATCTCGGCTGCGACGGCCGCAGTCGCGGCATCTATGGGGCGCAAGCTGGATGCATTCATGGTGCGAAAAGAGCCCAAGTCTCATGGCACCGGAAATCAGGTTGAGGGCCCGTTAGAGTCAGGTGCGCCAGTCGCCATGGTCGAAGACACCGTGACTACCGGAGGTTCGACTCTGGATGCCATCGCTGCAGTAGAGCGCGAGCGACAGGCTCAAGTCGTCCTGGTAGTAGCCATGGTAGACCGTCAGCAGGGCGCGGCAGAAGCGTTCGCGCGGGCAGGCTATCGGTTCGAGGCACTCTTCACAGTCGAAGAGCTGGGCGTGACGCTGAACCGCAACTGACCCGGCTCAGAGCACGAAGCGGCGTCGAAAAGCCGCAACTACATACCAGGTGCACTCTCATGCCAGGTGGCCCGGCGCGGCCCACAGCCTCTACACGTCACGTTTGCGGGCCTCCGTTTCAAGCGCATCTGTTCATCTCAACTGTACAGCCATTGCAGGGGTATGCGAGTGATCTGCGTTAGGGCCAGACCTCCGAAATCATCGCCCTGGCGCCGACCTGCGCAGTAGGCTAGCACAACGCTGTCTTCGTCCTCCAGGAAGTGGATGGC
>JAAYSP010000082.1 GCA_012518355.1 candidate division WS1 bacterium | reverse complement strand
CGTTTCTCAGCTAGTATTTGCTGGATAGGGTCCCTGCCCGCCATCGCCTCCTGGTGAGTGCGCCAGCCGGGGGCGTCGGCTATGATGACACGGTCAACCGTATCTGAGCGGTTGAGAAGCATCAAGTCCATGTTCACGCCGTCATGGGACCACGCGAAGGTAAGCGGCATATCGGGGACGATTGCTCTGGGCCGGTCGAGCCACTGGACCCATGGTCCCGACAACGTCGTCTCTTCTATCGCCAGATCATGTGGTCGTGTAGCAACCATCGTCCCGTTGCAATTGAAGCTGTACTGATGGAGGCTGCCGCCATGCACGCGGAAGAAGTCCACGACGTACGGTGTGCCCTCAGGTGATGTTGCCAGCGCGCAGGTGCGACGGTACTGGTCGCATTGCGGGTAGACGTTGTGGGCAGATGCTTCGATGACTTCTACTTCCGGAGTCACACCGAACAGCTCCAGATTCGATCCGGCCACGCGCCTCCTCTGCACTTCATTGTCGACGACGACGAGGTTGTGCGATAGCGTGGAGTCTACCCAGGCCTGTCCCGGGCGACCATCTGGTGTCACCTGTGCGCTACCAGAGAAGTAGCCTCGGTCCGATGCCAGTTCGCGCCCGAATGCATAGAAGATGATACTGAGGATATCCACCTGTCGGTGGCCGGTGCGCTTGGTCCACAGGTGTTCGTTGCCGTTGAGGTACAGAGCTGTTTCGTTGTCGCCATCCGGGCCACGTAGCACTCCCACATGCCAGCCGGGGAACCACTCGCTCTGCACCGGAATGCGGATGTCGCGGTCTGTTACAGCGTTGGCAGGGCGGTACCACAGTGAGTACTCGTTGCCTTCGGTACCCGACACTGCCTTGAGTAGCCCGCTGTACTGCTCTGACAGGCGTGCGTCGAGGCACTGTATCGGGCGCACGGCGGGACGATCGGTGTAGATGGTATCACCAATTGTGGGAGTACGGTTGCCCGGCGGGGCGATCATCCGCACGGCTGCCTGTAGCACCAGATGCATGTCGCCATCAGTGAAGGGGTTGAGATTTTCGAGGCGCTGGCCATCAGGCGGCTGGTAGCCTTCCGGATCCGAGTAGCCATAGATGCCATCAAGCAGTGCACCGACATGCTCGAAGTTCCATGATGCGTAGTGCGGGGTTTCAGCGTAGAAGCCGTCGAAATGGTAGCGGTCGCTGAGCATCTCATTCAGCCCACTGAGCGCATGACGGACGCGATCAGGCTGCTGCAGGAGAGTTCCCAGCGCTGCGCTAAATGCATAGGTGGACATGCCGTTGTTGCTCACATCGGTCCAGTTTTCGGTATCTTCGGCACCGGCGATAAGCAGGTCGTCAACTATCCGCTTTTGGGCGCTGTCATCCAGCAGTAGGGTGCCGTCGGGATAGCGTGCGTCTCGAATCAGATCGTAAGCGACAGTCATGTGTCTTAGCGGAGCGGAGTCGCTGCCGGCGTGAGCAAAGAGACGTCCGGCCCCCCAAAAGCCGTTGAAGAGTGTCGAATAGTCGCCGTTGTCATCGCTATGTTGGTTCAGCCCGTAAGCATGCCGGATGGCTTCCGGGGGAAAGCGACCGCCACTGGGTGTGTTGGGGTCACCCATACTTGCTGCAACCTCTGCCGGCGGCAGGTCGGCATAGCTTCCGTCATAGGAGTGGTACAGGTAGTTGGGGAACACGCGGGCAAAGCGGTCGAGTATCCACGCGGCCCGTTCGGCATATCCGATCTCCCCGGTTATGGCATATAGCTTGGCAAGCACTAGCATCTGCGCCCATGCCCAGCGGTTCTTCTCTCCGCGGATCATGCCGCTGAAGCTGGTCATCTGCACCCGTTTGCCGCCATCAAGCCACCCAAGCGCATGTTTGGCCCGCTCGGCGGCAGGAGCATCGGGCCCCAGGGCGCGTTCACCGGGGGTCTGGTAGTATGTGAATGTCTGCCCCATTCGGGGGCACTCGAGAACACCCGTCTCGGGGTACTGCTCGCTGGGGTATACTGTTCCGCAACGCCTGCAGGTGAGCTGGTCGGGATTGCTGATGGTCCACACTAACAGTCCATGCTCGCCCACGACTGAACGCTTCGCCTCGACACACGCTGGGCAGTTCTGGCCATAGAAGGTGCCGAAGGTCAACTCCGAAATCAGCTCCTCGAAAAATTCGCGATCTTGCTGCATCGCGAAACTGACGTTGTGCTCCCAGCTGCGGACAATTGTCTGTGCCCAGGCGTGGCGTTTGAGGTTTTCCCGCGCGTTTTCGATATGCTCGGGATGGTAGACGCTGCTGGACGCGGCGGCCTCCAGTGCAGCGACGCCGAGCAGAAGCAACACTGTTGCTATGCTGAAAATGGTGCCTGACAGGACGTGGCTGTGGGCTCCGGATGCCTGCATGGTCGTTGACCTCCAGTTACATCTTCGTGGTAGTGTGCCGAACGAGATAAGTGCAGACCTGTCCACATCGTTTTAAGCGGAACAGATGGGGCAGCCCTTGCCGGCCATTTTCCCATGCTTACCCTGTAGCAGCAAGACAATAGTATACCACCTGTCGTGCTAGGTAGCACGTTTCAATTGCGACCATAGCACGCATCTGTGGTTGGTGTACCGGCCGTTTCTGCAGGTGCGCCAGGAGGTAGAGGCACCCCTGCCGGCAAAGAAGCGGGGGTACTTCCGACAGCGAGCGTGCTGACGCCTCTCATCTTTTCTGCGTACCATGGTGCCTTCGAGAAAGGCTTTGTGTCATACCCCTGGAGGCTCGGTTGTGAGGGCAGCTCTGATGACAGGTGCCCGGCATGTGCTGTGGACATAGATAGACAGGAGAGAAGCGGTCGCGATGGAGAGAGAAAAGCGGTGGCCATGAGAGGAGGTCATCAGTCTTTTGCAGTGCGTATATCCCGCAGGAAGCCCTGGGTGTCGGGGGGCTCGCGGGGAGAGCATCTCACAATCGTGCACGACGTGTGTCTCTATCCCCTGTCGTCCCGATAGGAAAGCTGCCATCTACAGCTCATCCAGCGCCACCGCGCGGTGTTCCTGCGCCGAGCGGACTGCCGCCATTGCTGCCTGCAGAGCCGCCAGGCCCTCCGCGGCTGTACAGATCGGCAGCATGTCACCATGTATCTGCGTCAGAAACTCTCTGATCTGCACGCGATAGATGTCATCGCGCGCACTGACCACTCGTTCCACCTGATAGCCGGGCCTGTCGCGCTCATAGATACGCAGTTCGTACTCCTGAAAATCATACACGAGTACGCACTCATCGCCGAACACCTCCGCTATCGAGCGCTGCGGAAGCTGTACGTAGTCGGCGTGGAACTGCGAGATGGCGCCCGATTCGTGTGTGAGGATCGCACTGAACACGTTCGGCTGCGGCATCATCGGCAAGTCACCAAGTGTTGCAGCTTCAGCGCTCACCCGCACTATCGGCCCGATCAGCAGCCCCAGATAGTCCAGCAGGTGCGTGTAGTCGATGATCAGCGCGTTGAGCTCGGTCATGCGATAGGGCGTGGTGGCACACATCAGCGTGAAGTAGGTGCCGACCATCGCGCGCCCACCGATGACGTTTCCGCATATCCCGGCATCTACCAGCTCGTGCAGGCGCCTGAGGCCCGCATGTGAGCGCAGCGAATAGCCGACGCTTAACATGGTATCAGCAGACTCGGCGGCGGCGACGATGGCCTGAGCGTTTTCGACCGTGTCGGCGAGAGGCTTTTCGCACATCACGTGACAGCCTGCGTCAAACGCTGCGATCGTCATGGGCCGGTGCAGATGGTTTGGTGTGCAGACGAAGACCGCATCTGGGGCAGCAGCAAGTGCCTCCCGGTAGTCGGCAAAGCCGTGGGAGCCAGGAGCTTCGGCTAGCGCCGCCTGCAGGTTATCCTCGCGCGCATCGCAGACCAGCACTTCCACCTGTGGGACCTCTGTCAGCAGCCGCGCGTGGCGCTTGCCGATAGAGCCGCAGCCGACCACCAGCACTGTCGTAGGCGGGATCATGACCATGAGGTGAAGCCCCCGTCCACAGCGAGATTTTGTGCCGTGACATAGCCGGAGGCGTCGGATGCCAGGTAGACCACTGCGCCCTTGAGGTCGGTGCCATCGCGGCCCATGCGCCCGAGCATAGTGTGGCAACTGTAGCGGCGGATGAACTCCTCAGGCTGCCCGCGCTCAAAACCGCCTGGCGAGATGCAGTTGACGCGGATGCCGTACCTGCCGACTTCAGCAGCCAGGTCGCGGGTGTAGGCGATGATGCCCCCTTTTGCGGCGCTGTAGTCGGACATGTTCGGCACCATGTCCTCAGAGCCTCCGTAGATCCAGCGGTCACGACCTACCATACCTGAGATCGAGCCGATGTTGACGATCGAGCCGCTTCCCTGCTGCTTCATGATCCGCACAGCCGCGCGGCAGCAGTGGAAGGTGCCGACGATGTTCAGGCCGATGACATACATGAAATCTTCGGGTGAGCGCTCGTCCACGGTCACGCCACTGCCTTCGCTTAGGCGTGCACCACCGGCGTTGTTGACCACCACGTCAAGGCGACCGTACTCAGCGGCCACGCGCGCGAAGACCTCATCCACTTGCCCCGCGTCCTGGATATCAAGTGCAAACGGCAGTACGCGGCGACCGGTGTGCTGGACCAGATCATGGGCAATCGCGACGCATTTATCATAGTTGCGAGAGGTGATGGCCAGATCCGCCCCTGCTTCGGCCAGTGCTTCGGCCATGTCCAGACCGAGATTTTGCGCGCCGCCTGTGACTATGGCGATACGTCCGCTGAGGCTGAAAAGCTTGCTGATATGCGGGCCGCGCGCAGTCATCTGCTACCATCCCCTACATACTTCGTAGTATGTGCCACGTATGTACCCTGCGATTGCCTGTCTGGGGCCTTATCTTTCGCCATGCTGATACAAATGCACACCGATCACGTGCGCCATGAAAAGCAGTTGGGTAGCTTTCTGCGGGTCAAGGCCAGGATGGCTGCCTCGTGAACACAGACACTTCACACTCCGCGCTCGCACAGCTGATCGAAACCCGCAAAAGGTGTGTCGATAGCATCTCAGATTAGCTTTCGACGCCCTGATCTTCGACAGCGGTAGCCTGCTCTCAGCTATCAGCTATCAGCTATCAATTCTATATCGTGTTGCCAGCGAAGCTTTCGCACTCGCCGGTCAGGGATACTGTTAGGCCTTGAGGCCCTCGCCTGTATCGTATCTCCATCATCTAGCATAGGTACTGATACGCCTCGATACGTCTCGACACGCCCCGCACGTGCGCAGGTGTGAGATATCACCACTCCCCAGGAGAAGGCTGCGCACACCCTAGCATCTATCTATCTCATCCTTCGTTCTCCACAATCGCACGCTCCGGCAGCGACAGCGTCACATCGTCGGTCGACGTAGCGCGGTACACCGACTGGCCGGTGCGGCTGACACTGACCACATGAGGCAGTATGACTTCATCCCCCACCCCGTAGTCGCATACGCTGAACCAGGTGCCCGGAGGGAACTCACCAGCCAGCTTCTCTGCACCGACCTCAGGATGCAACGCTGTGTCCACAAACGCGCCATCAGCGATGCCGAGAATCCGATACTCAGCGTCTCCCGCTGCGTTTGCCACCCGCGCTCCAT
>JAAYSP010000010.1 GCA_012518355.1 candidate division WS1 bacterium | reverse complement strand
CGGGCAATTCGAGATAAACCTCACCATGCCTGATATGGTATATCAAGACACCACTCGAGCGGAGAATGCTTCGCTCAGGATCACGCCTACCTGGTTTGACGGCGACTACCTGACCGGCAGCACCGACTTGCTCGTGGCGGTGTACCTGCCCAGGAGTATCGAATTCGAGGAGATACTGTACCAAAAGGAGCAGTTCACAGACAAGATTGAGACTGACACGCACCATGTCGCCATCTGGAACTTCCCTGATACCAGGCTCACCGGCCCGCATATAGTGGGCATTTCCTTCCCCAAACACGATATGGAGCGTGTAGTGCGCATGACCAAACTGGGGCTAGTGTGGAAGTGGTGGGTGGACAATCCTATGACTCGGCTGGTCGCGGGCATAGCATTTCTGATCGCGTTCGGCATCTTCTTTTACACGTTTTCCGGGGGAACAGGCACGTGCCTGTTTTTGCCCCTCATCATCGTCATGGCCATCATCTGGGCCGTCAGTCCGGCTCTACAGGCCCTGTTCATCCCGATGCTAATCCCCGTCTGGTATCTGTTCAGCAAGATACTGGCAGGCAAGCGCCGCAAATATCTGCCCGCGATAGAATCTGTCTCCGGTGGCGAGATCAAACGTGGACTGGCAGTGCCTGAAGCCGCGGTGCTAATCGAGCAGCCGCTAGGACGGGTGCTATCGCTGGTGCTTTTCGGCATGATGAAAAAGAACCTGGTGAGGCTGGTAAGCGAGCAGCCGCTGCAGGTGGAGCTGGTGGAGGGCTATGACACCACACGCACGGAGCGGCGCAAAGTGGCCGGTTCGCGCAATACACTCATCCGCGGCTTCGAGCAGCCTTTTCTCGATGAGATAGCCATAAAGCCTGCTGTATCGGTGGAAAAGCTCAATTTCAGCAAGGCGATGAAGGAACTCGTCGAGGGCACGGCTCGGCGCGTGAAGGGCTTCGATGTAGAAAAAACCAGAGAGTACTACCTGTCGATCGTCAACAAGGCGTGGCAGGAAGCCAGGCAGATCGGGGAAGTGGAGGAGCGCACGGAATTCGTGGACGACAATCTGCTGTGGCTGATGATGTGGCCTGAGTATAACCGCGAGTTCGACAACTGGCACCACAGCGGCTACCGCTACCGCCCCACCTGGAGCACACCGGCCTCAGGCAGTAGCGCGCCGCGGCCCTCGACGACAGCAACAACAGCAACACCAGTGGGAGGCCGCACTTCGCTTGGCGATGTGGGCGCATCTTTCGCAGGCTGGTCGGAAAACGTCACCGGGCGGCTGGCATCAAGCATGGACCCCATAACCGTCGGCCTGGTGAACAAGGGCGTGGTGAACCTGTCCGGCGTGGACAAGGTTGGCATGGCCATGCTCGAGTCATCTGGCAGCAGCTCTGGGGGCGGCGGGAGCGGTTGTGCTTGCGCATGTGCAGGCTGCGCATGTGCATGTGCGTGTGCCGGTGGCGGACGATGAGCGGCCATGGAGCCATCATGCCGGAGCGTCCGCAAATGGCGATCGCAACCATGCTCCATAGCCTGACCGACAGGCCATGCTCTGCCTGGCTGGCAGGGACCGATAGCACACAGAGCAACGTAACGGAGGGCGATGATATCTGTGCCGGAAGGTCCACTGCACAGCCTCTCCATGCCTGCAGTGGCCGTACTGCATGTCTTCGCACTCGAACTCGACCTGTATCATGTAGTCCCGCCTCACGGGAAGATATCGGGGCGCCCGGGTGAGGAGGTCATGGCTGCGCTGGGAGATGCAGTCATCGCACCGGGTGGGGGAGATGGCTGAGATGGCCCGACCTGACCTGCCCCAGATCGCGGATGCCCGAATGCTGGCCGACTGGCTGACTGGGCCACGATCACGAGCGCTGCGGCGGGCCGGTATCGGTCTGGCCAACAGTGTCCTGGAGGTCGGTTGCGGCCACTGTGTGGTCACCGAAGAGTTGCTGCGGCGGGCACGGGGGCTGGTAGTGTGTCTGGATCGGCAGGCCGAACCTATGCGTGCTGCGCCTGAGCAGGCTCTGGCCGTCTGTGGCGATGCACATGGCCTGCCTTTCACTGATGCCGTCTTCGACCTGGTGTTTTTCCAGAACGTGCTGCTATGGGTGGACGACATCGAGAGGGTGATAGGGGAGGCGTGCCGGACGCTGCGGGCCGGTGGGGCTCTGGTGGCTCTGGAGCCGGATTATGGCGGCATGATGGAGCATCCCGACCTAGGCCTGCGGGAGCTGTGGCTGGGCGCTCTGCAGCGCACAGGGGCCGATCCGCTGGCAGGTCGCAAGCTTGCCGGTGCATGTGAGCGGGCGGGGCTGCAGGTATGGCTTGAACTGGCCCATCTGCCGCAGAAGGCAAACCACAGAGTTGTACGGCTGCTGGACGACTTGCCATTACAGCCAGATGAGCGGGGGCGGGCATATAACGCGGCGGCGGCACTGCGAGAGCGTGAAGATAGCTGGCAACAATTCGTGCATGTCCCGTACTTCCTGCTTGTGGCTACCAAGTCAGACGCCGATTGAGGCACAGATGGGGGCGAGTACAGAGACAGGTACCAGAGGTCTGACAGGCGCGTAAGCCAGAGCAGGAACGCGTTATGGCTTGCTTTGAGGCATGGATTGCGCTATAGTGGACATCGAGATACGGCGACTGAGCATCCCCTGCTGAAGCGGCAATCAGCCGGAAGGGGCTGCGCGGCATATACATACAGAGCGCGCCGTGGTCAGTTGGCAACTATGACTTACCTATCCGGCGCCCGGAGGGGCTTCGATGAGAATGGACATAGTGGTCCGATGTGTCTGTGGCCATCGCATCGGCCTGCACGAACTGCTGGCTCACGGCTTCGTAGTACTGGGCGGCGAACCAGCGCATGTGTATCTGAAATATCGTTGCTCGGTGTGTGACTATGAAGGCCTCGAGATCATGGAGTACGAGCGCTGGAACCGCATGCTCCGAGAAGCTGAACCGGCCGACAGAGGCGTAGAAGACCTCAGGCAGCTCGGGCCGATAACAGCGTGTGAGCAGTTGCAGTTTGCCCAGGCACTTGCCAACCTGACCGAGACGGAATTGGCCGAGCTCAAAGGATAGATACTGCGACGGCAGGGCATCTAGCGCAGATACACACTCGCCACCCCACATGGGTGGTTTTTTGACGCCTTCCAACCGACTTTCAGTGCCGAGCTGCGCCGCCTGATCACACGAAGGGCAGGGAATGCGGGCTCCTCAGCGAAGACATATAGACACGGAAACGCTGTCCCTGCGCTGCAGCAGGCTGTCTTCGCAATCACCTCTCATCTCTTCCCGCCGTTGCGCAAGCCTCAACGCCCGTTGCACCATGCTTGACCTGCCGCCGATGGTGGTCTTATAATGCCGCACAGTGAGGCTTTGCGGGAACGAAACAGAGCCGAGGCTGTCTTAGGATGTGTGCCCCAGCTCAGTCGGGGCCGCGCGAGGATTTTCGGCACAAGGGAGCCAGAGCCATGAGATTTTGTGTTCGGATCATGGTGTGTGCAGTAGTGGTGGCGGTTCTTGCCGCCATGCTGATGATGGTAGGCTGTAGCAGCGACGATGACGCCAAGCTTTTTCTGAACGCCTCAGAAAAGCCTTCTTGGGGCCCTGCAGGGAAAGTTGCTCTCACCGCCTGGGGCGGCAATGAGATACGCTACATCTATTCGGTGCAGCAAGGCGGCGGTGGGCTTAATTTGCTCACAGGATCCGACAAAAGTGACGATTTCGGCCATGAAGGCGGCTGGCATCCGGCATACCGGCCAGACGATGGCAGCATCATCGCTTTTGCAGGCCGCCGCGGCCAGAGCCCTCGTGAAGGCATCTACCGGATGGATGGTACAGCCGGCGACCGGAATGCGGCAGCAGCGCTGATCACCGCACCACAACTCTCGGGTGCCGATGGACAGCCGAGCTGGAAGCCCGACAGCAGTGGCCTTGTGTTCTCCACAACCGAGTTCACTGGCACCATGGACCTGGCCACCGTAGCAGCCGACGGCAGTGGACGGGAGCGTGTGCTGCTGGATCCGGCTGTTTTCGACTGGGACAACGCAGACGAGATGTGGCCTACATACACTCCGAATGGCAAGCAGATCGTATTCGAGTGCCGTCGCCGTGGAGACAACCAGTCTGATATCTGGATACACGATGTCGAGAGCGGCCAGACTACCAACCTGACTGCATCAAACTTCGATGATGGCGCACCAGCCGTGCAGCCAGCGGTCGCCGAGGGTGCCACAGCTATCATCCTGTTCCACTCCAACCGCAACGGAGCCAAGTATGACCTGTGGGCCATGGACCTCGATGGCAGCAACGCCCGCCCGGTGACGCAGACCAACCGCAGTGATGGCTTCCCGGTATGGTCACCTGACGGTACCCGCGTAGCATTCGTCCGCGATCGCGAGGTCTGGACCATGAAGTGGACCGACGTCGAGGCGGACCGCGACTACATCCGGCTCACCCGCCGTTTCCGCTAGGATGTCGCGCAGTTGAAATATGCTTTCCGAAGGCCGCCAGTTCGTAGCTCACGAGGCGGCCTTCATCGTTTATGCCCACATGACCCGGGCCCGCTCGAGGAGGCATACGGATGCTTTTGATAGACACCCACACCCACCTGAACCTGGGCGAATTTGCCGCTGACCGTCTGGAAGTGCTCACACGGGCTGCAGACGCCGGCGTGGGGGCCATGATAGTAGTCGGCTGTGATGTCGGCTCCAGCCGGGTAGCGGTGGAGATGGCCGAGCGGCACGATACCCTGTGGGCAGCGGTGGGGATACACCCATCGGAGGCGCACCAGGGGCAGGAGCATAGCCTGGCGCAGATAGCGGAGCTGGCCGGCCATCCGCGAGTGGTGGCGATAGGGGAGAGTGGGATAGACCTGACCCGCCCTGAGCCGCCTGCCGAGCTCCAGATACCCCTGTTCGAGCAGTCGCTGGCTCTGGCAGCACAGTCCGGCAAGCCGCTACTCGTGCACAGTCGCAAGGGCGCCAGCAACACTGAGACGCTGGCGGTGCTGGAGCGGCTGAAGACTCCCGGGCAGCGTGTGGTGCGTCACTGTTTCAGCGAGGATGAGGCGGTCCTGGAGCGCTACCTGGCCCTGGGCTGCATGGTGAGCATCGCAGGCAACGTCACCTACCCGCGCAACCAACAGTTGCGAGAGGCGGTGGCAGCCGTTCCTGCTGACAGGCTGCTGTTGGAGACCGACTGCCCATGGCTTCCGCCCCAGGGCTGGCGCGGCAGACGAAACGAACCGGCACGACTTGTCGAGACGGCCGCACAGGTGGCTCAGGCGCGTGGTGAGCAGCTCGAGAGCCTGGCTGAACAGACCACACAGAATGCCTGTCTACTGTTCGATTTGCCTCAGTTACCAAGATAATCCACATAGTTTTCCACAAACGCCAGGGACAACTGTATACAGCAGGGCACCACTCCAGGTCTCCACTGTTTTCCACACTATCCACAGGATCATCCACAGGATTTGGGCACACCATCCACATATGCCATAACTGCCATATCACCCTGTATTTGCCCTGTAGAGGCCCTGCATACGGTATGTACTACAGATGTCCACAGCTATTCCACTGGTTTTGACATAGTTTTCCACAACCACCACTGCAGAACCAGCACACCTTCACGGGATTGCACGCAGGACTCTGTATACATAGAGGTTTTCAACACTGCCTCTGTTTTTCGTTCTCTCGCTCACGTACCATCCAACGCACCAGAGATAGAGGGCTGTAGGATGCAGTGGGGCACGAGAAGACCGGACACGGGCAGGGCGGCAGGCGTAGAGGCACAGGAGGACACGAAGGCAGTTGCGCTGCTCAGCTTCCGAGCAGGCGGTCCACCGCGTCGGTGACTGACGAGACGCTGATTTGCCCCAGACAGCCGTGGCCATCGCAGTTGGGCATGGCAGAGAGGTAGTAGCATGGTGCGCAGCTACACTCAGGTGCGGTGACCACCTCGGCGCGGTCGGTCCATGGGCGCCACTTGACCGGGTTGGTGGGGCCGAAGATGGCGACGACAGGCACCCCGACTGCGGCAGCCAGGTGCATCGGGCCTGAATCGTTGCTGACGACTACTGCCGCCTCACGCAGCAGTTCGATGGTTTCGCGGACGGTAGTCGCGCCGACCAGGCTTACCGCCCCATCTCCAACGGCATCAGCTATGCTCTGCCCCAGAGATGCCTCGAACGCAGCGCCGATCAGCACGGTGGGCAGGTCATGTGCGTGGCGCAGATGCGCGGCCACCGCCGCGAAGCCCTCCGGTGTCCAGCGCTTGACCGGCCAGTTGCGGCTGCTTCCCGGAGCTATCACTGCGTACGGCTGATTTGCCTGCATGTCTCGGGCGGTCAGCAACCGGGCTGCACTTGCCGCCGCCTGGTCGTCATGGGGCAGTGACAGCGACAGATCGTCGGTGTGGAGCCCCAGAGCGGCCAGTATGTCGAGGAAGCACAGCACCTCATGCTTCTCGGGCTCACGCGGCGCACTGTGCGTATACAGATAGCCTCGCGCCTTGCCCGCGGTGTCGAAGCCGGCGCGGATAGGAGCTCCGCTGAGGAACGCCAGCACCGGGGTAGCCTTGTAGTACAGATCGAGGTCCACAGCCAGGTCAGGGTGGCAGCGACGCACAGCCCTGAGAGCCTCGCGCAACGCTGCAGGGCCCTGGCGTAGCAGCTCACCGATACCCCCGAGGCCAGTGAGCTGCAGACTTACCAGATGATCCACGAAATCGTGTCCCGTGAAGGCATCGAGGTTGCGTGGAGTGCAGATCACAGTGAGGCTGGCTTCAGGATATGCTCTTTTCAGCGCACGGATAGCTGGCAGAGCCAGGACGCCATCTCCCAGGCAGCATAGCTTGATGACCAGTATGCTGCTGACCCGCATATCGGCCAGATTCGTGCGGTAGCGCGCAGAGAAGATGCGACGTATCCGACCGTACAGGGCCAGTGTCTGCATCAGGAGCAGGCCCAGCACGCTGTCGAGCAGTTTCCGCAAGCGATTGGTCTGCATATCGCGTCAGTGGTTTGCAGGTAGACTATCGGCACGCAGGTGGCGGTGCAGGCGGCGGATGCGGAACAGGTCTGCCACCATACGTGGGCCATCCACCAGCATCTTCACCCGACTGTCCGGATCGTTTAGCCAGCGCACCGGTATCTGGGCTATGTTGAGCCCCAGACGGCGGGCGATGAGCATCAGTTCGGCATCGAAAGCCCAGCCCGAGAGCTGTTGGTGCGGCAGGATGCGCTCGACCGCATCACGTGTGAACGCCTTGAAGCCACACTGGCTGTCCACTATGCCATGCCCCACGATCATGCGGTTGAGCAGGCTGAAGGCACGACCGGCCAGTTCCCGATGCAGAGGCTGGCGCACCGCCAGATCGGATTCGCGCATCTGACGTGAGCCGATGGCCACATCGGCACCCTCCGCTATGGCCTCGAGCAAGCTTGCAGTCTCCTCGATCGGAGTAGACAGGTCCGCATCACTGAACAGAGCCACCTGACCACGGCTTTCCTCCAGCCCACGCTTGACTGACAGTGCCTTCCCCCGGTTCGGTTCGTTTCGCAGCAGCATATGCGGCATGCCGTCGAGTATCTCTGCCGCTAACTGTCCGGTGGCATCACGACTCCCGTCGTCTACCACGACTACTTCCCACGTGTACGGCTGGGCACGCAGGTAGTCGAGTATAGTGCGCAGACTCGGCGGAAGCCGACGCTCTTCGTTGTACGCCGGTATGATGATGGACAGATACGGCCGCTCAGTTGCCGACACTATGCCCCCCTCTGCAAAGGAAATGGTGTGCGATGTCGAGAGCGTAACCGCACTGCTCTATACACATGGTACACCGGCACAGGATTGATGGCTCCTATCTATCGTGCAGACATGAGCAGAGATTCAGGTGCATATCTATACTGACAGCACATCTCGAAGTACTCCCGATGCCTGTCCGGGTCAGGCCAACACGTCGTAAAGCGAGTAGTTCACTGCGCCATCTACCGGCTGCCCGGCAAATGCCGCTTCCAGAGCATCTACGGTCATGCGGCCGATCATGTGGTAGCCGTAAAAGCCTGCTCCGGATAGGTGTGGCACGATGTGGACGTTCGGCATGCAGCGGAAGGGGCTGTCGATCGGCAGCGGCTCCGGCTCGGTCACATCGAGCACCACATGAAGCCGTCCGGTGGCTGCCTCGGCTATCAGCGCGGCATGGTCTATCACAGATCCGCGTGAAGTGTTCACAAAAGTGGCGCCATCGCGCAGCTTTCGGAGCTGGTCGGCACCGATCATATGGCGAGTCTCGGGGATGCTCGGAGAGTGGACAGTGACATGGTCGGAGCGGGCGAACAGCTCATCGAGTTCGACCTTTTCCACGCCCATCTCTGCAGCGTCCTGGTCGCTGACATACGGGTCATACAGCAGTATATCCAGCGGCCAGACGCTCAGCAACCGGATCACTTCACGGCCCACCTTCGAGGCGCTCACTACGCCGACGACCGATCCCATCAGAAAGCGTGCGTTGCCACGGATTGAGGGCGGCCGCCATACCCCGGTTCGGCGGAAGTTTTCCGCAAACTGTGGCCAGCAATGTGAGGCCATCAGCAGCATACCTACCGTACTTTCGGCTACGTTGTAGGCGATCGCCACGTTTGCCGAAAACAGGATGATGTCACGCGGGACCAGGTACTGCTCCACGACCTCTCCGGACACCATATGCTTGATCGTGCCGGCGGCATGGGCGATAATTTTCAGCCTGTCAGCGTTCTCCATGACCTCGGCGGTGATCGGCGGGTGGCTGCCCCAGCCTGTGACGATGCCGTCAAAGCCGGCAATTCCGTCGGCCAACTCCTCGGTCGTCAGCGCTCGGCCGGTGTCATTTTGCGTCACGTCAAAGCTGTCTATCATGCGCTGGAACTGATCAGGTGTGAAGATACGCTCCTTCGAACTCTCCGGCTGCGTATACCATACTTTTGGCTTACTCATGGTGTATCCCCTGACGGATTTGGGTGTACTCATACAGGACGAGATGGATCATACTCGACTGTACTCACTGGACACAATTCGCCACATCGATGTGCTTGACCTTCTGCAGGTAAGCAGTTGCGGATCAGAGAACATGACGGTACAGGAGGTGCTCGAAATGGACAGGCGTTACTACGAGTTTTCCGGATCGTACCGAGAGATGGGACGCCAGCACGGTGAAGCCATGCGCGAGGGCGCCAAGCGGATGTGCGATATCCGCCTGGAGCTCAGTCTGAAGCGGGCCAGGCAGGTGCAGCCTGACTACCAGATGGCTCAGGTGCTGGAGGTTGCCGCGGCACATCTGCCGTTTCACGAGCAGTGGTGTCCGGACAGCTATCAGGAGCTGCTGGGCATCAGCGAGGGCGCGGGCATAGCCATGAAGCGGCTGGTAGTCGGCAACGGCTACACAGATTTCGTGGATGTGCTGGTACGCGAGGCATCAGGTGTCTGCGAATGCACGAGCATAGCGGCTACTGGAGCGGCGACTGCCGATGGCAGGCTCCATCTGGGACAGACCTGGGACATGGGATTTGCGGCCGCCGACTATGTGGTCTGCATCAAGAGGCAGCCAGACGAAGGGCCGAGCACAGTAGGCATCACCACGGCAGGCTGCCTGTCGCTGATCGGCATGAACGAAGCCGGCATCTGCATCGGCAACACCAACGTGACACCGACTGATGGCAGACCGGGCGTCATCTACCTGGCGACGATGAACGAGGCGCTCAGACGCACCAGTTTCGATGAGGCGGTTGCTACGGTGAAGCAGTCACCCCGCGCATCCGGGCACTACTTCTACCTGGGCGGGCCCGAAGGGCAGATGGTCGGTCTCGAGACCACCGCGACACAGGTCGCAGAAGTTGCGCCCGATGGGCTGGGGCTGTATGCACATACGAACCACTACCAGGAGCGCACGATACTGCAGTGGGCCGCCCGACGAGAGGGCTCAGCCAACAGTGTTGACCGTCAGGGGCGTGCGCGGCAGTTACTGGAAGAGGGCTGTGGCGAACTAGGCGTCGCGGAGATGATGGAGGTACTATCAGATCATGCCGGTGACAACCCCATCTGTCGCCACACTCAAGACCCGGCCAGCGGCGCCTCGCTGGCAGCGGTGGTTATGACACCCGAGGAGCGTCGCATCAGCTTCACCATTGGCAACGCGTGCGCAAATCCTGCTGTGGATATGTCGCCGTAAGATACGCCTGGGATACCGTGCCATCGGGCACAAAAAGCACCATGAGAAGGCTCATGCAACAGTGTTTTTCCACAAAAAATGGCTTCTGGGGAGAGTTTACCACAGTGTTTTCCACAATTCAGTGGAAAAACGTGGAGATGTGGAAAACGGCGCAGAGTAGAGATTCAGCATGACATCAATGGTATTTTCGGACATCTTGCGAAAGCAGCTTTTCCACAGTCTATTAGGTGCAAAGATAGACCGAACTGGTGTTCGCAGGCAGCTCAAAACAGCATGGTAAACATAGACAAAAGGTGACAGGAGACACCTACAACAGATAGAGTTGTGTCACTCGGGCAGCTCGATACCAACCGTCTGGAGGGTGAACAGCGCGATGGCTGCCAGAGCAATGGCAGGGACGACGACGCCGAGGATGAACAGTATCAAGCCCCACCTGGCCCAAACAGCCTGAATCTCTTCGAACTGCTCCATACTCTCGAAGCGACGATGCTGCCACGCCCACTCGTTGCCCTTGAGACCTAGTACGACATTCCATACCCCAGGCAAAAGCAACACGAGGAAAGCGATCCAGACGTTGTTGGCCACACCCCATATCCAGTGCAGGAAGAAGGCGCCCCAGCTCCATCTGCAGAGTTGAGGCGGTGCCGGGCCACCGCTGCCGGAGTTGTTAGGCGGCGGGTGATGAGGCTCAGGTGAGGATACCGATACGCCTGCGTCGCTCTCTATAGTCCGCCCGCCCCTGTCTGCATGAAGTCATCTCGCCGTACGTGTCTGACAATTGTACTGTATGGCATGACAGTAGCGCAACCGCCCCAGGACGTCTGCGGAAGCTGGCATGTGCCGATAGTGAGCGGGACTGAGTAGAAAGGTGAGAGCTGACAGAGAAGACGCGGCGGCGTGGCGGCTCTAACGGGAGGCTTTCACCACGAAGGCTCCGCTGGCCAGCGGAGCATCATCGGGTATGGACTTGACCACTGCCCGATAGCTGCCCGGCATGATCGCCTGGTCAGCATTCGGACCGATCCAGGCATAAGCCCAGCCCTCCGCAGTTTCCAGAGTGATCTCGTTGGTGGCCGATGCTATGGGCTGCTCATGGTACAGCCACTGTACCTTCACGACACTGCCGGGCTGCGCGTTGGCGAAGCTAAACGACAGGAAGATTTTCTTGGTATCAGTGGTGAAAGAGGTCTGTGCCTGTTCCGGCTTACCGGCAGCAGTTACCGCTTCGCATATGGTGGCGTTGGCAATCTGGACGCCCACTGCCTGAGGGATGGCATGGGAGAGTATCCTGTCGGGCGACTGGACCACCACGAAGCTACTCTCATGTACGACACCGTCAGGAGTGCGAATACTGACCTCGTAGATACCGTTGGCAAAGCCGTCGGGTGATGGTGCCTCCAGAGTCACATATCCGATGGCAAAACCGCCCTCGACATCGCCGGTGATGCGCTCGGCCGGTATCTCGCCCTGCGACTTGCCATCCTGCGACCAGGTGGCTACCAGCCCTTCGATCTGCTGCAGGCCAGGCAAGCGGAAGTGGCAGTAGACGGTCTTGATGCCTGCGGGGATCATGTCCGGAGTGCGCTCAGGGGCAGTCTTGTCGGTGGAGAAGACAATTCCTGCGCGGATGGGCTCGGTGGCAGGCAGTGCCATCGTCCCCGGAGCGGCCTCAGGATGCTCGACAGGGCTGCGATGGCCCACCGCTAACGCCAGAACCGCCCCCAGCCCGAAACCAACCAGGATCAGTGCTATGTACCAGCCGGGGCGGCGGCGGTTCTGATACCCCCCCACGGCCCGATACAGGTTCGGATCGGGTGGCTGCTGCATATGGTCATCTGGCCGGCTGTTGTCGCTCATGACTTCTGCTCTCACCGCTCCTCTTGCGCTCTGCTCATCACAGTAAAACACCACTGCGCTGCCCACAGTTCCGTCCCTCCGGGCCGCAGATGCAGTGTGTAGCGCCCCTCAGTCAGGTTTTCGGGCAGTCTACACAGGTGCGGAGTCACAGCATGGTACCCCACGGCAACCGTCTGCGGCATCTCTACCTGCTCAGACCACACCTCTTCACCGGAGGGATCGGTGATGGCCAGGCTGGTTGGCTGGCCCAGCCCCACAGCTATCGGTGCGCCGGTGAGGTTGGCCATCTCCAGCTCGATCAGCACAGTCTGCCCAATACGGTATGCCTCGCGGGCGGTGGTGATAGCGCAGGTGAGAGCAGCGGGGCCGCTGCAGGGATGCGACTCAGTTATGTCTAGCAACATAGAAGCATCGCTAGACATTTGCACTCGCCCGGTCACTTCAAACCGCTCCCCGACCTGACGCGGACGTCGCTCACGTGCCAGGCCTTCCCGGGCCACTGATGAGGCATCACGGCAGGCCAGAGCATCCTCACGGTCGCGCAGAAGCCATGTGCCAGCTTCGAGCGGGCCGTGATACTCGCCCACTACGGCGACCTCGCGCTGCAGCCACGCAAACGGGTCAGCTTTCAGCTCTCGGATGGATAGCACAGGGACGGTGGCCTGTGGGATCTGCAGGTGCACAGTTCTCGTCTCTGACTGCCATCGAGGGCTCATGCCCAGCAGCGCGAAGACATCTGCCGGCAGATAGAGAGTGTCTGCGATGCGGCGTGGAGTGGCGCTGATGCTCCTGGCTTGCCCGTCCACAGTCGCCTCAGGGCTCGCGCCATGTATCTGCGCCGTAGGACCGGGGCCACCATCGAGCAGCAACAGGTCGCGTGCAGCATCGTAACTGACCTGCCAGCCGGCTGCAGACATCGCCGCGCGAGCCGGAAGCCAGGCGCGTCCCTCGAGGACGAAGGCAGGTGCCGGCATGGCGATCTGCAGACCGTTCAGCAGCAGGATGACGGCAACAGCCCCTGGGGGCATGACTACACACCTCTGCGGGTTAGCAGCTCCACACGTCAGCGAGCCACACCGGTGCTATCGCTCAGGCAACTGATGGCATGATGACTGGCGTCCCACCCATGTATGGCCGTAGCGCTTCGGGTACCGCGACACTGCCATCTGGCTGCTGGTAGTTTTCCAGCACGGCGGCAAGCGTACGCCCAGAGGCAATGCCTGAGCCGTTCATCCGGTGCACGAAAACAGGGCATGCTTCCGGTTCTGGACAGATGTAGTGGCCCCTGCACATCAGCGGACTACACCGGCACTATCCGCTTACCCGCTCTATAGGCCCTGGCGCTCAGGCAACTGGTGGCATGATGACTGGCGTCCCACCCATGTATGGCCGTAGCGCTTCGGGTACCGCGACACTGCCATCTGGCTGCTGATAGTTTTCCAGCACGACGGCAAGCGTACGCATAGAGACAATGCCTGAGCCGTTCATCCGGTGTACGAAAACAGGGCATGCTTCCGGTTCTGGACAGATGTAGTGGCCCCTGCACGTCAGCGGACTACACCGGCACTATCCGCTTACCCGCTCTATAGGCCCTGGCGCTCAGGCAACCGGTGGCATGATGACTGGCGTCCCACCCATGTATGGCCGTAGAGCTTCGGGCACTTCGACGCTGCCATCTGGCTGCTGGTAGTTTTCCAGCACGGCGGCAAGCGTACGCCCAGAGGCAAGACCTGAGCCGTTCATAGTGTGCACGAAAACAGGTCGTGCTTCCGGTTCCGGACGATAGCGCGTCTGGCAGCGGCGGGCCTGGTAGTCGCCATACTGGCTGCATGACGAGATCTCGACCCAGCGGTCCATGCCGGGCATCCAGACCTCCAGGTCGAACGTCTGGCGCGGCTGATGGCCCATGTCGCCAGTGCACAACGCCATCCGACGGTAAGGCAGGTCGAGGATCTGCAGGATGGCCTCAGCGTTGACGAGGAGCTTCTGTAGCTCATCGTCGGCGGTCTCCGGAGTCACGTACTTCATCAGCTCTACCTTGTGGAACTGGTGGAGACGTATCAGGCCGCGCGACTCACGTCCGGCGGCTCCAGCCTCGCTGCGGAAGCAGGGCGTGTATGCACAGTAGTAGCGCGGCAGATCGGCGGCCTCGAGTATCTGGCCCTGGTGCAGATTCGTAAGCGGCACCTCGGCGGTGGGGATCAGGTAGTAGCCCTCACGCGTCTTGAACAGGTCATCCTCGAACTTCGGCAAGTTGGCAGTGCCAAACAGCGAGGTTTCGCTTGCCAGAAACGGCGGGGAGACCTCCGTGTAGCCATGCTTGCGGGTGTGGGTATCGAGCATCAGGTTGATCAGAGCCCGCTCCATGGTGGCTCCGAGGCCGATGCCTGCGACGAAGCGCGCTCCGACGATGCGGGTGGCGGCCTCGAAGTCGAGGATGCCCAGGCGTGTACCGATCTCCCAGTGGGGCAGAGGTGGGCTCTCGAAGTTGCGCGGCGTGCCCCACTGTGCGACTACGACGTTGTCTTCCTCGTCGGCTCCTATTGGCACCGCATCCAGCGGGATGTTCGGGATCTCACCCATGAGAGCATCGTACTCGGACTCGACCTCGGTCAGGCGCTGCTCCATGTCGCTGATGGCTTCTTTTAGCTGCGCGACCTCGGCCTTGAGCGCCTCTCCGTCGCCACCGGAGCGCATGACCTGCCCGATCTGCTGGGACAGTTCGTTTCGGCGGGCGCGTAACTGCTCTACATCGAGCAGAGAGCGGCGCAGTTCATCCAGCTCGATGAGCCGGTCCAGGTCGAAGTCAGAGCCCCGATTTCTCAGTGCACGTCGGATGGCCCAGGGGTCCTCACGAAGCAGGTTGCGGTCGATCATCTTGCGATGCTCCTCAGGAAAAGCCCGCAGCGAAGGCGGGTGCGGGTAAGAGCTGTTGTGCGAAAAACACATGCTCTGCCGATATGATAGCGCAATCGGGCGTGAAAGTGAACCCGTCAGAGTGTGATGGTGCACACGTATGCTATGGCACGCCTAGCCCTTCACCACCGCCAGAGGGCGCAGGCGAGCAACTCGGCGTGATATGTCTGCCCCATGGCAGACGGCCACCACCTGGTCTACGTTCTTGTACGCCTCCGGCGCTTCCTCTGCGAGCGTCTTCTTGCCCGCCGAGCGCACCACGATGCCCTGTGCGGTGAGCTTGTCGTATACCTGGCTGCCATGCTGGGCGCGGATGGCTGCAGAGCGGCTCATGCGGCGACCGGCACCATGGCAGGTTGAGCCCCAGGTCTGCTCCATGGCAGTCTGGGTGCCGACCAGCAGATGCGAGCCTGTGCCCATGTCGCCGGGGACCAGTACCGGCTGGCCATGAGCGCGGTATGCGGCGGGCACTTCCGGATGGCCCGGCCCGAAGGCACGTGTTGCGCCCTTGCGGTGCACACACAGCCGTTTCGTGTGTCCACCGACCTGATGGTCCTCGAACTTGGCTATGTTGTGGGCCACATCGTAGACCTGGCGCATACCGAGCTTGCCTGGCCCCGCGCGGAGGATCTTCTCGAAGCTGGAGCGCACCTGATGCGTGATAGTCTGGCGGTTGGCCCACGCATAGTTGGCAGCAGCTGCCATAGCAGTGAAGTAGTGCTGCCCCTCCGGTGAGTTGACCGGAGCACAGGCGAGCTGGCGGTCGGCCAGTTCGATGCCGTATTTCTGTGCGGCCTTGAGCATCTGCCCGATGGCGTCATCACAGACTTGGTGGCCCAGTCCGCGCGAACCGGTGTGTATCATCACGCATACCTGACCGACTTCGTCTATGCCGAACGCGCGCGCTATATCGGGGTCCTCTATCGTATCCACAGCCTGGATTTCGAGGAAGTGATTGCCTGCGCCAAGCGTGGCCAGCTGAGGGCTGCCGCGCTTGAAGGCACGGCTGCTAAGCGCGTCGGGATCCGCACCCGGCAGGCGGCCTTCTGCTTCGGTATGTGCCAGGTCGTGCTCGGTACCGTAGCCCTGCTTGACCGGCCAGCGAGCGCCATCACTGAGCACCGCGCGCAGGTCAGTGGTGCTCAGATTGAAGGCGCCACTCTTGCCCACCCCGGAGGGTACCGCGTTGAAGATGGCCTGCGCGAGGTCCTCGAGCTTGCCCTGCACGTCCGGCACGCTGAGATCAGTACGCAGCAGGCGGACTCCGCAGTTGATGTCATAGCCCACTCCGCCGGGGGAGATGACGCCCTCGTCCATATCGAAGGCAGCCACTCCGCCGATAGGGAAGCCATAGCCTGCATGGGCATCGGGCATGGCCAGCGACTTGCCGACTATGCCCGGCAGAGTCGCTACGTTTGCCACCTGCTTTAGCGTAAGATCGTCTCGCAGATCCGCAATCAGCGTCTCGTCAGCGAAAATCAGTCCATCAGTGCGCATCCGCTGGTCGGATTTGCGCGGCACCAGCCAGCGCCACTGGTCGAGTTGTCGAAGAGCTATCTGTGTCATATGACACGCCTCCAGCGAGTCATGATAGTATGTCGTTGCGTT
>JAAYSP010000131.1 GCA_012518355.1 candidate division WS1 bacterium | reverse complement strand
TGGCGTGAAGTAGCCGACAGCCCCACCGAGCTCCTATCGCCCGTGATACCGACGACTGCGACCAGCCCCTGCTATTGCGATGCAGCAGACCATGGTGTCGTGTGGGCTGATGGGATTACACCAATCGGCGAGACCAAACTGTACGGCTATGGTGGCTTTAGCGGTACTGCCGCAGGCACAGCCTACGCAGATCCGATGACAGGCGCCCACGTGGTGTACCTCGCTTTTGGTTTTGAGCGGATCCACCGCAAGTACATAGCTGCCCATGATCCTATTCCTGCCCACTGCGCCAACCACCGCAGCCATCTCATACACAACTTCCTATGCTGGTCCCGCACCGGCGCCTTCCAGGGGCGTGTGGTAAGCATCAGCGAGGGCGGCAAACCGGTGACAGACCCTGAACCGATAGTAGTGTTCACGCAGGGCGAGCACCGTTATGCAGTCCGCTGCCAGAAGGATGGCACTTTCGTCATCCAGGGAGTGCGCCCTGGTGCCTACTCAATCCGGGCCATTCGCTCCGGATACGAAATTGACCACGCAGACGGTGCCATTGTGCACGGAGGCTTCGGCACGGTTCAGATTGACTTTGCCATCAAAGAAGCACAACCGGGTGCTATCGGCGGTGTAGTCAGATCGGAGTCAACCGACAAGGGCATCGGAAATGTAGCCGTCCGTGTCTACCTGTTGCCTGAGCCCGAAGAGGCTGAAGGGGACGAAGGAAACGAAATAGACGAAGAAAACGGCTCAGAAAATGATACTGAGCCGGAGAACACTATTGGTGATGGTGAGATTCCGATAGAGGAATTGGAACCTCCGATCACCACCTCCATAACCGCTGCTGATGGTACTTTCGTCATCGGTGGCATACCACCTGGTAACTACGCGGTAGTCGCTGATGGTACTGAAGTCGGCTATGGTACAGATCGCATAGATGTTCGGGTCACCCCGGGTAACGCTACTAACGTAGTGCTCGTATTGGGCGCGGCGGACGGGGCGTTGTCAGTTCACGTCACCGACGATGGTGACCCACCTGTCAATCTCGCGAATGCAAGTATCGAAGTCCGCAACGAAGCTGATCAGGTTGTGGCGACCGCCCTGACCGACACGTCTGGCATCGCGGAAGTGGGGCTCCCAGCTGGTACATATCAGGTACGTGCGTCCCGTGCTGGGTATCAAGCCTCCGATCCCCAGAGCGTTACAGTTAACGCAGCTGAGACAGCCAGTGCCGAAATTAAGCTCTCGCGAGTGGCAGATGGTGCCATCTCCGGGAAGGTGGCTTCAGCCACTACCGGCCAAGCAGTAGGCGACATACAGGTTCAGGTGCTGTCCGGCGGCGTGGTTATCGCAACTGGGCTGACCAGTGACACGCTGACAGAGCCTGGCGATGGTGCACCGGCTTACAACTACATGATCGCAAATGTTCCGGCCGGTGACGTGGTAGTACGTCCTATCGTCAGCGGCTATACTCCTCGGCCAATCGAACGGCAAGTAACTGTGGATAGTGGCAAGACTACTTCGGGTGTAGGCTTCCTGCTCGATAGCTTGCGCGTCTTCCCTGGCGGCCTGCAACTGATGTCGCTGCCGTGGGACTACAGCAATCGAGACGCCGCAGCCGTGCTGGGTATGGCCCCCGGTGACCTGCGAATGGCAACATGGGAGAGCAGCAGTCAGCGATATCGCATCTATCCCAACGCGCCTGCAGATCGCTTCCGCCTCGGCACTGGCTACTGGATGAACTTGGCAGCTCCGGCTGATTTGGCAGAGGAGGGCACTGCGGCACCAACGGTGTTCGAGATGCCTCTGCTGCCAGGCTGGAATTTGATCGGCACGCCATATAGAAACAGTGTAGATTTCTACTCTGTCAGTGTACGCGACCAGAGTGGCACAGTTCGAACGGTGCAGGACGCCCTGGCGCGAAACGTACTTGGATCCACACCTTTTGCATACATGCTCGGTGGTTACCGCCTGGTGTCAGCATTCACTCCATACACTGGCTATTGGCTTCTGGCCAACCAGCGGTGTGATTTGATAGTGGATGAACGAATTGCTACGCTGGCCCTGACGCCACAGAAGCTAGAGCCTGCTGTTGAAGTGCCGTCTGACGGCTGGCTACTGCCCCTACAGGCCTCCGTGGCTGGCATGCTCGACACCGCTGCATATATCGGCGTTGCACGTAAAGCTTCAGCCGGATTCGACCCAGGCTTAGACCAGGCCAAGCCACCGGTGCCCGGTATGGGCTCATATGTCTACCTGGCACTCAAGAGTGAGAATCAGCAGCAACCACTCGCTGTGGACTTCAAGGCCGCTGGATCGTCGGCTCAGCACTGGGACCTGGAAGTTAGTACAAGCGCACTCCGCGAGACCGTGCAGGTCAGCTGGCCAGACATGTCTGCTGTACCGGCAGGAGTGCAGCCGGTGCTAAGCGATCCCGTGACTGGCAAGCAAGTCTACATGAGGACAAGCCAGAGCTATTCCTATGTCAGCGATGGGCAGCCGCGCAACCTGCGGATCACCGTGCCCGCCGCCGAAGCTGGACAACTGGCTGTCTCCGCTCTACTTGCGTCCGCTGTTGACGAACGAGCGGTTGTGACTTACTCGCTGTCTAAGAATGCACAGGTAACGGTAGAAGTGCGCAACATCAGCGGGGTATTGGTACGATCCCTGATGAGTGACCAGCAACAGACCGCGGGTATTCACAGCGCTAACTGGGACGGACGAAACCAGAGCGGGGTTGCTGTACCTAGCGGCCGCTACTTGGTGCGGGTAATGGCACGCACCCAGGACGGCCAGCAGTCACAGGCCTTAACACAAGTCTCGATTTCTCGCTAGCTAGCTGGTAGCGGCAAGCCCTTCGTCGCCCAGTGCGCAGCAATAGTGGCAGACGACGATTTGATTGTAGTTTTGCACAGAGAACAGTATGTGTGCTATACTTGCCGAGTGCCGCCGGCTGGTGGCTTTAACTTCCGCGTCGGAGGGGAGCAAATTCGATGCACCGCGTCCGCAGAAACTCAACGGTCCAGAAGCTGATTTGTATTCTGCTCAGTGCGATACTTATACCTTGCGGAGTATCCCTGGCGCAGGGAGCCCGGGGCGCGGCGGCCACGCCAACGATAACTAGTTGTGCTGTGTTGCCGCTCACGAACATTACCGGTCTCGATGACCCGATGCTGCCGTCCATGGCTGCTGCTGCAGTCAGCATTGCTCTGCAGGAATCAAGAGAGCTGATTGTCACATCCACTACCGACTTAGAGAGGGAGATGCGGGCCCTCGGCATTTCGCTTCCGGCTTCGCAATCCGATTTGGTCCGCCTCGGTAGCGCCCTCCGGGTCGACAAAGTATTGAATGGAAAGATAACCGAGTTATCTGTCAACAGCCAGAATGGACAAGCACGGTGTAGCCTCGAGATTAGCGTGTTGGACGTGGATGTGCAGGAGATTCTGGACGGCGCAATTGCGACTGTGACCACGCCGGCCATCCCTGGGTGGACGGGGGACGTGACTAAGGTTGTCAATGATGCCCTGCGCTCAGCTTCCACCAATGCGGTTTCGCAGATGCTAGCCAAGCGGGTCCGACGGGGCCATGTGGACTTGATCACCGATAAGGGAGAAGTCAACATCAACCTCGGCATCGCTGACGGCGTCGAAGTCGGCACTGAGCTGCTGGTCATGCGACCTACATGGTCCTCCGACCTTGAGAAGACACTCATGCGCAGGGTCGGAACCATTGTGGTTGGAGAGGTCTATGCGCACATGGGATGGGCCCGTGTCATTGATGGCTCGACACCGCAGACTGGTGACCGGGTCTACAAACTCCATGTGCCTCCGGTTCGCCAGAAGGAGATTGCCCGAAGCGCCTCGCGCAAGAAGAGTGGGCAACTGTTAGCAGCAGCCGGTATTTTGCTAGGCATCTACAACACTGGTACCGGCTCCACTTCAGCTACCCCATCTGTGCTGACTGGTAACCTCTGGCAATCCAAAATGGGCCAAGCTCCAACGGTCGTCTTAACTGTTAAGACCAGCAATACAGAGGGTGAGCGGACGCGCGGATGGGTCATTTACCGCGCGGCCAATAATCCTTTCTTCCCCACCCAACCAATGCATATCATAGACGTCATCGAGGGCAAGAAGCTCCCCGGCGGCGGCTATTACAGCGACGATCCCACAGCTATGTATTCGGTTGATGGCGGACAGTTCACCTACGACTACGCGGGTGAAGAAGGCGAACGCGAGGACGCAGACGTCGAATACTCCTACAACCACATGCCTATGACGCCCGGTATGCGTTACTACTATGTCATTAGGCGAATTATCGAACCATTGATGCCTCCTGGCTACAATCCCCCGATCGCCACCGCTCAAGTGTTCGAGCCGGTTGACGAACCTGAGCTCACTATAGACGTCGAATTCGGCCAACCCCTATCGGATCCGAGTAACCATTTCGGTCCCATAACGTACTACACGGTTCCGCAGTTGGTTAGCCCTGCGAACCGCGCGCCGAATCAGCTACAAACGAACATCGCCTTCACCTGGCAGGTATCTGAAGGTGCAGACCTGTACCGTGTAGAGCTGTTTGAACAGCGTGATCCAAGCGGTCTGGGGAACCCCTACTGGGTAAGTCCTGAGCTGCGTGTCGGAGCTGGTCAACGCGAGATGAGCTACAGCTTCAGTGTGCCCAGTGCGGCGGACGGCCTCAGACCAGCTAGCACGTACTATTGGCGAGTCGGTGCTCGTGCCAGTGGTGATGTCACGAAGCCGGTATGCCATGAACTGCAGCGCGAAGGCTATCTGTACAGCGCAATGCGGGAGTTCCAGACAGTCATGGGACCGCCAGCGCCGATGCAGACAGGCGAAGATGCTAAGCCGGCTGCTCGCAAACCTGGCTTCTTTGGTTCGGTGCGACGGGGCAGTGTCGAACGCTAAGCGGATGGTGTCCTGCGCCTGGCCCGCAAGTCGGGTTTTAGGTATAGTTGTCATGTCGCTAACTGTGCAGCTCCAGGTGTTCCTTGACAACGCGTTCGCCGATGGGCCGCCTCGCTGGGGAGTAGTTGCCTACCTCAGTGGTGAAGGCGGCCTGGAAACGGAAGCTGAAGGTTACTGGTCCACCATCCTGACCTCTGCAAAGGCTGGCGGGTACGATACAGCGTTGCAGATCGACGGTCCGGACGTTTGCGGACGATGGTCGGCTGCGGCTGGGGAAGAGCCTGTGTTTACGCCACTTGGAAAGGTGAACATGGGAGCCGGCGAGGAGTTCACTAGCTTCATTACGTGGGCTCTCGAAGAGGTCACCAGCGAGCAGAATCTGCTGATTGTGATGGGGCATGGATCTGGACTGGCAACGCAGCAACCCGACCTATGTGGTGTGGCCTTCGATGGCGGCGAAGGAGACAGCTTGACAGTGCGGGAACTCGCAGACGGACTCCGTGCCGCAAGAGAGCGGCAGCTGTATGTCGAGACTGTCTGCTTGGACACCTGCTACGGCGCGAGCTTCGAGGCTGCTTGCGATTTACAGGGACTGGCCACGTATTTTGTGGCATCGCCAGGTAGAGTCTTAAGTCCCGGGCTGCCGTGGCCGCGGATCCTGCCGGCACTGGACTTGTACATGGATGGGCAGCAGCTGGCTATCTCGTTGCTAACACACCATGATGGCAGTCTCGTTGGAGTAGATCTAACAGCGGTAGCCGAAGTTTACGAAAGCTTTAGCTCCCTGGTACATGTGCTTTCTAGTAATCTTTGTCGGGTGGCACCGACCTTGCGGTTTCTACGCAGCCGTACGCCAAGTTGGGGCTACCGAGACGAGATGTGCGACATGCTGAGATTTATGCAGGAGTTGAACACACTTGCCCTGCCTGATGCAATAGCCTTGAATGCGGAGACAGTGGCCTCTAATCTGGCTCTTGCGATGATCAAAGTAGGCCCTGTCGTGGCGGCGAACGTTGACACTCGGTCCAGTACCCTTGGCCTGTTCTTTCCCAGTACGTGGGAAAGGGTACCTTCCCATTATCGGGATGCTTACGAGATGCCTCGTGTAAGTGGATGGGCCGATTTCCTGGAATTGTATTACGAATGCGCAGAACTCTAGGCAGCACAGATAGTGACCTGCTTTGACGAATTGGGAGCAGGAGTCAGTGTTCAAAGTGTAGTTAGTGCTGGCAATCAGATATTTCACCTGTACTCTGTATAGATGCCACCACACTGTCGGCAAGCAAGTTGGCCTCGTAACAGTGAGGAGGAGGAAGTCCATTGAGGCATCCAAGCCGCGTAGTCAAAGCACAGTCGCCACGTGCGGGGATGCTGTGGTTGCTGCTCGTACTGATGTTGTTCAGCAGCACGGCAGGAGCGTCCGTGAGCGGTGTATCAGACCGGCTCGCGGGTCCACTACGTGCGCTGGCGGTTGGCAGTCTGGAGGGGCAAGTCACCCCCGCTAGTGCAACTAGCCCTGTCAGCGTGGCAAACGGCCTAGTGCAGGTTGAGATTCTCTTTCGTAGTGAAGCTGATGTAGCGATGATCAACCTAGCGAGCTACGGCGGCCAGACTGAAATCCGTATGGACCGGCGAGTGCAAGCCCAACTCCCACCGGCCTCGCTAAACGCTGTAGCACAATTGCCTCAAGTCGTGCAAGTGCGCGTCCCTAACCGCGTATGGCCGCTGCAAGGCTTCGGTGCCTCCAGCTCTGAAGGGGTACAGATGACCCTGGCCACTGCAATGCACGCCAATGGGGTGCTAGGTGAGGGTGCTAAGATCGCTGTCATAGACACTGGCTTCACAGGCTACGCCACCGCTGAAATTCCAGATGTGGCTGACGGCGAACGGACGCGCGAATTTGGTGGCGCCACACTGGACGATGGTGCGCACGGTACCGCCGTGGCTGAAGTGGTCGCCGACATGGCTCCTGCTGCAGAGATTTGGTTGCTGGCCGTCGATACAGAACTTGCCTTCGAGCAAGCAATTGAATTTGTGCGTGATAACGGGTTCGACATCGCAGTCGCCTCCCTCGGTATTTTCGGCGGCCCGTATGATGGGACACATCCCGTTTCTCAAAAATTGGCTGCATCACCTCGTGTGCTGTGGGTAATTGCTGCCGGGAACCACGCAAAGCGCCACTATGAGGGCAACTGGACTGACCGTAACCACGATAGTTTCCATGAGTGGGCCATGGGAGATGCCGACCTCAATGTCGAACTGGCACCTGGCCGATTTGTGGCATACCTGAGCTGGTTCCAATCCGCTGGGCAAATTACCAATCGGGATTACGATCTGGTGCTCTTTGACGCTGCTGGGCACGAAGTTACGCGCTCCGCAGTTACGCAAAAAGGTGACACTCCACCCTCTGAAACTCTGCTTGCCTATATCGAAGAAGAGGGCGTATATTCGCTGCGGATTCAGCGCATGTTCGCTGATGGTACTGCGGCAAACGACCGCTTCAAACTGTTCCTCCCTGAGGTAGACATTGAGCCGTCCCTACAGGTCACTGCGGGTAGCCTGACGATACCGGCCGAATCGCCTGGTGCCTTCACCGTCGGAGCGGTACGCGCCTCGCTTTCCGCACCCGAAGAGCTCCCACTGCTTGCGCTCAATGAAATCGAGGAATTCAGCTCCCGAGGCCCTTCCGTAGCTGGGCTGATCAAACCAGACCTGGTGGCTCCTAACGTCGTTCGAACTGGAGTAGCGGCCCTTAACCCCTTCGTGGGGACTTCGGCAGCTGCGCCTCACGTTGCCGGAGCGGCCGCATTGCTACTGTCTGAAGATAGCACCCGTACTGCCGATGTCCTCTCGGCTCTGCTAAAGCGCCTCGCAGTGACAGATCAGCTATCACACGACGCCTCCGGTAATCCGATACCAGACAACACCTACGGACACGGCCGGGTATCTTTGCGAGTTGGTATAGATAGCACACCGCCAGTAGCAAGCATCAGCTTCCCACGAAATGGCACAACTATTACTGACGCTACGCCAACTATAATCGGTTCTATCACTGACGTTGGGGTTGGGGTAGATCCGGCCACAATTCAGGTCCGCCTGGATGGCGACGAGGTGCCCTTTGAGTACAATCCGAACACCGGTCTTGTAACCTATACTGTCCCAATAGAGGCACCTCTCACGCGCAGCAGCCATAGTCTGACCATCGATGCCGCTGACTACGACGGCAACAGGGCAGAGACCGCTGCAAGCAACTTCCGCGTAAGCACACCGTCTCTCGACGCCGGTCTACACCTAATAGGGTTGCCGTATGCGGGTCTTGCGAATGTCGAGCCCGGCGATGTGTTCGGTCTACCGTATGAACAGGTGCAAATGGCGAGATGGGTACCCAGCGACGCTCGTGATGTAAAGTATCATGTGTACCCAGACCAATACGCTTCCTTCAGCCCTCCGGACGCCGTCGGTGCGAATGCGCTGGTAGATCAGGCTCCGATCGGGCTGGGATATTTCGTGAGGTTGCCCAAGCGATGCACAATCTCAGCAGCCGCTGGGGGTGCATTGACAGACGTCGATTCCTACGAAATAAAATTGACGCAAGGTGACGGCGAGTATCGGGGATGGAACATGATCGCCAATCCCTTCGAGAGCCCTGTTGACTGGGGTACAGTTACCTTCATAGCGGATGGCCAACGATACGACCTTCGCGAAGCCATGTCTGAAGAAGTCGGCATCACTGAAGGCGTGCTCTTCAGCTTCGTATCAACAGCTACAGGTGGCTACTATGAGTTCGCCCCCGACCCCACTGATGCTGTGATGGAATTCATGGGTGGGTACTGGCTGCACGTCCTACGTGATGCCACGCTGGTCATCTACAACCCTGCAGTCGGCGTTGCCGGCGGTGCTGCACAAGTGCGAAGCACTTTAGCAAAGCCTGCGCCTACTAAGGACGAATGGACACTACGTCTATCTGCGAGCAGTGGCGAGTATGCGGACCCAGCGAATTATGTCGGCGTCCATCCGCTGGCTACCGAAGGATACGACTTGGGCCTGGATATCAGCAAGCCGCCCGCCCTGGTGCGTGAGTTGTCGCTATCTATGGTTCCGCGCTCGGCTTCGTACAAGGCAGGACGGTATGCTCGTGATGTGCGAAGCAGCCTGGGCGAACGCCATGAGTGGGACATAGAAGTTAGCTCCACCCTAAGTGAGGCGCCGGTGACGCTATCATGGGAAAACTTGAATCAGACAGTTCCACCTAATGTACAGCTGATTCTACGCGACGTTGAGGCCGGGCGCGATGTATATATGCGAACAGCCTCCAATTACACCTACCGGACAGGCGATGGCCCCGAGAGTCGACGCTTCAAGCTGGTGGCCACGGTAGATCAATCTAACGCCCTTGCCGTCAGTGGTCTGAACACCGCAAGTGCTGCCGATGGTAGCGTCAGTATTACCTACTCCGTCAGTCGCGCGGCCACAGTCACTGCCGACATACGCAATATTGCTGGACTGCCGATTGCTCGATTGGCCACGGTAGATTCAGCCGCAGGTGTGATGCAGACGTTGAGCTGGAACGGCCGCAACGCCAGCGGTGCCCGAGTTCCGAACGGAAGATATTTGGTACGTCTGACCGCACGTACTCCAGAAGGCCAGTCGGTTCAAGCTATTACACTATTCGACAAAGCTCGGTAAATACAGGCCTTCGAGAGGAGCTGAAGCTGGGTGCGCCCTCAAATCAGCATCGACCGATACAAGTGGCAAAACCGTTTCCTGATGGTGATAGTAGGCCTGGCGCTGATTAGCACATCTGTGGCTTGGTGCCAGTTGCCCGACAATCTGATTACAGTGCAACACCCCGGCGGGCTGACCCGGCTCGATGTCGAGTATCCGGCCTTAACCATGTCAGGCACTAACGCCTGGATCTATTCACCCGCTGGCCGCTTTCAGTTTCGCACTGGAGCTTCCGCCCCCATCGGCGGGGACCCGACCCGGATCGGTGACGAGAATCGTATTCTCGCTAGCATATCTGAGGACGGCCAGCACGGACTTGTCTTTACCAGCCATACTACTGTCGCAATTGATCCAGAAAGAGTGATTGCCGACAGTGATGACAGCCAACTGATCTATGAGATTAACAGTCTCATGCAAGACGAGAGTACGGCCACCGAGCCTTCCCTATTGACCAATTACTGGCTAGCGTCGCCGGTGGCTGGAAGTCGCGATATAGTCGGTACCTACCGATTGCCGGTGCGATTTGACGAGGATGACCAGCCTATTGAGTTCGTCGAAGTACGTCAAGCTTTGACATTGATAGGAGACACACTTCAGGTCGAAAATATCGTTTACAACACCTCTTCACAATCTCACCGCATTGGACTGCGAGTTGTTTTTGACGGTCTATTCGATACTGGCAACGTGCAGGATGGACGACCAATCGTACTGCCAGACGGCACTGTGATCACACGTGAAACCGAACTGCCAGACCGCAACGCAGGCATAGGTCTCCCGGACACATGGGTCACCTATGATGATCCGGTAGACCCGCGTGTGGCCATTCGCGGAGTCGTCCAAAACAACGATATCCTAGATGCTGGCGCCGCTAGCCGGGCAGCAGGGGCTCCGGATTCAATCATGTGGGGTCAACGCCGCAACATTGGCATGGCGGGACAGTATTACGTCGCACCTAACCCTCAAGCATCGCTTGTAGGTGAGGACTGGGCATATGCGGTACGCTGGCAACCCATCAATGTGGATGCAGGGCAGTCATGCCGCTTTGTGACATACTACGGTGTCGGCATGTCAACACCCGACTATAATCGGCCCTATGCATTTATGGTATATGCTCCGCACTCGCTTGTTGCTCAGGCTGGCGACAACCCCGCTACACCTGATAACATAGAGGAGTTCTACCTTTCAGATTCGCAGGGTCGTTCTCCATTCCCAATCTCAGCTTATATCGACAATTTTGGTTCAGATACTATTCTAGATGCCAGTGTGAGGCTACGGCTGCCTGCCGGATTCGACTTGGTGGAGGGGGAAACACTCACCAAATCTGCGGGAACCGTCGGCCGCAACGAACTGAAGTCAGTAACCTGGCACGTTCGTGCAACTGCCGCCCGTCCCGGCTCATACACCATTCGCTTCACAGGACCTAGAGGCAAGGTGTTGGAGCGCACCATCAATGTTCCGGCAATGCCGTTGCTGCCACCGGTCATGTCACCTAGAGGCCTGGAAATGGTCTCCATTCCGTACCAATTCCACAACGATGACGCGGAGTGGGTGCTGCAGGATCTAGGCAGCCTGCAGCCGGGTGGTAACGCCACCGTGGTGCGATGGGATCCAAAAGCTGCTCAATATCGTTGGTTCCCGGACCCAATAACTACCTCGGTGCAGCCGGGGGTGGGCTTCTGGCTCGTAAATCGTGCTCGTGACTCGGTGCGCCTCCCGGCCGATGCAACGCCCATTGACCCCGAACAGACCTTTAGCCTGCGACTGGAACCCGGCTGGAATCAAATCGGCAACCCGTTTACTGTGCCGCTACGGTTAGACCAGCTGAAGGTCTCCGGCTCCACTGGCGGCGAGTGGTCCATGGAGGATGCCTATAGTCGGCTACTGCTGGTGCCAACAGTCTTCGAATATGATCCGTTAGTTAATGACTACGTCTGGAACACCAACCTCGCAGCGGGACGGCTGGACCCCTTCAAGGGTTACTGGATACTGTGCAGTGACGCAGTCACATTGCAGTTTCCGCCACCGAGCCAGATTGCAGTGGCAGCCGTAGACACGGACGGTACATCAACAACACCAAACAGCGACTCAGCGTCGTGGACGGTAGATCTCACGGTTGCCGGCGCGGGCCAGGTGCGAGCTAATCGTGCCTTTGGGTGCCACCGCGATGCAAAGGAAGGGTTTGACAAATTCGACCTACCACAGCCTCCAGTGGCGACCGCTGGTAACGGTGCAGCCCTCACCGCCTCTTTCCTGTCCGAGGACGCAGGGCTACCGCTCCTGGTAGACAGGCGCCCTGCTCGGGGCAAATCCATATGGAGACTAGCTGTCGGTAGCTCCGCATCTGATCAGGATATCACAGTCAGTTGGGGCGACCTTAGCGGTGTAGCCGGTGACACGGTGCTCACCTTGATAGATACGACAAGCGGTAAACGCTGCTATATGCGCACCGCAAGCTCCTACACATATCGGACGCGTTCGGCCAACGAGACGCGTGTTCTTGAGTTGGTCGCCCAGCAGCGTGGAAATGGCACCCTGGCAGTCAGCAGCCTCAACGCACAGCAGACTGCTGGCGGACAGGTCGCTGTCTCGTACGCAGTCACGGTGCCTGTAAGTGTAGACATCGTGATCCGCAACATAGCTGGATTACCGGTGGCAACAATTGCCCAGGATAACACTGTCCCTGCAGGGGTAAACTCTGTATCTTGGAATGGATGCAACATGTCTGGGACCACGGTTCCAGCGGGGCGTTACATCTGTCAGATTAGCGCTCGTTGCCCCGAGACCGGACAAGTGGCAAATATGCTGACCACCTTTGCCATCAGCCGTTAGGCGACGGTGTAACAGGGTAAATGTAGTAACGATAGTAATAAGTTGATCTTCCCGCAAGGGGGAAGTGGTGCAATGTACGGAATCAGACGACGAAGCAGCGTGCGCACTATCAGCTTGGTATTGACTCTTTGTATGGTCAGCTCGCTGATACCCATTGGACTAGCCGGTGCTCAACCGACAGCAGTTAAGTCTGTCCTGGTATTCCCGGTACTTGACGAAAGCGAGAGTGCTTATCAAGACCTGGATACACGGGCCACCAGCGCCCTCGAAATTGCTATCAATGGGTGTCAGGAGTTTGCGGCTAGTAAATTTACCCGCCATTCCCCGCTGGTCATGCGCGCAGTATCTGAAGGGCGCTTGCGTCAAGTGGACGTTGAAGCGGCTGAGGTCGCATCCAAGGACCTTGCGCTGTTTCTCGGCCATGAGTTGGGCTTCGACTATGTCCTGATCGCCTCCTTGCAGTCGTTCGAGATGGCCACTGAGCCCAGGCAGGCCAATGTCATTCTCTCTGGCCAGATGTACGCTGTTAAGGGAAATGTGGACGAGGCAACGGGAGACGCTATTGAAGAGCCGACAGTGTTCCGTGCGTTTGGTGTTAAGGGCACCAGCAGCCCCCGTGCGGACTATGAGGGTAGCGAGAACCCGCTGATTAGCGAGGCTCTACGCGATGCCGGCCACAAGGCCGCCCTTAGCCTATCCGGCGAGCCGCTAGAGATCACACCAACGGCGGACAAAGACACCAAACGGTGGCGCTGGATTATGTACGCGCTTGCAGTTGGAGCGCTCGCCATTGGTGTCAACAATGCGGGTAGCTCACCGGCTGCCCCAGGACCCGCAGAGCAGGTTAGACCAGTTGCGAACTTGTACCTGCAGCCATTGCAGTCTAACCTCAAGCTAACTTGGAATGAGCCAACAGGCACCACCCTTCAAGTGCTGCGATACGAGGTATCGCGCAACGTAGACGGCGGCAGTTTTAGTGTATTGTCTTCGAATCTAGGCCCCGGCAGCACTGGATTTACTGACATCAGCACGTTGTCTGGCCGCCATGTGTATCAGTACCGTGTTCGCGTGCTGTACACCGACGGTCGGGCCTCTGCTTACACCTACTCGGGTGCTATTGCATTCACGCGTAGCTGAAGCCCTAAATGGTGGTGACCGTGAAAATACTACGCCCCCGGGTTGCAGTTGTAGCCCGAGGGCGTAGCCGTATCCACGCATCGTTATCCCTTCGTATTCGACGTCACTAAGGAACAGTCTATGCGGTATGCACTAGCAAAGCTGGTGCTGGTTAGTTTATTGGTTTTGTCGTCTGTGGCCCCCACCGTTGGGCAGGTGCCCCGCAGCGGAGAATATAGGTTGCGGTTGACGGCTGTTCCGCCACAGGTGCCTGCTGACGGCAAGTCCGAATCCCGAATTCGTGTCGAAGTGCGTCTACAGAGTGGTGAGCTCGCTTCTGAAGAGGTGCAAGTTGTCGTCACCACCACCAGAGGTCAGCTCTCTGCTGAGCATTCTGCGGGCCAGCAGAGCGTCTCTGTTTCTGCGATTGCAGGAGTGGCGTCTGTAGGCGTTAGCAGTGACACCCCCGGAATTACCACTGTCACCGCCCGAGTGCGTGAAGCGCGCAACAGCGTCACTGTGCGCTTCCTCGCAGAGGGTGAGGCTGCGCGGCCTGTGTCGAAGGTGATGCATGTGCGTGGCGGGTGGGTGGGTTACAGTGTGGACAATCGCGTAATTCAGGCGCGTGACGAAGCGTCCTTGCAGTTAGGCCCACTGAGTGTTCGCGCAGGCGATATGGTAGACGTGGATCTCAGTAATCTGGCAGTCCGGGGTTTTGCGCTTCAAGAGGGTGGAGTTGTCGTTTCTGATGGTGTGCATGAATTGTCAGGTCAGCAGCTCTATCTAGATCTAACCACTCGTCGTGGAGTCATTTGCGGAATGCGTGATGGGCTTTACGAGCGCCTTTTTTTCGATGCGTACGATTTGGAGCTTGCACCTGACGAGTGGGAGCTGCCCGCCGACGCCTTCGCTCAGGACCTGCGCGAGACGTATACCTGGATGATTGCGAGTAGCATTTCGTACTTCATCGGCGAGAAGCTTGTGCTAAAGCATGGCTCTGCGTGGGCTGGCGAGAAAAGACTGCTACGCTTTCCTTCTTACTGGATAGTTGGCCTGCCAGGATACACCGGCAGCACGAATACTGATATGTTCAGTGTGGATTCGGGTGGTGGTGTTGCTCTTGATTTTCCGTTCTTCTACAGCGTGACAGACGATTCGACAGCGGCGTTCAAGCTGCAACACGGTGCTAGATTAGGGTCAGCAGCTACACGGCAAGGATGGTCGTTAGCGTGGCAAAACGAATACCGAGCACTTGATGACAGGCATCAGGGTTCGATAGAAGTTAGCGGGCTACCGCGCTCGAACTGGGGCGTTCAGTGGCAAGATCAGCGAAATCTGAGCGATGATGTAAGTGCATACTTCAATGTCAGCTCACCGGACCATCGTAGTGCCTTTGCTGACGCCAATTTGTTGCGCTACAGTGGTGATGGCCGCTACAATCTTCGTGCGTATTTCGATGCCGCACGAGGGAGTGACCCGGGCTATGGGCTCGTGGCCGACTGGCTGTCAAATCCCCTCAGATTGAGTACGCGCAAATGGTACCGCCTGGGAGTTACGGCTAGTGCCCAGCGTGATCGGCAAACCGGCAGTATCGAACTGGGAAATGTACTGTTTGCAGATCTGGACCTTGGCAGCCATGCACTGGGATCGCGGACTGTGCTCCGCCCGCAAGTACGCAACCAGTTCTCCTGGGACACCGCGGGCTATCGTGCAAATGGGTTGCGTGCAGGTCTCGAGCTGAACCATGGGTTGGGCCGCAATGCAGACCTAGGGATCGGCTACAGCGCAGAGTATTTCAGCGGTGACTCGACGGTGCAGGGTCTGGAGCAGATACTGAACCTGGACCTGAGTGCCACTAGAGGGAAGTTCTATCTGTTTGCAGCAGGCAGCCACAACTTGACGTTTGACGACACCTTTGCCTACCTGGATCTGAACTTCTACCCAAGTGATCGCTGGCGGTGGCAACTGTCCGGAACCTACTATGACTTCGACGCATCTTCTTACGATGAGTGGGAGATCACCGTTGCGCGTATGTTTGGCCAGCAGGAGATTGGCCTGACGTACAGTGAAGAGACCGGACGCTTGTCGCTGGTTCTGGGCGGTTTTGCTACTTTCTGATACACCTACACACAGCTCCTCCCCATGCCACTCAGCCGTTTCGGTTAGACTTCTGGTATAATAGATGCTTGTAGTAAGTGCGTACCACCTCAGCAGTATGGAGCTCCGTCGTGCCAGACTTTGAGTTGATTTCCGATTATACCCCGCAGGGTGATCAGGGGCAGGCCATAGAAGGCCTTGCCGAGGGCGTGATGGCAGGCGAACGTCATCAGGTGCTCCTGGGCATCACCGGATCGGGCAAAACGTATGTCGTGGGGAAGCTCATCGAAGAGGTGCAGCGCCCTACCCTGGTACTCGCGCACAACAAGACCCTGGCCGGCCAGTTGTGCATGGAGTTCCGTGAATTCTTCCCAAATAACGCTGTCGGCTACTTCATCAGCTACTACGACTACTATCAGCCTGAAGCGTATCTACCTGCCACGGATACGTATATCGAGAAGGATGCCGCAATAAACGATGAGATCGAACGTTTGCGGCATGCTGCCACCCAGGATTTGATGACCAGACGCGACACCATCATAGTCGCATCGGTTTCGTGTATCTTTGGCCTGGGCTCCCCAGAGCAGTATCGTGAGATCACGCTCCCCCTGCATGTGGGACAGCGCATCGAGCGCGATGAGATCCTCCGCCAGTTGGTGAAGATGCAGTTCTCGCGAAATGATCTGTCGCTGGAACGAGGTACCTTTCGAGTGCGTGGTGACGTGATAGAGATCCACCCGGTGGATGAGGATATCATCACCAGAGTGGAGCTTTTCGGGGATGAGGTGGAGCGGCTGAGCCTGCTGAACGAACTCACCGGAGAGGTGCTTGAGCAGCAGCAGAGTGTCATGCTGTTTCCGACAAGCCACTACGTCACTTCAGCAGAGAGGCTCGAAAAAGCGATGGAGAGCATCCGTCAGGAACTCGAAGAGCGGGTGGCGTGGTTTGAAGGTAGGGGCAAGCTGCTGGAGGCACAGCGTTTGCGGCAGCGGACCGAGTATGACCTGGAGATGATGCAGGAAGTCGGTTACTGTCAGGGGATTGAGAACTATTCGCGCCACCTGGACGGCCGGCGAGCAGGTCAGACGCCCAACACACTCCTGGATTACTTTCCCGAGGATTTCCTTCTCGTAATTGACGAGTCACACCAGGCGATACCACAGGTGCGTGCCATGTACGAGGGGGATCGGTCGCGCAAGGAGAGCCTCGTGGAACACGGCTTCCGCTTGCCATCTGCATTTGACAATCGCCCGCTTACTTTCGCTGAATTCGAGCAGCGCGTCAATCAGGTCATCTACGCATCAGCTACCCCGGGACCATACGAGCGTGAACACGCCTCTCGTATAGTGGAGTGTGTGATCCGCCCGACCGGATTGCTTGATCCGGAGGTCGAAGTGCGCCCTACGAAGGGGCAGATTGATGACCTCATCGCTGAAATCAGACTGAGAGTAGAGGCAGGTCAGCGAGTGCTGGTGACCACGCTGACCAAGCGGATGGCCGAGGATCTGTCTGAGTATCTGGCCGAGATGTCCGTGCGGGTCCACTATCTGCACTCAGACATCGAGACCCTGGAGCGCACTGAACTGTTGCGTGACTTGCGACTGGGAGCATATGACGTTCTGGTCGGCATCAACCTGTTGCGAGAAGGCCTGGACCTGCCCGAAGTGTCGCTGGTGGTTATCTTGGACGCAGACCGCGAAGGCTTTTTGCGCTCGGAGACATCTCTAATCCAGATGATGGGGCGGGCAGCACGACATGAAGAGGGCAGAGTGATCATGTATGCCGACAGCATCAGCCCTGCTATGAGCTCGGCGATGGAGCTGACCAATCAGCGGCGCGCGAAGCAGCAGGCATACAACGAAGCTCACGGTATCGTCCCGACCACAGTGCGCAAGGCGGTACGAGAAACCGTTCGCGCGATGATGTCAGAGGAGGCCAGCCGCGTGGTGAGTCCGGAAACGGCTGCAGAGATGGACGACCACGATCTGCAGGATATCATCACTGGCCTGGAAGTCGAGATGCGCAGGGCGGCTGAGGCGCTGGACTTCGAGCGGGCCGCTGACCTGCGTGACGAAATCCGCGACCTGCAAAAGATGCTTGCCGGGTGAGTGTGCACTACATGATGCGTCCGGGCAGACTGATGTGCCATTTGGCAGACTGCAAACGATAGAGCATCATACTGTAGGCCGCATCGAGAATTGATTTGCGATGGACCACGATGGACTGATAGACAAACTGAAGCAGGTGCCCTCACGTCCGGGTGTATACCGGATGCTCGACGATAGAGGGCAGGTGATATATGTCGGCAAGGCGCGGTCGCTGCGTGCCCGCCTGCGTCAGCATGTGCGAGGCGAGGGTGATCGGCTGGAGCCCTGGGCACAGGTCATGCGTGAGAAGCTGGCCGATTTTGATTACCTGGTCACTCGCACGGAGACCGAAGCGCTTATCCTCGAAGCCACGCTCATAAAACAGTATCGCCCTCACTTCAACATCCGCCTGCGTGATGACAAAAGCTACCCCTATCTGTGCCTGACCGCTGAGAAGTATCCGCGGCTACTGGTGATCCGGGATCTGCCGCAGGATGCCCGAGTGCGCATACCAGGCGGCGGAGGCAAGTATCGGCGTGGCTTTCATGATCCCAAGCGACACAAGGTGTATGGCCTCAGCGCAGGTGAGATCTTCGGCCCATATCCGTCGGCCGATGTGATGTGGCGCACCAGGCGGATGATCTGCAGACTGTTCGGCCTGCGTCAGTGTCGTCGCTCGCTTGACGGCACACCCTCGGGCAAGCCGTGTCTATACTACCATCTGGGGCAGTGCATCGGCCCATGCACCGGAGATGTCAGTGAAGAGGAGTATGGCCGTATAGTGGAGCAGGTGACGCGCTTTCTCGACGGCAATACCGAGCAGGTGGCCTCAGAGCTCCGTGACGAGATGCAGAGGGCAGCAGGCGAGCTGGACTTCGAACGGGCTGCCGCGATACGCGATAAGCTGAAGACCATCGAACGGCTGGGCGAAGAGCAGCTTATCGTGGCAAATGAAAACCGCGAACAGGACCTGGTGGGGGCCGCTGCTGAAGGCGACAACGCAGTGGTGAAGATACTCGGTGTGCGGGCCGGACGCCTCTGCATGCAGGAGACTTACACCCTGACGCACATCAGCGGCCGCTCACTTGGCCAGGTCATCGAAGCCGCCATGACGATACACTATGGAGCCGGAAACCCTCCGGCCAGACACGTGCTGCTGGGCGCGCCTGTCGAAGATTCTGAGGAGTGGGAGATGCTGCTTGCAGATTTGCGCGGCGGCCCGGTGGATGTATCGGTTCCTCAGCGTGGAGAGCGCCGCAGGCTTGTGGGATTGGCGCAAATCAACGCCCAGAGCGCACTCGAGGCACTGTTGCAGAGTCGTGGAGGAAAAGCCGAAAGTGCGGCCGCGCTAGCAGATCTGGCCGAGGCTCTGCAGCTCGCCGCTGCACCGTCGCGAATAGAGTGCTATGACATATCAAATCTGCAGGGTGACCATGCAGTCGGTGCCATGGTAGTGTTCACAGATGGCCTGCCGGACAAGGATGCCTACCGCCGCTTCGGTATCAGAGATGTCGCCGGACAGGACGACTACGCTATGCTTGCACAGATGGTTCGTCGGCGACTACAGGCGGCTAGAAGTGGTAGTCACAAGTTCCTGCCGCTTCCGGATCTGATGGTGGTAGACGGTGGCAAGGGCCAGCTCAGCGCAGTAGCTGCTGTGGTGGATGAGCACGGCACGCAAGATGATATCGCGGTGGTGAGCCTGGCTGAGGCGCAGGAGGAGGTGTTTGTCCGCGGGAGAGCCGAGCCCCTAGGGATGGGCGACCATCCGCGCGGACACCTGCTTTTGCAGCGGCTCCGCGACGAAGCTCACCGATTTGCCATATCCTACCACCGTGACTTGAGAAGTCGGCAGATGACCACCTCCATGCTCGACGATGTGGATGGCATCGGCCCACATCGGCGGGCACAGCTTCTGCGAGCGTTCCCGTCGGTGGCTGCGATGCGGCGGGCATCAGTGGAGGAGTTGGCCGCAGTCCCTGGCATGAACCGAAAGGTAGCTCAAGCGCTGCATCAGCATCTGGTGCAGCATGTGTCGGAGTGAGTGGATCTTCTGCCCGACTACGGTTATAGACTTGGGCTTCTCTCAGCCCGGGCCTGGCACCTCCGATTGTGCCGCGCCAGACCGCCCTCACGCTATGCGCCTCCCATCTGCCGGTCTCCAGCGCACGGTTGGCTGGCCCACACCAGGCTGCTGCCGCATGGTATCTTGCCACAGCCAGCCCGAAGATGCCTACTGCGCTGCTTGTCCTACGTAGTTGAGCAGTCCACCAGCCTGCAGGATACGCGCCTGGTGAGTTTATCTTCTATACCTGGCTACGGTCTCATAGATGACGCGGATTTGCTCAGTCCGAGCCTGGCACCTTCGATGTGACGTGCCAGACCGCCCTCACGCTATGCGCCTCCCATCTGCCGGTCTCCAGCGCACGATTGGCTGTCCATACCAGGCTGCTTACCGCATGGACTGACTGCACCACAGCCAGCCCGAGATGCCTACTGCGCTGCTTGTCCTACGTAGTTGAGCAGTCCACCGGCCTGCAGGATGTGCACCTGTCGGTCGGTGACCTCCAGGCTTGCCGTGAATTCGGTGCCGATGCTCAGGTTGCTGACAGTTAGCTTGCGTGCCTGTATGCCATCTTGCAGTGCTTCTATGCGTAATTGGTGACCATCGGCCAGTGCGTTATAGTCAGTTTCGCTGATGGTCAACGGTAGTATCCCGAAGTTCACCAGATTTGCCAGGTGTATGCGGGCAAACGAGACAGCCAGTACCGCACGCACTCCCAGATGTAGCGGAGCCATGGCCGCATGTTCGCGGCTGGAGCCCTGCCCGTAGTTGCTCCCTCCTACGATAACGCTGGGCCCCGACTCTGTGGCACGGCGGGCGAACTCCGGATCCACGCGCTCGAAGACGTGTTCGGCCAGTGCCGGTACATTCGATCTCAGTGGCAGATAGGCGGCTCCTGCGGGCGATATATGGTCTGTGGTGATGTTGTCGCCAACCTTCAGCAGTACAGTCAACTCGAGGCTGTCCTGCATCGGTTCGCGCCGAGGGGCTGGCCGTATGTTGGGGCCACGCTGCACCTCCACATCCTCGGGCTTTTCGGCAGGCGGCAGAATCATGGAGTCGTCTACCGAGAAGTGCTCAGGCATCTGTACATGTGGTGCCTCGCCGAGGGTTCGCGGATCGGTTATGACACCGGTGAGGGCTGATGCGGCGCAGGTCTCGGGGGAGGTCAGGTAGATGCCAGCATCTGCGGTACCACTGCGTCCCTCGAAGTTGCGATTGAAGGAGCGCAGACTGACGGCGCCCGACCCCGGTGCCGCCCCCATCCCGATACACGGACCACATGCGGTCTCGAGAAGACGCGCACCGGCACCGATGATGTCAGACAGAGCGCCGCTTGCAGTCATCATCAGCAGTATCTGGCGCGAGCCGGGCGATATCATGAGCGCCGTGTCCGGATGGACGGTCTTGCCGGCCACGGTTGCGGCAACCGTCATCATGTCCTTGTAGCTTGAATTGGTGCATGAGCCGATGCAGACCTGGTCCACAGGCGTGCCCGCCAGTTCGCTGACCGGCACCACCCTGTCAGGGCTGTGCGGCTGAGCGATCATCGGCTCCAGGCTGCTCAGGTCCAGCTCCACGATCTCCTCATATTCAGCGTCGGGCGCGGCCTGCAGAGGTCTCCACACGTCTTCTCGGTCCTGTGCGGACAGAAAGCGTCGCGTCTGCTCGTCGCTGGGGAAAATCGAGCTGGTGGCACCAAGCTCGGCGCCCATATTCGTGATGGTAGCACGTTCGGGCACTGTCAGGGTGTCCACGCCGGGCCCGAAATACTCGACGACTCTACCCACTCCACCCTTGACCGACAGTCGGGCAAGTAGTGCCAGTATGACGTCCTTGGCCGAAACCCATGGAGACAACTGTCCAGTCAGGCGTACTCCCAGCACTCGCGGAGTGGCAAGGTAGTATGGTGCACCGGCCATCGCCACGGCCACATCCAGCCCACCGGCGCCGATGGCCAGCATACCGAGCCCGCCTCCGGTGGGAGTGTGGCTGTCCGAGCCCAGCAGCGTTTTGCCGGGTGCTCCGAAACGCTCCAGGTGAACCTGATGACAGATGCCGTTGCCTGCACGTGAGAACCAGACGCCGTAACGGGCTGCTACAGACTGCAGATAGCGGTGATCGTCAGCGTTTTCGAAGCCGGTCTGCAGTGTGTTGTGGTCCACATAAGACACTGAGAGTTCGGTGCGCACGCGGTCTATGCCGATGGCTTCAAGCTGCAGGTACGCCATGGTACCGGTAGCGTCCTGGGTCAGTGTCTGATCTATCCGTATGCCGATCTCGTCGCCGGCCTTCAGGTCGCCTTCGACGAGGTGCTCTTGCAGTATCTGCTCAACCAGTGTTCCCTTCACCGCTTGCCTCCTGATGTGTCGTTGCCTGCATATCTATCAGCGGCTTCTGTCTCAAATCGTCCTCCATTATAGCTTACCTGACATCGAGGGCAAAGTTGCAATTTTCTTCTACCATCAGAGGTTTGTGCGTTTGTCATTGTGCTAGAAATGATAGCTGAGATGCTTTACGATGTCATACAGGGGTGCACAAAACATGCCCTCCTATGACAGCCGCCCGATGAAAGTGCTCTATGTTGGAGAGGAGAAGCGAGAGCAATTGCTAGATTTGTGGCTGCGATCGAGGACGCACCTAGAGAGGTCAAGATTACGAGCGCAGTCTCGTTTTTTGCCACTCTGATTGAGCTGTTGCCACTTCTGCCTGGTGCTCTTCACCACGCACAGAGGCTCGCGGGGCGGGGTGCGATGCTGGGAAATCGCTGGCCAGTCCGGCTGCACTGCTGCAGGTTGCCATCGCGATGTTCTGCTGTGCTGGTGCTGTTGGTGTCGCAACCGGTCTATGGTGCCTTCTGTGGCATGCCGGCCGGAAAGCGACTAGAGTTAGGTGCAGGCCCCGTTCAGTGGCCTCTCTATAGCTCTCTGGTCACCAGTTCTCTGGGGATACATGCGCGCACGGCCAGCAGCGGATTGACAATCTGGCAGATACGCAAGTCTCCGACTATGCTCATCAGCGCGATCGCCTGCTGGTCAGTAGCTCCACCATAGCGGATGAGGAAGTCGCGTGCTGCCAGCAGTGCGTGTTCTGCGGCCTCATCCAGATCAGCTCCGCACGCGATGATGTCGTAGTGTGTGGATGTCTCGACCACCGGCCAGGGGCAGATGGGGCGGGGTAGCAGCTCGAAGGCCACGGTTACCCGGGCAGCGATTTCGATCCCCTGCCCGCATACCTCGCCATCGCCCTGCAAAGCATGTACGTCGCCACAGGCAAACAGTGCACCCTGATGGAACACTGGCAGGTACAGACGTGAACCGATGCCCAGATCAGGACTGTCCAGGTTTCCACCGTGCGGGCCAGGGGTCGTGTTGGGTATCTCCGCGACCTCAGGTGCCACCCCCATGACGCCCACTATCGGCCGGATCGGTAGCGTCCAGCCGTCCACGTGCGCCATGCCATCTCTGATATCCACTACGGCCATCCAGCGGTCGGCTCCGTCTCTATTGCTTGCGCCGAGCAAACCCTGAGGCGCCAGGTCTATGCTCTGGATAGTGCTGACCAACGCATGCCCCGGTTCAGCGCCGCGGATGAACACTGGCCCGGTGGCCGGATTGCCCCGAGCCCGGTCGTGCCTGGTCAGGTTGTCCGGATTCGGCTCCATCGGCACCTGGCCATCGAAGCAATCGCGAGTATGGAAGCGGACGGCATCGCCCGGTGCGATTGTAAGTGCGGGCTCGTGGCTGGCTGCGAAGCTGTAGTTGCGGCTGGCATCTGTCAGTTCGTGCAGCATCATGCTCTCCTACGGAGCGTGGACTGTAGATATGGCTCCACTGTGGCTGGCCGCAACCGATTGGCTCACTGCAGCGTCTGCGTTGGCGCAGGTCCCTGAAGTGATGGCAACTGATCCATGGGCACGCGTCTGACCTTGATCTCACCGGGAATTCCCTGTGGCATGAACAGAGGTTCGACGCCAGTTGCGCCGATGGGAACCTGGAAGCCGACATAGCCCTCAGTCATGCTGTTGGGGGCCAGAGTCACCGGTGACAGGAAGCGGCGGTTAGCGATTGCGTCCATGCCCGATGCCCACACGTACGGATAGTACGTTGCCCCCTGGTAGCTGAGGGCTGTCAGGTTGTGCTCGACATGCACGCTTATGGTGCTTTTGTTCACGATTTTGTACATCGCTGTCACGAACTGCATACCAGGTGTCTGTGGTATCCCGGGCACGTTGACCTGATACGGCTGCACGGTAGCGGCGTAGTATATGCCTCCGGATGGACCGGACGGCTTTGGGGGAGCGGCGTCGGTTGCGGACAAAGGCGGTGCTTCAGGTAGGCTTGGCTCAGATTTTTCGGCCTGCGGAAGACCGGGAGCGTCAGGCAGCGACGGCGCCTGCGGGCCTGCAGGTAGAGGCTGTCCCTGCGGTAGTTCAGGGCGGGGTAGTGCAGGCAAGTCGGCGGCGGAAGGCAGTGGTTCGGCCCCCATTGGTCCGTGCAGCATACGATAGCCCAACAGTGAGCCACCAGCGAGGATGGCCAGAGCTGCCGCACCGACAAGTATCCAGACCCACGCTGGAGGGCCGCTGCCTGAGCCAGATGGCTTGGTTACATGCTTGCCCATCGGTCATCACCTGCTACGCTTGACTGACTGGCACAGGAGGTAGTTCGTCTCAGTATACCTTATCACCTGCCGGGGGCCAGGCACAGCATGACGTGTGCATAGGTGCGCATCCGAAGCGCCGCACAGCACATACAGTGCTCTTGTGCTATCTTGACGCAGTGCCAGTGCCTCCGGTTCGCTCATACGTGAGGGTGGTGGCCGGATGACAACTGGGAGCTGCCAAAAAGCACCCTCGGTGGCAAGCTTCCAGGTCGGTGAACGCGCTGCAGTCAGGTCTCACACACACTGTATGTAGCAGGGGTATCAGTTGCGATAGATATCTGCAATTAGTGTCAGGTGCCAGGCTGTTAGGCAAGATAGCTGAGAGAACGCCGTGACTACGCCTGCTCGGGAGGTAGCCCCTCGGATGCAGCCTGTTTTATCGCAGCTTCCGGATGGTTGTCGGCGATGAAACGCAGTACTCGAGTATTGCCTTCCTCTACCAGCTTGGGGATGAGGTCACTTAGAGCTCTCGAGATGTTGATCGCGACCGATTCCATGCCACTGGCCTGACTGATTTGCACGAGTTCGCTGGCACGTCCAGCACCAACCATGCGGCGCACCGTTGGGGCATGATTGGCTATCTTGAGGGCTGCCATCCGCCGACTGTCCTCGAACATCGAGCAGCATGCGACAAGCACCAGCGCATTTACCGCATCGGCGGACTGCATCAGCTTTTCGCCGAGGGCGGTGATGATCCAGTCGCGGATGCCGTCGTTGTCTTCCTGCAATTCGCGCTGCAGAGCCCCCATGCGTGAGCGTCCTACTGCATCGCTCATCTCTTCAGCGTCCTGACGGATGTGCTCCGGGATGCCCTCTTCCTGGTCTATGTCCAGAGCGTCGAGATCACGAAATACTGGCCTGCGCATGGCGCCGCCGTCGATTATCTGGGGCTTGCGTATCTGGCGGCGGAAGCATGCGGGCAAGATTAAGTGCAGATACTGCTCATGCTGTGCCAGACGTTCGGCCATGCGCCGCGCCGGCACCTCACTGGCTGTCAGTATCATCACACTCATCAGTTCCCATTCCTGGTTTTCTACCAGCGCATTTATGCCATGGTTCATCTCCCATTCCAGTGTGCCGTCCATCACATGCTCGATGCGACGACTGTAGCGCGCAAGTACTCGTATGTCCATGGCGTTCACACTCCTGTGTAGCAGTCAGTTCATGCTTCGCCCATCATGTTCGCAAATGCATCTCGTACACACGCGTCCGTGACTTGCTCGGTCAGATCTGCGATGTCGTTACTGTGGCCTGCGGATATCAGCGTGTGCGCTTGCTGCAGACAATCGTCCACCCAGGTTTTCCAGGTGCGTTCGAGCTTGCGGAGGTCTGCGGTTGTCGCGCGGCTCGGAAAGGAGCGCCGGTAGAGGCTACCATCAAGCATGGCTCGTGGCACTGTGCGCGAGGCGACAAACAGCGGCAAGTACGGTGCGCGTGTCGGTCGTCCAAGCCCAAACCAGGCGCATGTCAGATGCTGCGGATCGTTTGCCACGCAATCGGCTGACATCGAGCTGATCGTCGAGGGCATGGAGACCGATTTGATGCGCGATGCCTCGGAGAGTGCAACTGCGTCGAGATAGCCGCTTTGCCTGAGCAGCGTGGGCTCCAGCAGTCTGCGCTCACAGTTGGTCACTATGCCTTCGGTAGTGAACTTCGCCTCGATGCTGTGATTGCCCTGCACGGCACGCAGTATGGTGCCCGCGGTATCCGAAAACATCCAGTTAGTCTTGCTGTTGCCGCCCGCATAGTAGCCGAGATCCGACCACTCTCGCAGTGTGTCGGCAGCTTCGTGGCAGTCGCGACAGGTCTCGGCCACGTAACGCAGCCCGAAGGTGTTCATCAGCCCCTCGCCACGAAAGTCATCGGTCCGCCCTCCGGTATCAGCGGCGCCCGCCAGGCCCTGCTCGTTCACGAACATCATGGTGGTCGGGTCAGATGTGTCGGAAGTGCCGCACCAGGCATAGATCTGTTGGGTACTGTCTTCGATGCGTCGCACAAACGCACACTGCAAACGGCTGACATTGTCGCGGCTCTTGTGGAAGCTGGTGCCGGAAAACGGGATGTAGGATCCCGTAGCGGCGTAAGAGGTACACTCGGCAGACCCGAAAAACAGCCGTCGATACTTGCCGATGCAGAAGGCCCTGTACAGATCCGGAGCGACACCGGCCGCATCGGCGATCGCGTCCATCTCTATCTCCCACCACGGTGCCACGGTGCGCACGATCTGCAGGCCCGGATGGGACTTCTCCACCACCTGCATATCGTCCAGCTTCTCACGTGCACAGAGCTCCATGAACTCGCGCAGGTGCGTCTGGACACTGCTCGCGTTCACCCGGCCAAAAGCAGCACCTATCTCCTGCGGCGAGCCGCTGGTGATGACCGGTTCGAATATCCGTTCATCTTCCATCGTGGCAGACTCCGAACTGATTGATGGACGTGAAAACACAGGCCGCACTTATGGCGTACTTAAGACATCTCGGGTGCCCGTATCGCACTTACCCGCTATGATACCTGTATCATGGCCGCATGTGACATGATACACATGTCATGCTATACGTGGTCGGCTATACGAGACCTACTCTACATGATCTGCTGGCGCGAGCATGTTCACGCCGAATAGTTTGGTGATGGTGTACTATCCGCCCTGTGCTGCTATGTTTTTGAAGAAACGCACGGCTTCGGCATATCCGCCTGGATGCTCGAACAGGAAGGAGCCTGAGACTACGACATCAGCTCCGGCGCGTATCACCTGCTCAGCGGTAGATGCGTTCACGCCTCCGTCTACCTCGATGAGTGTCTCGTGTCCTCCGGAGTCGATCATGCTACGCAGCTCCTGGATGCGTCCCGTTGTCTCCGGCATGTAGCTTTGCCCTGCATATCCAGGGAACACACCCATGATCATCACCACATCAGCGTACGGCAGCAGTGGCTCCAGAGCGGCGATGGGGGTGTCAGGGTTGACCGTCAGGTTGGCCTTGCAGCCCAGATCACGTATGCGCTGAAGCATCTCGGCAGGCTGGTCGGTCACCTCGTGGTGTATAGAGATCCCATCGGCACCGGCATCGGCGAAATACTCGAGATGTTTCTCCGGGTTTGTGAACATCAGGTGGCAGTCGAAAAATAGGTCGGTCAAATCGCGGAGTGCTTTTGCCACGATCTGACCATATGTCACCTGGTCGGTGAAGTGGCCGTCCATGCAGTCGAAGTGAAGCCACTGACAGCCGGCAGCCTCCAGAGCCTCCACCTCGCGGGCCAGATGGGCGAAATCAGCGCACAGCAGCGATGGTGATACGATCAAGTCACGAGCCATATGTACCCCCCGGTTGGCCGCCGGAACAGATGCATTTCATCTCTGGGGTTCCATGACCCTGGCGACGGCAGCATGTAGCCGCGCTCCCAGGGCGCGGGCCTGTTTTTCGGTTGTCGGGTCGTCCAGTATGATTGCGATGACACGGTCTTGGTGACTGTCCACCCATAGTCCGGCCTGGCCGAGTGGGATGAAGAGGCGCCTCTTCTCGGTAGGTTCCAGTATAGCTCCGGCACGCTCACAGGCAGCCTTGGGGTCTGCCCTCCAGATCCCTGCCCCCAGCGACTTACGGCCGCGACAGACGGCGACACCAGCCACGGGGGACTGCTTGCATAGCGCATCAAGTGCCTGCTGAAAACTGGGGCCGTCCTGTATCGGCGCAAGTCCAGACATAGACTGCAGCGTCTGTTGTTGGGATTGGACGCCCCACCATGCCCCAGCAACAGGTGCCATCAGAAACACCACCGCCGCTTGCAGCAGCAGTCCGGTCAGATCGCCGGTCAGTGAGTATATCCACGCTGCCGGTAGAGCCATGTCGGCCCCACCCACTGCAGTGGCCACATAGACAAGCGCGATCAGCAGAGCCATGGCCGCCTGAGTTGCCAGCATAGTGAGTAGGACAGCCACCGTGCGTACCGGGTGTGCACCGGTGGTCAGCAGAGCCATGATGATATAGGCCGTCGCCAATCCGACATGCACGGCAAGTGGCACCAGTATCGGCTCGCGCGACTGCAGCATCACCACCAGCAGGGCCACGAAAAGCCCTGTCAGTAGTACGGCGGGCAAAGCCGCACGACGAGCCGGCGCGTAGCTCATCCCTCGCCTCTCAATACATCACGGATCTTGCCCATGGCTACGTTTGCTGCCCCCATCTTGCCGGTTGTGTCGGCCGGCAAGACCAGAAGCCCACTAGCCGGCACGTCCAGGGCACCGAGGACCAGACCGGCCCCAGTCCCCTCGACGAGCACTCGATCCACCGCACCTATCTGGAGCGCTTCGGCGACTGTAGCCGCAGCCTGATAGAGCTGCTCAGCGGTCCCGGCAATGGCAGGAGCATCTGCGCCGATGGCGGTGGTCAAAACGGTGCCGGATGCCCCAGCGAACGCCTCCAGCGGGTGAGACAACTGGCCGGCTTCAGGAGCACACCATGCCAGATCATGTGTCAATTCACGCAATTGCGCCTCAAGCGGGGGGCATTGATTGCCCAGATGGACGTCACTTGCCACCTGAGCCGCACGACGTCCCAGTAGGGTGAGTTGCCCCAGCTTGCTATCCGGCGGGCTCTGGACTACGACCTGGCTGCCACAGTCGGCAGATGTGGCAGTAACCAGAGTTGCCTGCTCAGACATGATCAGAGCAGTCCCAGCAGGAGTGGCACGCATGGCTGCCGCAGCAGACTGTACTGATGCCAGCAATTCGTCCAACGCCTGTGTCAGGCTTTCGGCAGCGAACTCAGATGACAGTCCGACAAGAGCGTATACCCGGCCTGATGATGACACAGCAGTCTCCACAGTCTGGCCGGGCACGACACGGTTCAGGGCGTTTCTCAGCACGAAATCCTGCTCGGGGCTGGGGGTAGCGGCGAGCACAGCCGGGGCCTCGGATACGGTAGCGGCCTCATCAGGCGTTATCGCCGGTTCAGTGCCTGTGGCACTCTCGAGTACTGCTGAAGACGGTGTCGCCGCCAGCTCCTCTGCCGCAGTGTCCACCGGAGGCTCGACCTGCTCCAGTCGCATCTGTTGTTGGGCGATGAAAGTGACGACATCCTCATCCCCGATTATCTGTTGTATCGGCTGCGCGGGCTCGCTCTGTGTGGGCTCCATTTGCATATGTTCCGGCTGCGATGGTTCTTCCGGCCTGGCAACAGGTGCGACTGGAGCGCCCATCTGCGTAGGTGGCGTCACGGCTGTGGGCACATCGGGCACCGGCGGCAGCGAGTCGGTGTCTTGTGTCACTGTCGGCACGCCTTCTGGATCCGGGTGCATACCCTGGTCGGCCGAAACTGTAGGCGTGTCCGTCGCTACCGGCGCCGGCGGTTCCACTGCAGCAGGGGGTGTGGTGTCCGGCTCTGGTGCCGGATGTATAACCGGAGGTAGATGATGACTATCAGTAGCTACCGTCTGCTCCGGACTTAGCGTGGGCGACGGTGGCGGCGACTGAACTGTTCGTGCGTCGTGAGAGATGGGTGCCTCGACCGGAGCATCGGGGTTTTCCATGAGTGCACTGAGCAACTGCTCTTGCCGTTGGCGAATCTGTTCGTCGGTTGGGCGTGTGTGAGTGTGGTCTGCGTCATGTTGTTGGTCTGTTGGAACCGGACGCCGGTATCCTTTTGCTCGGCGTCGGGGTACCTCCAGGGCAGAGCGGACGAGCCACAGATAGACTGCAATCAAGAGCATCTGCAGCAGTGCTCCAAGCCAGAAGCTACCGTGCATAACTCGCCATAACTGACCGAAAGAAGTGGTGTCACCTGCGAGGATCGCCATCTGGGCTGCGATGACCGCCATAAGCAGGCGCACTCCGACGGCACCGACGACCACTAGTATGGTTCTGCCTGGTGGCACGATCCGCTCGCTGGGGAGCATAAGCACGACGAAGTACAGCAGCAGTTCGCCGATCAGCAGCATCCCTGCCAACTTCACAGTCGGTTCGTCAGGCACTACCCGGTACTGGTGCAGCACGACCGTGGCATTGATGCCGATAACTAAAGCGGCCACCAGCCATAAAGCCGCCCAAAACCAGGTCACTTGTCTAGACTGCGTGCCGTTATTTTCGGGCACGGACGTCACCTCCGCTAGAAGTGTGTCCTGCAAGTCGTAGTGTGCAGGACCACATGCGGGTGCGGGCTAGAGACGCGCATCGGTCGGACGCCTCAGGTAGAAGCTTTCGCCCGCCACACCTATACACTTATGTATTCCGCAATCGCCTGGAGAGTTCCTCCATGTTTGCCGCATATATCGCAGACATGATAAGATTGCCCTGACTTTGCATCATGCGGTGTCAGCACTGTGAGGACGCAACTGTGTGTCGCGAGAACAAGCTGAACGATCTTAGCGCCCGACGATGGCTGCGTGAGACCAAGAGCTTCTGGGTTGCCGGTGAGGTCGAGAATTCGCCGTGGACCGAGCAGCGGCGCGCAGAGCTGTCACAGTGGCTGCAGCAAAGCTATGGTGAAGATCAGGCCGAACAGATGCTGGACCAAATCCTGCCCAGTGCGTTCTATAGCGTAGCGCCGACCCGTGACAAACTCAAACTCCGCCACCCTGCTACCTTCTCTGAGCACGACATCGAGCGCCTCATCCGGCTCTTCACCAAGCAGGGCCAGTGTGTGCTCGACCCGTTTGTAGGTAGCGGTTCTACGCTCATCGCCTGCCATCAAAGCAACAGACGCGGCATCGGCATAGAGCTGGTGGACGAGTGGGTGCAGATCAGTCGCCAACGGTTGCAGGATGCCGGGGCAGGCGATGATCAGCGCATACTGCACGGTGACGCTGAAGAAAAGCTGGATGAGATAGACGAGGGCAGTGTGGACTTCATAGTCACCAGTCCCCCCTACTGGAACATACTGGCCAAAAAGCCGGGCATGAAGGCTCAGGCCGAGCGTGTGAAGCGTGACCTGCCCACCGACTATGGCGACCATGACCGGGATCTGGGCAGCATCGCCGACTATGCTTGCTTTCTAGAGCGACTGGGGGCGCTTTTCGGCAAGTGTGCGCGGACGCTCAAGCCGGGCGGTTATCTGGCCTGCATCGTGTCTGATTTTCGCCACGGCCCGCGCTTCTACATGTACCATGCCGATCTGGCCACCATGATCGAGCGGCATGGCCTGCCACCCAAGGGCATCACGGTGCTGCTGCAGAACAACAAAAACCTGTATCCGTTCGCGATTCCTTACGCTTTCGTCTCGAACATCCATCACCAGTATATCCTGATTCATCAGAAACCCAAGAGCAAGTGAAATCCGACCGATATGGGCGCTGACCTGGATGCGCCCATCAGCCATCGGTTTGTGAGGGGGGCGTGACTATGCTGACTCAAGAGCAGAAGAGGCGATTGCTACAGGTAGCGCGTCAGTCTGTGTATGCTGCGGTGCGAGGAGAACCGACGCCGAACACAGCTACTGACGACCCGGCACTGAAGCGCATACAGGGCGCTTTTGTCACCCTGGAGCAGGGCGGGCAGCTTCGCGGTTGCATCGGACGCCTGGAGAGCACCCTGCCGCTGATCGAAACAGTAGCCCAGATGGCACGCGCTGCAGCGCTGGAAGACTCGCGTTTTGAGCCTGTGAAGCCGGATGAGCTTGACCATCTGAGCATCGAGATATCGGTGCTCTCTCCACTGGATGTGGTCGAGGACCCTCAGCAGGTGCAGGTTGGGCGCGACGGGCTGGTGATAAGCGAGGGGTACTGTCGCGGAGTGCTGCTCCCACAGGTTCCGATGGAGTGGGGTTGGGACCGTGAGGAGTTCCTGTGCCATACCTGCACGAAAGCGGGTCTGCCTGAAGACGCCTGGCGGTCAGGGGCCCTCATCGAGCGTTTCGAGGCGGAAGTGTTCGGC